>NZ_CP085840.1:621474-932212 GCF_020715685.1 Dermatobacter hominis
GGGGCGGTGCTGGCCATGACCCGGGAGATCGCCGTCATCCACGCCCGACAGGGCCTCCGCGCCAATGCGCTGTGCCCCGGGCCGGTGCTCACACCGCTCCTGGCGAAGTACCTCGACGACGACGCCAAGCGCCAGCGCCGCCTCGTCCACATCCCGATGGGCCGCTTCGGCGAGCCGCAGGAGATCGCCAACGGGGCGCTCTTCCTCGCGTCGGACGAGTCGAGCTTCATGACCGGCCAGTCGCTGCTGGTCGACGGCGGCATCACCGCCGCCTACACCACGCCGGAGTAGCCCCTCGACCCGGAGGTCCACCGTGCCGATCCGGATCACCCGCCGGTCCCGGACGCTGCCCGACGAACGCCTGCTCGAGTGGGAGGAGCACTTCGACGAGTGGCGCGGCTGGCGGCGCTTCACCGAGGGCCGGCTGGACGGGGAGCCCGTGACCGACACCGAGCTCGCCCGCCTGCTGGCGGGGCGCTGAGCCGCGCCGGACACCGAGCCGCGCCGGACGCTGAGTCGGCCGGAGGTGCGCCGCGCCGGGGCGGGCCGGCCGGCCCGTAGCGTGGAGCGATGACCCGGGACATCCTCGACGACCGCCTGCTCGGCGCGCTCCACCTGCGGGCGCTGACGAGGTCCGGGCTGCGCCACGACCCGGTCGCGGAGCACGTGGCCTTCCAGGCCGGGACGCTCGACGCGCTGATGGCCGGCCGCTACGACGGCGACGCCACCATCGGGGAGCTGCTCCGGCACGGCGATCTCGGCATCGGCACCACGCAGGGCCTCGGCGGCGAGCTCGTGGTGCTCGACGGACGGGCGTTCGTCGTCGACGGCGACGGCGCCGTCGCGCCGGTCCCGGCGTCGACCGCCACGCCCTTCGCGGTCGTGTGCCGGTTCGCACCGGCGGTCTCGGTCCCGGCCGACGACCTCGACCTCGCGGCGCTGCGCGAACGCATCGACGCGCTCGCGCCCGCCGGCAGCGACGTCGTGGCCGTCCGCGTCGACGGCCGCTTCGCCGGGGTCCGCCTGCGGAGCGTCCACGCCCCGTCCCCGCCGTACCCGCCGCTCGCCGAGGTGACGGCGCACCAGACGGAGTGGGCGGTGCCCGAGGTCGACGGGACCCTGGTCGGGTTCCGCTTCCCCGACGCCACCGCGGGCGTCGAGGTCCCCGGCTACCACCTCCACCTCCTCTCCGAGGACCGCCAGGTGGGCGGCCACGTCCTCGACGCCCGCCTCGTCCGGGGCACGATCGCCCTCGACGGCGTCGACGAGCTGCACGTCGAGCTCCCCGAACACGTCGGCCTGGGCGTGCCCGGCGCGGCCGACCGCGCCGCGATCCGCTCGGTCGAGGGCGGGTGATCGACGGCGGCGCCGGGGTGGCGGAGCGGCCGCTCCACGCCGGCGGGTCCGCCGCCACGCCGGTGACGTGACTCGCGAACGTCGTTCGGGCCGTACGATCACGGGATGCCCGAGACCGGCCTGATCGACGTCCCCGCCCTCTCCCGCCTCGTCGACGACGGGACCATCGACACGGTCGTGGTGGCGTTCACCGACCTCCAGGGCCGGCTCATGGGCAAGCGGGTCACGGGTCGGTTCTTCATCGACCACATCCTCGGCGAGGGCGGCGACCCCGCGACCGGCGAGGGGATCGAGGCGTGCGACTACCTGCTCACCGTCGACGTCGACATGAACGTGGTCGAGGGGTATCGCTTCGCCAACTGGGAGGCCGGCTACGGCGACTTCCGAGGCCGCCCCGACCTCGCCACGCTGCGGGTCACGCCCTGGCTCGAGGGCACCGCGCTCGTGCTGGCCGACGTGCTCGACAACGCGGACGACTCCCCCGTCGCCGTGTCGCCCCGCCAGGTCCTCCGCCATCAGCTCGACCGGGCCGCCGAGCGGGGGCTGCAGGTCATGGTCGGCTCGGAGCTCGAGTTCTTCGCCTACGACGCCGGCTACGACGAGCTGGCCCGCAACGACTACCGGGACCTCCACGACCGGACGAGCTCCTGGTACAACCTCGACTACCACGTCCTGCAGACGACCAAGGACGAACCGCTGCTGCGGGCGCTGCGCAACGGCATGCTCGCCGCCGGCCTGCCCGTCGAGTTCTCCAAGGGCGAGGCCGCGCCGGGCCAGCACGAGCTGAACCTCCGCTATGCCGACGCGCTGACGATGGCGGACAACCACACCATCTACAAGAACGGCGCCAAGGAGATCGCCCACCTCCAGGGCAAGGCGATCACGTTCATGGCCAAGCCGAAGATCGACGAGCCGGGCTCGAGCTGCCACATCCACTCCTCGATCTGGAGCCTCGACGGCGAGCCGCTCTGCCCCGCCGGGACCGGGTCGGACGACCCGTACGACATGTCGCCGCAGTTCCGGGCCTGGCTGGGCGGCCTGCTCGCGCACTCCCGCGAGCTGTCGCTGTGCTTCGCCCCGTTCGTGAACTCCTACAAGCGCTACCAGCCGGGCTCGTGGGCGCCGACCGCGGTCGTGTGGTCCCCCGACAACCGCACGTGCGGGCTGCGGCTCGTCGGCCACGGCGCCGGGATGCGCGTCGAGTCGCGGATCCCCGGCGCCGACTGCAACCCGTACATCGCGTTCGCGGCGATCGTCGCCGCCGGCCTCGACGGCATCGACCGAGGCCTCGACTGCGGCGACCCGTTCGTCGGCAACGGCTACACGGCGACCGACGTCGAGCGCATCCCGTGGAACATCGTCCAGGCGATCGACGACTTCGAGCGGTCCGAGTTCGCGAACGAGGCGCTCGGCGACGACGTGCACTTCCACCTCCTGCACACGGCCAAGGAGGAGTGGCGCGCCAGCAACGACGTCGTCACCGAGTGGGAGCTGCGCCGCAACTTCGAGCGCATCTGACCCACCCCGCCCATCTGAACCACCCCGCCAGCTCTGTTCCACCATTTCGACGCTCCGACGTCGAAATGGTGGAACAGAGCGGGCCGGGGGCGGGCCGGGGTCAGTCGCCGGCCACGGGTTCGGGGACCCGGGCGGCCACGACCTCGACCGGGATGCCGTTGACGGCGGCGTTGCCGGAGGGGACGTCGACGAACGTGCCCGGCGACAGCACGTTGCTGTTGACGCCGGCGTGGGCCCGGGCGACCGCGTTGCGCGTCCCGGGCCGGTCGTGGCCCCACCCGTGGGGCAGCGACACGACGCCGGGCATCACCGCGTCGGTCACCTCGACCGGCACCTCGATCGAGCCCGTCTCCGAGCTGACCTGCGCGGGCTCACCGTCGAGCAGGCCCAGTCGGGCGGCGTCGTCGGGGTGCACGTGCAGCGTGCAGCGCGGCCGGCCCTTCACCAGCACCTCGACGTTGTGCATCCACGAGTTGTTCGACCGCAGGTCCCGGCGGCTCACCAGCACGAGCCCGCCCTCGGGCCGCTCGAGCCGCGCCGCCAGCCTCGGGAGATCGTCGGTGATGTACGGCGGGGCCAGCACGATCCGCCGGGGCTCGGTCCGCAGCACCTCGGGGAGCTGCGGGACCATCGGACCGAGGTCGATCCCGTGGGGCTCGGCGCGGACCTTCTCGAGCGTGATCCCGTCGGGCACCTCGCCGTAGCGGTCGCCGAACGGCCCGGTCCGCAACGTCAGGTCGACCAGCCGCTCGGGGCCTGCGTTCGGGAGCCCGTCGCGCTCGTAGCCGGCGCGGATCTCGGCCCCGTCGAGCCCGTGCACCGATGCCATGACGTCGAAGAAGCCGTCGTCGATCGCGGTGACGTCCACCTCCTCGGCGGGCTGGCCCAGGCAGGCCCCGGCGAGGCGGATCAGGATCTCCCACTCCTCGGGCCGGCCGTCGGCGGGCGGGAAGATCGCCTCGGAGAACTTGGCCCCGCTGCCGACGGCGAAGTTCCAGATGAGGTCGTCGTGGTGCGCCTGCTCGAGCGGCGACAGGCCCGGCAGGATCACGTGGGCGTGGCGGGTGGTCTCGTTGATCCAGTTGTCGACGCTGATCATGCAGTCGAGACCGCCGAGCGCGGCGTCGAGGTGGTCGCCCTCGGGCGCCGACAGGACGGGGTTGCCCGCCACGGTGAACAGCGCCCGGATCTGGCCCTCGCCGGGGGTCGAGATCTCCTCGGCCAGGCACGACACCGGCACGTGGCCCAGCACCTCGGGAGCGCCGCGCACCCGGCTGCGCCAGCGGCCGAAGTTGGGGACGCCGTGCTCGAGCTCGGGCATCGGGAGGTCGGTCACCGGCCAGGCCGACGCCCTCGGGAACATGGCGCCACCCACGGTGTCGAGGTGCCCGGTGAGGATGTTGACCACGTCGACGAGCCAGCTCGCGAGCGTGCCGAACTCCTGGTTGCAGGTGCCGATCCGGCCGTAGAGGACCGCCCGCTCGGTGCCGGCGAGCTCCCGCGCCAGCTGCCGGATCCGCTCGGCGGGCACGCCGGTGACGGCGGTGACGCGCTCGGGCGTCCAGTCGGCGGCGAGGGCCCGCACGTCGTCGAGGCCGTCGATCCACTCGCCGGCGGCACCCGGGGCGACCAGGTCCTCGGCGAAGAGCACCTGCACGACCGCCATGAGCAGCGCCGCGTCCGTCCCGGGCACGATCGGCAGCCACTCGTCGGCCCGCTCGGCGGTGCCGGTGCGGCGGGGGTCGACCACGACCACGCGACCGCCTCGGTCCCGGATCGCCGCCAGCTCGCCCATCACGTCGGGGCATGCCATCAGCGACCCCTGGGACGCGTGCGGGTTCGCGCCCATCATCACGATCAGGTCGGTGCGGCGGATGTCGGGCACCGGGATGCGCCACATGCCGCCGTACATCAGGTGGGAGCTGACGTTCTTGGGCCACTGGTCGACGGTGCCGGGCGAGTAGATCATCGGGATGCCCGACATCCCGATGAGGATCCCGATGTAGCGGCTCAGGCTCAGCGCATGGGCCAGCGGGTTGCCGACGTACGCGGTCACCGCGCCGATGCCGTGCTCGGCGATCACCGGCGCCAGCAGCTCGCTGCAGCGGCGGAACGCCTCGTCCCACGTGACCTCGCGCCACTCGTCGCCCTCCCGGACGACGGGCGCCCGCAGGCGGTCCGGGTCGTGGTGGAGGTGCCCGAGGGTCGTGCCCTTCGGGCAGAGGTACCCCTTGCTCCAGACGTCGTCGCGATCGGCCCGGATCAGCTCCACGCGCTGCTCGCCCGTGCCGGCGTCGGTGCCGACGTGGACCTCGAGCCCGCACATGGCCTCGCACAGCGGGCACGTGCGCAGGTGCACGGTCCTCGACGCGCCGTCCTCCGGCGCGCCCTGGCTCGACGTGGTGTCCTCCGACATGTGCCCCCCGATGTCGTCGTGTCCCCCCGGACCGCTCTGTTCCCGGATCCTGGGGTGTTCGACCCAGGATCCGGGAACAGAACGGGCAGGAGCGGCGTCCTGGTCAGTCGATGATGGCCTGGCTCACCAGCTGCTTGAGCTGCGTGCGGATCGGATACGTGCTCGACGGCAGCAGCTGCGTGTAGAAGGCGACCGTCATGTCCTCGACCGGGTCGACCATGAACGCCGTCGACGCCGCGCCGCCCCAGCCGAACTCCCCGGCCGAGCCGGGCGTCCGGTACGCGACCGGGTCGAGCACGACGCTGAAGCCGAGGCCGAAGCCGACGCCGTCGAACGTCGTCTCGGCCCACGTCGACTGGCCGAACGCCTCGAGGTCGACGCCGCCCGGGAGGTGGTTCCGGGTCATGTAGTCCACCGTCCGCGGCGACAGGATGCGCGCCCCGTCGAGCTCGCCCTTGCGGCGCAGCATCTCCATGAAGCGGTGGTAGTCGCCGGCGCTCGACACGAGCCCGCCGCCGCCGGAGAGGAACGTCTGCGGCCGGGTCGCGGCCTTGCCGGCCTGGTCCCAGCGGACGGCCCTGCCGCCGTCGCCGAACGGGATGTAGAGCGCGGCCAGGCGCTCGACGTCGTCGCCCTCGACCCAGAACGACGTCTCGTCCATGCCGAGCGGCTGGAAGATCCGCGTCCGGAGGAACTCGTCGAAGGGCATGCCCGACCACACCTCGACGAGGCGCCCGAGCACGTCGGTGGCCATCGAGTAGTTGAACGACGTCCCGGGCTGGAACACGAGCGGCAGCGTGGCGACCTGGTCGATCACGCCGGCCGTGTCGAGACCCCTCGGCGAGTCCCACTCGAACCCGTGCTTCCGGTAGATCGAGTCGACGGGGTGCTGGTGGTGGAAGCCGTAGCTCAGCCCCGCCGTGTGGGTGAACAGGTGCCAGATGCGCATCGAGGCGACCTGCGGCTCGAGCTGCGGCGAGCCCGACGAGCCGCCCCGGTACACCTTCGTGTCGGCGAAGGCCGGCAGGTACCACTTCACGCGGTCCTTGAGCTCGAACGCCCCCTCCTCGTGGAGGATCATCGCGGCGACCGACGTGATCGGCTTCGTCATCGAGTAGATGCGGAAGAGCGTGTCGGTCGTGACCGGGGCGCCGGCCTCGACGTCGCGGTGGCCGGCGCTGGCGATGTGCGCCACGCGACCGTGCCGCGACACGACGGCGAGCCACCCGGGCAGCCGACCGTCGTCGACGTAGCGCTGGAAGTGCGCGTCGATCCGACGCAGCCGATCGGCGTCGAGGCCGACCTCGACCGGGTCGACCTCCACCTTCAGGTCCGCCATCCCGTTCCCCCGTTCCGTCCTGGTCCCAGTGCGGTGCTGATCCGGGCTCGGGTCTGCCGAGCGCCGGCCTGTCCGACGGGACCGGACGCCGCCGTCCGGTCCGCCCCGTGGCGACCCTAGCTCCGCAGGTAGCCGAGCTGGCGGGCCTCGTCGGCCAGCCGCTCGCGGTGGTCGGGGTGGGCGATCGCGACCAGCCGCTCCGCCCGCTGGGCGAGCGACGCGCCGCGCAGCTCGGCCACGCCCCACTCGGTGACCACCTTGTCGACGGTGTTCTTGAGCGTCGTCACGACCGAGCCGGGGGTCAGGCAGCTCACGATGCGGCTCCGGCCGTCCCGGGTCGTCGAGCGGGTGACGAGGAACGCCGAGCCCTCGGCGCTGTACATGGCGCCGCGGGCGAAGTCGGCCTGCCCTCCCGACCCCGACCAGTAGCGCCCGGCGATCGTCTCGGAGGCGGCCTGGCCCAGCACGTCGACCTCCGTCGTCGCGTTGATCGACACCATCCGGGGCTCCTGCGCGATCACCCGGGGGTCGTTGACCCAGTCGACGGCCAGCAGCTCGACGACCGGGTTGCCGTCGAGGAAGTCGTAGAGGCGGCGAGTCCCGAGCGCGAACGTGGTCACGCTGCGGTTGGAGTGCCGGCCCTTGTGGACGCCGTTGACCACGCCGGACTCGACGAGGTCGACGAAGCCGTCGGAGAACAGCTCGGTGTGCACCCCGAGGTCCTTGTGGCCGCTGAGCGACGCGAGCACGGCGTTGGGGATCGAGCCGATGCCCGCCTGGATCGTGGCGCGGTCCGGGATCCGCTCCGCGACGAGCCCGGCGATGGCCTGGTCGACGGCGTCGGGCTCGGCCGGCTCCACCTCGATCAGCGGCCGGTCGGCCCGGCACCAGCCCGCGACCTGCGAGACGTGCACCGTGTTGTGGCCGAACGTGCGGGGCATGTGCTCGTTGGCCTCGAGGAACACCGGCCAGGTGCCGAGGAAGCGCCCGACGTAGTCGGCGTTCGTGCCGAGGCTGAAGTACCCGTGGCGGTCCGGCAGGGACGAGGCCGCCAGGATCAGCGGGCGGCGCACCGAGTGGCGCAGGAGGTGCGGCACCTCGCTGAAGTGCGCCGGCACGAGGTCGATCCCGCCCTCGAGGAAGTGGCGCCGGGTGACGGCCGAGAGGAAGTACGAGACGTGCCGGAGCCGGTCGCCGTAGCGCCCGTCGAGGTAGCCCCGGTCGACCAGCGCGTGCATCTGGTGGACCCGGACGCCGTCGACCTCGCCGGCGGCGGCCGCCGCCTCGACGGCATCGAGCACCGACCGGGGCTCGCCCACCGCCAGCGGGACGATGAGGTCGCTGTCGTCGGCGATGAGCTCGACGACGGCCTCGGGCGGCACCGCCTCCCCTCCGAGCGGCGCCCCCATCGGAGATCAGTCGGCCACGAGGGTGGCCACGGCCTCGAGGTAGCGGGCGGTGCCGATGATGGGGGCGATCGCGACCAGGACCGCGTCGAGCTCGTCCGCGCTCACCTCGTCGTCCATGAGCTCGAGGTTGACCTCCCAGCCGAGCTTCGGCATCCCGACGGCGGCCATGGCTGCGACCCGGACGAGGTGCAGCGTCCGGAGGTCGAGCGCGGCGGCGTCCTGGACGACGTTGCCGTTGAGCTTGGCGGCGACGGCGAGGGCGTTGGGCAGGTCGGCGATCCGGGCCCGGATCTCCTCGATCTCCGCCCGCTCCTCGGCCTCGATGTCCTCTGGGCTGGTGGTCTCGTCGCTCACGACGCCTCCGGGGGCTGGTCGTCGCCGCCCCGCGGATCGGGGCCACGTCCGGGGCCCACGCTACCGGGCCGTCCCGCCGCTCCAGCGGTCCGCGCCGACCGCGCCGCTCGACGGGGTCGGTGTCACCGGATCCGCTGGAACCCCTCGTCGAACAGGTCGACCAGGTCGTCGACGGTCTCGAACGCCGACGCGGGCACCCATCGCCCCCACGGGCGGTTCCACCAGTCGTCGACGGGCCGGCCGTCGGCGTCGACGGCGAAGCCCTGCCAGCCGACGTACGCGTACGGGTCCGGGTCGGCGTCGTCGCCCGGCGACACGCCGACCACGATCTCGCCCCGCACCTCGTCGGGCACGGTCACGGCCAGGTCGAAGTGCTCCGGCCACAGGATCGGCTCGGTCGACAGCTCGCCGTGCACGGCCACGAACCGGTCGAGCGCGACGGCCCCGAACTCGTACCAGTCGGCGATCGTCGCCACGCAGGCCTCGTCGAGTTCGAGCACCCGGTCGGGCTCGATCGGGGTCGCCGGGGTGTACACCGGCGGGGCCCCGGGCTCGATCCCGAGCACCGCCGCCGCAGCCCGCACGGTGGAGACGGGTTCCGCCGTGCGCTCCTCGCCGACGATGAGGACGATCTCGGTGCGCTCGACCCGGGCGCAGCGCTTGGCGCCCTCGACGATGGCCCAGGGGGTCCCGATGCCACCCGGGGTCGGGCGGAGGCCGATCCGGCCCGTGTAGCGGTACTCGTCGGCGGCGAGCACCTGCTCGGCGAGGGCGTGGAGGCCCCGCCGGGTCCGGTCGAACGCCTCCCGGTCGACGGCCGGGACGTCTGCGAGGGGGTTGGTCGGCACGTGTCCGGTCTACCCGATCGACCGGGGGCGGGCTCCCCGCGGGCCGGGGGCGGCGCGGCGCCTGCTGCTAGAACCGGTGCCGGGATCGCACCCACGGGACGCAAGGGGGCACACATGGGCGGCGGCGAGAACGACCGGGACCTGCTGGACGCGCTGGCGGCCGTCGTCGGGCCCGACCGGGTGCTCGGGCCCGATGACGCGGGCGAGGACTACGAGCACGACGAGTGCTTGACCGTCGCCCCCCGCCGTCCGGCCGCGGTCGTCCTGCCGGAGACCACCGAGGAGGTCGCTGCGGTGGTCCGCCTCGCCGCCGGACGGGGCGTGCCGATCACCGCCCGCGGCAGCGGGACCGGGCTGTCGGGCGCCGCCACGCCCGCCGACGGCGCGATCGTCGTCAGCTTCGAGCGCATGGCCGCGGTCCTCGAGCTCGACACCGACAACCACGTCGCGGTGGTCCAGCCCGGGCTCCGCCTGAACGAGCTCGACGAGGTCACCGCGGCCGCCGGGCTCGTCTACCCCGTGTACCCCGGCGAGTACTCGGCCAGCCTGGGCGGCAACATCGCCACCAACGCCGGCGGCATGCGGGCGGTGAAGTACGGCGTGACCCGGCACCAGGTGCTCGGCCTCGAGCTCGTGCTCGCCGACGGGTCGATCGTCCGCACCGGCGGCAAGTTCGTGAAGGCCACGACCGGCTACGACCTCACGCAGCTGGTGATCGGCAGCGAGGGCACGCTGGCGCTCGTGACCGAGGCGACGCTGCGCCTGTACCCCAGGCCGGAGCACCAGGCGACCGTCCTGGCCCCGTTCACGACCCTCGACGAGGTGACCGCCGCGGTGCCGCGCATCATCGACTCGGGCGTCGGGCCGCTGATCCTCGAGTACATCGACATCCTCACCATGTCGGCGGTGGCCAGCTTCACCGGTCTGGAGCTCGGCATCCCCCAGGAGATCAAGGACACCGCGCTCGCCTACCTGGTCGTGATGCTGGAGAACACCGATCCGACCCGCCTCGACGACGACATCCACTCGGTCGCGAGCCAGCTCCACGAGCTCGGTGCGATCGACGCCTACGTGCTCCCGCCCGCGGCGGCGGGCCAGCTCATCGACGCCCGGGAGAAGGCCTTCTGGATGGCGAAGGCCAACGGCGCCGACGACATCGTCGACATCGTCGTGCCCCGGGCGCAGATCCCCGAGTTCATGGAGAAGGTGGCGGCGCTGGCGGCCGAGCACGAGGCCTGGATCGCGGGCTGCGGCCACGCCGGCGACGGCAACGTCCACCTCGGCATCTTCTGCGCCGACGACCAGCGGCGGTCGCGCCTGCTGAGCGCACTGTTCGCCGCGGGCGTCGGCCTCGGCGGCGCCATCTCCGGCGAGCACGGCATCGGCGAGGCGAAGCAGGCGTACTTCCTGGAGCTCGAGGACCCGGCCAAGGTGGCGCTGATGCGCCGCATCAAGGCCGCCTTCGACCCCGACGGCATCCTCAACCCCGGCACCCTGCTGGGCTGACCCTCCACTCCGCGGCCCCCGGGCCCGCGACGGACGCGAAAGGCACCCACAGATGAACGGCGCACAGGCCATGATCCGGACCCTCGTGGACTCCGGTGTGGACGTCTGCTTCATGAACCCCGGCACGTCGGAGATGCACTTCGTGCACGCGCTCGACGCCGTGCCCGAGATGCGCGGGGTGCTCGCGCTCTTCGAGGGGGTCGCGACCGGCGCCGCCGACGGCTACGCCCGGATGGCCGACAAGCCCGCTGCGGTGCTCCTCCACCTCGGGCCGGGCCTCGGCAACGGGCTGGCCAACCTGCACAACGCCCGGCGGGCCGAGGTGCCGATCGTCAACGTCGTCGGCGACCACGCCACCTACCACGCCAAGTACGACGCGCCGCTGCAGTCCGACATCGCCTCGATCGCGAAGGGCGTGTCGACCTGGGTCCGCAGCGTCGAGTCGCCCGAGTCGCTGGCCCGCGACACCGCCGACGCCGTCGCCGCCTCCTACGGCGCCCCGGGGCAGGTCGCCACGCTGATCGTCCCGGCGGACACGTGCTGGCTCGACTCACCGGGCCCGGTGGGGCCGTCGGCGATCTCCGGGCCGTCGACGGTCCCGTCGGAGCGCATCGAGGACCTCGCCGCGGTGCTCCGCAGCGGTGAGCCCGCGGCCCTGCTCGTGGGCGGCTCCGCGATGCGACGGGGCCCGCTCCGCGACGCGGCGCGCGTCGGGGTGGCGACCGGGGCGAAGGTGCTCAGCGAGACGTTCCCGACCCGCGCCGAGCGCGGGGCCGGCACCCCTGCGGTCGACCGGCTCGCCTACCTGGCCGAGTTCGCCCAGATGCAGATGGAGGGGCTCCGTCACCTGGTGCTGGTCGACGCCGCGCACCCCGTGTCGTTCTTCGCCTACCCCGACAAGGCGTCGGACCTGGTGCCCGAGGGCTGCCAGGTGCACGTGCTGTCGGCGCCCGACGAGGACGCCCCCGCCGCGCTGGCCGCGCTCGCCGCGGCGCTCGACGCGCCCGACGACCCGCCGGTTATCGAGGCGTCGCGCCCCGACCGCCCGACCGGTCCGTTGAACGCCGAGACGATGGCCGCCGCCCTGGGGGCGCTCCTCCCCGAGGGGGCGATCGTCGCCGACGAGGGCAACACCACCGGCCTGTTCGCGCAGGGCGCCACCGCCGGCGCCCCGCCGCACGACTGGCTGACCCTGACCGGCGGCGCGATCGGCTACGGCCTGCCTGCGGCCACCGGGGCGGCGGTCGCCGCCCCCGACCGCAAGGTCATCTGCCTCGAGGCCGACGGCTCGGCCATGTACACCGCCCAGGCGCTGTGGACGCAGGCCCGGGAGGGCCTCGACGTCACGACCGTCATCCTGAACAACGGTTCGTACGCGGTGCTCAACATGGAGCTGTCCCGCGTCGGCGCCGGCGATCCCGGTCCCCGGGCGCTGTCGATGCTCGACATCCCCGGTCTCGACTTCGTCTCCCTGGCCACGTCGATGGGCGTGCCGGGCACCCGGGCGACGACCGCCGAGGAGTTCACCGAGCAGCTCGAGGCGGCCATCGCCATACCCGGCCCGGCGCTCGTCGAGGCGGTCGTGCCGAGCACCCTCTGACGGCCGGGCCGTCGCCGCAGAGCGACGCGCGCCACGTCCCGGACGCCGCCGGTCGGGTCGCGCCGACCCCTATCCTGGCGAGGTGCCCCCCACGGACCTCCAGGAGCCCCGCGTCTCGCGCGCCGGCCTGGCGGACGAGCGGAGGGCCCGGGCCGGACGCCGGCTGCGGCGCGTGGCCCTGGTGGTCGCCGTGCTCCTGGTGGCGTCCGGCGCCACCGCCTTCGTGATGCTGCGGCGCTCCGACGAGGGCGAGCAGGCGACGCCCGACACGACCCCCCGGACGTCGACCACGACGACCGCTCCCACCACGACCACGTCGACGACGACCACGCTGCCGCCGACGCCGACCTCGGTGCCCGGCGTGACCGTGGGCCCGCTCATCGGCGGTCCGGGGCCGATCCCGGTCATCCACCGCGTGCCGACGACCGACCCCGTGGTGTTCATCACGATCGACGACGGCGCGTACGCCGATCCGCTGGCGCTCGACGTGATCCGCAACAAGCAGGTGCCGGTCACGCTGTTCCTCAACCAGGTCTACATGAAGGCCCACGGCGACTACTTCGAGCAGCTGCAGGACGCGGGCGCGGTGATCGGCTCGCACACGATGGACCACTCGAACCTGCGCGGGAAGGACCCGGCGACCCAGCACGCCCGGATCTGCGACCTGGTGCCCGAGTTCCAGGGCCGGTTCGGGGCGGCGCCCACGCTGTTCCGCCCGCCGTACGGCAACTACGACCCGGTGACGCTGCAGGAGGCGGCCTCGTGCGGGGTCAGGACCGTCGTGCACTGGTCGGCGACCGCCGACGGCGGGGCCATCGTGACCGCCGAGGGCCCGCTGCGGGCCGGCGACGTGATCCTCATGCACTTCAAGCCCGACCTCGGCCTGAAGCTCGAGTTCGTGCTCGCCCAGATCCAGGCGGCCGGGCTGCGGCCCGCCCGGCTCGTCGACTACCTCGAGTCCGCCCCGCCGGCGCCGCCGTCCCCGCCGCCCGAGACGACGGTCCCCGCTCCCCCGGCCCCCGCCACGACGATCCCGCCGCCGCCGGGGTGAGCGGCCCGAGCGCGTTGGCCGCCCGTCCCACCCCGTCCGAGCTGCTCGACCGCGTCGTCGCCTCCCTGCCCGCCGGCGAGGACCGGCCCCAGCAGCGCGAGATGGCCGACGCCGTGATGGCCGCGTTCGAGTCGGGCACGCACCTCTCGGTCCAGGGCCCCACCGGCGTCGGGAAGTCGGTGGCCTACCTGCTGCCCGCCGTCGCCCGTGCCGCGGCCGGGCACCGCACGGTCGTCGTCACGTCGTCGAAGGCCCTGCAGGACCAGCTCGGCGGGGCCGACCTGCCGTTCCTCGCCGAGGTGCTCGACGTGCCGGTGCGCCACGCCGTCCTCAAGGGGCGCGCCAACTACCTCTGCCAGGCCGCCGTCGCCGAGACCCGCGTCCAGCTCCTCGGCCCCGGCGGCGAGCAGCACTCGCTCGACCTCGGCGAGGGGCTGGAGCCGTCCGGAGGTCCCGTGGCCGACGGCGACCCGGCGCTGCGGAAGGAGATCGAGTCGCTGCTCGACTGGGCCGAGGAGACGGCCACCGGCGAGCTGGCCGAGCTGTCGGACCCGCCCTCGGACGCCGCGTGGTCGGCGCTGTCGGTCGGACCCGGCGAGTGCGTCGGTGCCTCCCGCTGCTCGCACGCCGAGGAGTGCTTCTCCGAGCAGGCCCGCGAGCGCGCCGGTCGGGCCGACATCGTGGTGGTGAACGCCCACCTCTACGCCGCCCACGTGCAGGCCGGCGGCCAGCTGCTGCCCGAGCACGACCAGCTCGTGATCGACGAGGCCCACGAGTTCGAGGACGCCATGGTCGGCGCGCTGGGCGTGTCGATGACCGGCTGGCGACTGCGGAACCTGGCCGGCGTCCACGACCGCTGCGTCGCCGACGCGCCCACGGTCGGCATGGTCCTCGGCGCCTCGGCCGACGCGCTCGACGACGCCCTCGACGCCGCCTACCGCGCGGCCACCGCCGACCGCGGGTCGGGGCGACTGACCGGCGAGCTCCCCGACGAGGTCGCCGAGGCGCTCACCCAGGCCGACCTGGCCGTGGACCGCGCCACCAGCAGCCTCCGCGAGGTCTCGAAGGCGGCGGGCCACGCCCCCGCCAGCACGGCCGCGCACCGGTTCGAGCGGGCGATCCGCACCGCCGACGCCGTCGCCGACTCGCTCCACGCGCTCCGGGGCGACCTGCACCCGGGCCAGGTGCGCTGGATCGCCGAGGGTCGCACCGGCCGGCACTCGCTCCAGCTGACGAGGATCGACATCGGCCCCACGCTGCGGGCGATGGCCTGGGAGCGCCGGGACCCCGACGACGACGGCGACGAGGAGGAGGGCGCGCCGGGGCCGACCGTCGTGCTGTGCTCGGCCACGCTCGACCCCGGGACCGCCTGGCGGCTGGGGCTCGACGCGAAGTACCTGGCCGTCGACTCGCCGTTCGACTTCCGCCGCAACGGCCTCCTCTACGTCCCCCGCCTGCCCCGGCCGAGCTCCCAGGAGTGGCCCGACGCCGTGGCCGACGAGCTCGTCCACGTGCTCGAGCGCTGCGGCGGCCGCACGCTGGCGCTGTTCACGTCGCACCGGATGCTGCGGCGCTCGGTCGAGGCCGTGCGGGAGCGCCTGGGCGACATGGTGGTGCTGGCCCAGGGCGACGCGCCGAACCGCGTCCTGCAGCAGCGGTTCCTCGACGACGAGCACGCCTCGCTCTTCGCCACCGCCAGCTTCTGGACCGGGATCTCCTCGCCCGGCACGACGTGCTCCGCGGTCGTCGTCGACAAGATCCCGTTCCCCGTGCCGAGCGACCCGATCGTCGAGGCCCGCTGCGACGCGGTGGGCGACGAGCGGGCGTTCATGGAGGTGTCGGTGCCGGCCGCCGGGGTGCAGCTCGCCCAGGGGGTCGGTCGCCTGATCCGCACCGCGACCGACCGCGGCGTCGTCGCCGTGCTCGACCCCCGGCTCGCCGAGGCGCGCTACCGCGCCCGGATCCTCGACCGCCTCCCCCGCATGCGCCGGACGCGCGACCGCGCCGACCTCGACGCGTTCATCGACTCGCTCGACCTCACCTGAGCGGCTCTCGGCCCGACCCGCCCCGTCGGGCTGGAGGGGGTTCGGACGCCGAGATCAGACGCCGCGACCCGGCATGAGGGGCAGGTCGAGATACGTGCGGATCCCCGGCTCGGCCGCCACCACGGCGGGGATCGCGTTCACGCAGTGCATCGCCGTGGCGATGATCCCCTCGTTGCGTGCGAGGTCGGTGTCCTCGAGCGAGGCGGGTTGGAATCCGTGGAACACGGTCCGGACCGGCGGCGCGGCGTCGATCTCGACCTCGAAGCGCTCGCCCTCGGGGCCGAACGTCCACGCGGGGTCGAGGTCCTCCTCGCCCATGAACCAGTTGACCGCAGCGGTCACCTTCGGCACCCCGTCGACCGTGCCCGTCCAGGCGAAGCGCTGGGCGGCCACCGTGCCCTTCTCGATCACGCCGACCGGCGAGTCGATCGGCGCGGCGGCCAGCGCGATGTCGTGCCGGGTCGTCAGCTCGGGGTCGAGGTCCCATCCGAGTCCCTGGGCCACCAGCCGGACCGACTGACCGAAGCCGTCGCCGAGCAGGCCCACCATCGGGCTGTCGACCGCGTCCTCGGGCGCCTTGCCGAACAGCATCACCTCGCGCACGACGAACTCCGTGGCGTAGGTGCGGATGTCGGAGAACTCCTCGGCGCGCACGTGGCGCACGTCGCGGCAGAACCCCGAGAGGACGAGCGGGAGCTGCTCGGTGATCCCACCGGGGTGGATGCCGGTGCCGTGCAGCGTCGCGCCGCCCTCGAGGCAGGCCGCCTGCGTCTCGGCCACCGCAGGGCTGTCGCCGACGTGGAACCACCCGACCGGGGTGACGACGTCGATGCCCGCCCGCAGCAGCGCCCGGATCTCGTCCTGGTCGGCGAGCATCGGGGCGTAGACGACGCAGTCGGGCGAGAGGGCGACCACCTCGTCGAGCGTGGCGACCGCAGCGACGCCGATCGGGTCGAGGCCGCACAGCTCGCCCACGTCGCGGCCGACCTTGTCGGCGCCGTGGACGCGCGCGCCGACGAGCTCCATGTCGTCGCGGCCGAGCACGCCCTCGATCGCGTTGCGACCGACGTTGCCCGTGGCCCACTGCAGGACCCGGATGCGGCTCACCCTCGGGAGCCGGCCGGGTCGCCGTCGCGCTCGAGCAGCCAGTCGTCGGGGTCGGGGTTCGACAGCAGCCGGCGGTAGACGGTCGTGTGGTCCGTCCAGTTGTTCGTGATCCGGCCGTCGGCCGTCTTGTACCAGGAGTGGCAGCCCTCGGCCCACACCGTCTGCGCCGCGGCGGCCTGGATCTCGGTGTCGCAGCGCGAGTGCGCCTCCTCGGTCACCTCGACCGAGCGGAGCCCGAGGAGCACCTTCTCCTCGATGAGCCGGAGCGTGTAGCCGACCTGCTGCTCGATCATGAACAGGATCGAGTTGTGGCCGAGGTTGGTGTTCGGCCCGTACAGCATGAACAGGTTCGGGAAGCCCGGGACGGCGAGGCCGAGGAAGGCGCGCGCCCCATCGGTCCACACCTCGTTGAGGTCCCGGCCCTGCCGGCCGGTGATCTTCAGCGGCGACAGGAACTCGGTCGAGCGGAAGCCCGTCCCGAAGATCAGCGTGTCGACCGGGTGGCGGGACCCGTCGACGGTGACCACGGCGCCGTCCTCGATCCGGTCGACGCCGGCGGTGACGACCTCGACGTCGGGCCGCAGCAGCGTGGGGTACCAGTCGTCGGCGATCAGGATCCGCTTGCAGCCGAGCGGGTAGTCCGGCAGCACCGCCTCCTCGGTGAGGCGCTCGGAGATCAGGGGCTGGAGCTGCTTGTGGAACTGGCCCTGCATCCAGCGACCGAGCTTGCTGTCCTTGCGCATCGCGTTGAAGCGTGCCTCGAAGCGCCAGTAGATCGACGCGCGGTAGAGGCGCTGCGCGCCGGGGACGTGCTCGAAGATGCGGTGCTCGTTGGGCGTGAACGCCCGGTCGTTGCGGGGGCCGACGTAGTTCGAGCTGCGCTGGAACAGCGTCGTGTGACCGGCCTGCTCGGCGACCGGCGGCACGAACTGGATCGCGCTCGCGCCGATGCCGATGACCCCGACGCGCTCGCCGGTGAGGTCGTGGTCGTGATCCCAGCGGGCCGAGTGGAACACCGTGCCGCCCCGCTCCGCGAAGTCATCGAGGCCGGGGATGTCGGGGATGTGGGGCCGGTTGAGCTGTCCCAGGCCCGACACGACGACGTCGGCGACGATCGTCCCGTCGGGCTCGCCCTCGTCGCCCGCCGTTCGCAGCGTCCAGGTGCCGGTGGCGTCGTCGTAGTGGGCCTCGGTCACCTCGGTGCCGAACCGCAGGTGCGGACCGAGCTCGAACCGCTCGACGAGCGACTCGAAGTAGCCGAGGATCTCGGGCTGGCGGGCGAACTTCCGCGACCAGTCGCGCTTGGACGCGAACGAGAAGCTGTAGAGGTGGCTCGGCACGTCGCACGCCGCCCCGGGGTACGTGTTGTCCCGCCAGGTGCCGCCGACGCCGTCGGACTTCTCGTAGATCGTGAAGCTGTCGATCCCCGCGTCGCGGAGCCGGATCGCCATGCACAGACCCGCGGCACCGGCGCCGATGATCGCCACCCGGGGCGACGGCGCCCCATCGGCGATCGCAGCCCGGACGCGAGCGGCGCGCTCGCGCTCGCCGCGCCCTCCGTAGCCGGTGCGGCTGATCGGTCGGAGCGAGCCGACCGGCACCGTGCGTGGTGTCGACATCTGGACCTCCTGGCGCATCCCCCCGGTGCGCTCCTGCGACAGTACCCGTGCCGCCGCTCAGGCGGCGACGCCCGGAGGAATGGACGACCACCGGACGACGTTGGAGCGGGCATGGCCACGACCAACCTCAGCAACGCAGACTTCGAGTCCACCGTCACCGGCGACGGCATCGTGCTCGTCGACTTCTGGGCCTCCTGGTGCGGTCCGTGCCGCAGCTTCGCCCCCGTCTTCGAGGCGGCGGCCGACGAGCACCCCGACATCACCTTCGCCAAGGTCGACACCGAGGCCGAGCAGGACCTCGCCGGGGCGCTCCAGATCATGTCCATCCCCACGCTCATGATGTTCCGGGACGGCGTCCTGCTGTTCTCGCAGCCGGGCGCGCTGCCCAAGGCGGCCCTCGACGACCTCATCCGCCAGGCCCGCGAGCTCGACATGGACCAGGTGCGGTCGGAGATCGCCGAGCGCACGAACTGACCGGTGTCCGTCCGAGCGGCGGACACCCGACGCAGGCACCCCTCCCTCCCTGCGGGGGTGCCTGCACCCTTCTCCCCCCGACCCGGGAGCGGTTGACTCTTGGTCATGGGAGGGCTCGCCTACCGCCTGCGGTGCTCGTGGCGGTCCGGGCGCGGCCTCGCGGTGGCCACGGCGGTCGTGGTCGCGGTCGTCGGCGGCATCGCCCTGGCCCTGGTCGGGGGTGCGATCCGCACGCTGTCGGCACCCGACCGCTACACCGATGCGGTCGGGAGGGGCGCCGACGCGATGGTCGCCCAGCACGGTCTCGACGACGGCGGTGCAGCGATCCGGGAGCTCACCGCCATCCGCTCGGTCGAGTCGGCGTCGTTCGTCTTCGGGGGCCTCGTCCCGGAGGGCGGCGACGAGCCGGTCGACGCGATCGTCTTCGCGGGCACGCCGGCGGTCTCGGGCGACCGCATCGTCGCGGGGAGCGCACCCGAACGCTCCCATCCCGGTGACTTCTGCGCGTCGGCGGGGTTCGTCGACCGCATCGGCGGTCACATCGGGCAGCGCTTCACGCTGGTGACGATCGCGCAGGCCAGCGCCGACCGCGACGGCTTCGACGCCCCCGAGCCCGACGGGCCGGTGGTGGCGGCGCGGCTGGTGTGCACCATGTCGGGACCGTCGGAGCTCCAGGAGGGCTACGCGATCGCGGTGTTCCCGGTGTCGCTGCTCGACGAGGGCGACATCGGCATCGCCGACACCGTCCACCTCGTCGACCTCGTCCCGGGCACGAAGGCGACGACGCTGCAGGAGGACCTCGACGCCATCGGCGAGGGCTCCTTCCAGGTCCAGCCCTCGGAGGTGGTGCCCGACACCGTCCGCTCCGCGGTCCAGGCCCGCGGGATCGGGATCCTCGTCGTCGCCACGATCGTCGGGATCGCGGCGTTGGTGGTCGGGGGCCAGTTCGTGTCCCGCCGGTACCGCCTGACCGGGAGCGAGCGCACGGTCCTGGGCGCGGTCGGCCTCACGCCCCGGCAGCTCGCGGCGGACCCTGTGGTCCGGGCGGCGCTCCCCGTCGCCGCCGGTGCCGTCGCCGCTGCGCTCCTCGCCGTCGCGAGCTCGAGGTGGTTCCCACTCGGCTTCGTCGACGTCGTCGAGCCCTCGCCCGGGTGGCGCGTCGAGCCCGCCGCGCACCTGCTCGGTCCGGTGGTCATCACCGTCGGCGTCCTCACCTGGACTGCCGTCGCCGTGCGCGGCCCGACGAACCGGTCACGACGGCGGGTCGGCTCCCTCGATCCGCTGGGCCGACGGGTCCGGCCCCTGGCGGCGGCGATCGGCGGCCACTTCCTCGCGTACCCCGGAGAGGTGCGCACCGCGCTCGCGTCGTTCGTCGGGCTGGTGCTCCTCGCCACCGTCGCGATCGGGTCGCTGACCTTCGGCGCCAGCGTCGATCGCCTCGTCGGGACCCCGGCGTGGTTCGGGTCGTCCGACGTCATGACGGGCCAGGGCGGCACCACGATCCCCCCGGAGCTGCTCGACGCGATCCGGCGATCCGACGCCGTACGCTCGATGGCGCTCGCCGGGGCCACGTCGGTCACGATCGACGGACGGGGGATCGACGTCGTCGGGATCACACCGGAGCGCGGCGACTTCGAGCCCGTCGTGCTCGAGGGGCGGGCGCCGGTCGGGGCCGACGAGATCGCGTTCGGGCGCATCTCCGCCGCCGACCTCGGGCTCCGCATCGGGGATCGCGCGGTCATCCGGAGCGGTGCGCTCGACGTGCCGGTGAGGGTCGTCGGGCTCGTCGTCGTGCCGGGGATCGACGGTGCCGACGGTGTCGGCCAGGACGCGCTGGTGACCGGCGAGGGGCTCCGGCGCCTGGAGCCGGGGACGGAGCCGAACACGATCCTGGCCGTGCTCCGGACGCCGCTGTCGACGTGGCGACCCCGGTTCGCCGCCGACACCGGCGGTCAGGCAGGTCCGGGCGACCCGCCGTCGAGCATCGTCAACCTCGACCGCATCCGCTCGCTGCCCGTGGTCCTCGCAGGGTGCCTGGCCGCATTCGCCGCCCTGACCCTCGCCCACCAGCTCCTGACCACCGCCCGGCGTCGCCGGACCGACCAGGCCGTGCTCGGAGCGCTCGGGGGCCGACCGTGGTGGCGGTCCTCGATCGTCGGGTGGCAGGCGCTGCTGCTCGCGGTGGCGACGGTGGCGATCGCCGTGCCGCTCGGCATCATCGCGGCACGGGTCGTCTACCGGAGCTTCGTGGGTCGGATCGGTGCCGTGGACCGGCTCACGGTGCCCGTCGGCCCGCTCGTCGTGGTGGTCGCGACCACCCTCGTCGTCTCCGTGGTCGTGGCCGCGCCGGCGATGTGGAGCGTCCGGCGCGCGCACCTCGCCGACGACCTGACCCGGGACTGAGCCCGGGACCGCTCACCCGCCGCAGGCGGGCTCAGGGCATCGACCCCGCGAAGCGGGCCTCGTCGCGCAGGTCGGCGACGTCCTCGTCGGCGGCCGCCGAGCGCTTCTTCCAGACGGCGATGCCCACGGCGGCCAGCACGCCGAGGAGCAGCACGACCAGCAGCTTCTTCTTGCCGCCGCGCTTCGCGACCTCGATCACGTCGACGGCGGGAGCCGAGTCGACCTCGCGTTCGGGCCCGATGTGCTCGGCGACGGACTTGGCCTTCTCGGCAGCGATGGCGGCGCCCTCGACCACGGCGGCGGTGGTCCCCGCCAGCGTGGCCACGTGGCGGAGGTCGGACGAGATCTTCCGGGCTCGGCTCATGCGCTCAACCTAGCAACGGACCGTGCCGGCCCTCAGTCCACCGAGATCCGGGCGAAGAGCTCGGTCTTGCGCTCCTCGAAGGTGTCGAAGTCGATCCGCTTCGCCTCGAAGTCGGCGTGGAGCTCCTCGACGAGGCGCAGCAGCTGGTCGGCGGAGAGCTCCTCGCCCTCGGGGAGGAAGCCGGTCGGCTCGACCGTGGGCTCGTCGGTCTCGACGTCATTCTCGCCCGTGAGGCGGCGCTCCCGCTTGGCGGCGGCCTTGGCCTTCTTGGCCCGGTCCCGCTGGAGCTTGGCGAAGCTGGTTCGGCTGGCACCCATGATCGTCCTCGATTCGTCTCGTGCTCTCGGCTGTGTCGCGTCGGATGTCTGTCCCGTGCCGCCGGGCTGGTCCCGGGCCGCCCGCTGCTGCGGGTCGGTCGCCTCGGGCGGGGGACCCGTGGGCGCCTGCGGCGTCGGACGCGCTCGGTTCGTCGCTCCTTTCGCGGGCGACGACCCCCGGGTGCTGCGCCCTCCGGCGGCCCGGGGTGGTCGGACCGGTTTAGGTTACGCCTTCGGCCGCCCAGACTCACGACAGCTCGCCGGGGGCCGCCCCCGTCCGCCGCCCGGCGAGCGGTCCCAGACCGGAGAACCCTTGAGATGACGCTCGGATCCAGCCTCCTCGTCGACCTGAGTGACCTCCATCACACCCAGGTCCGACCCCTTGCCCTGTCCGACGAGGCGGTGCCGCCCGAGGGCTCGGTCCTCCTCGCCGTCGAGCGCTTCGGGTTCTCCGCCAACAACGTCACGTACGCCAACGTGGGCGAGGCCATGGGGTACTGGTCGTTCTTCCCGGCGCCCGACGGGCACGGCCAGATCCCGGTCTGGGGCCACGCCCGTGTCGTCCGCTCGGGCCATCCGGGCGTCGCGGAGGGGGCCGAGGTCTACGGCTTCCTGCCGATGGCGACCCACCTGCTGGTCGCGCCGAGCGCCGTGGACGTGCGTGGCTTCACCGACGGCAGCCCCCACCGCGCCGCCCGGGCCGCCGTCTACAACCGCTACCTGCTCCGCTCCGTCGACCCGTTCGCCGCCGCGTCGCCCGGCCCCGAGCTGGAGGCCGTCCTGCGGCCGCTGTTCACGACGTCGTTCCTGCTCGAGGCCGACCTCGCCCAGCACGACTACCACGGCGCCGACGCCGTCGTCGTGACGAGCGCGTCGTCGCGCACCGCCCTCGGCACCGCGCACCTCATCGCCACCCGCTCGCGCCGCCCGGCCCTCGTCGGGCTCACGCGAGCCGACCACGTCGCCGACACCCAGGCCGTCGGCTGCTACGACCGCGTGCTGGCGTACGACGACGTGCCGTCGTTGCCGATCGGCACGACGACGGTGCTCGACCTCAGCGGGGACGGCGCCGTCGTCGCCGACCTGCACCACCGCCTCGGCGACGCCCTCGTCCACAGCTCGATCGTCGGCGCGACCCACTGGCAGGCCGAGCCGGTCGACACCGCCGGCCTGCCCGGCGCGCCCCGGACCTTCTTCTTCGCTCCCGAGGCGGCCGAGCGGCTGCGCGAAACCGCCGGCCCCGCCGCTGTCGAGTCGGCCCTGGTCGCAGGGTGGCGGTCCTTCGCCGAGGTCATGTCGGGCTGGCTGCGCATCCGGACCGGGACAGGCCCCGACCAGGTCGCCGACGCGTACCGCGCGACGTTGGCCGGCACGGCGTCGCCGCGCGACGCACTGGTCCTGTCGATGCGCACCTGAGACGGTGGCCCTGGGCGTTCGGGACGGCGGCCCGAGCGGTGGCCTGGGCGGCGGCCCTGGGCCACGAGAGGGGCGGCGACCGGGTCACGAGCGGAGCACCCGAGCCACCTTCAGGTTTCCTTCAGCGGTCGGCGGTCACGGCCGATGTGAGTGGGTGATGCGCGGCCCTCAGATCCCGATCCACACCGGTCGCCGCCTGGGCGAGCGGATCGCGCTGGGCGAGGTCCTGATCTCCTGGCGCGTCGACGAGGTGATCCCCGGTCGGCTCCGCGACAAGCCGCGCCCGCCGGAGATCGGTCGGCTGCTCGACGTGTCGGTGAGCGGCGCGGCGATCGTGGCCCCCGAGTCGCCCGACCTGCGCGTCGGCCGGGCCGTGGCGATCCGCCTCGACGGCGCCGACGCGCTGGTGCGGATCCGCCGGATGGCCGACTTCGGGCAGGAGGGGTGGCGCCTCTACGGCGTCGAGTTCCTCGAGTCGGACCTGGCCTTCCGCGACTGGATCAACGGCCTGCTCGACGTCCGTCGGCCCGACGCCCGGACGATGGGCTGGGACCGCGCCGACTGACGCCCGGCGGGCGTCTCCGCCCGGACCGGCCGCCGCAGCGGCGGCCTCCTCAGCGGACGGTGATGGCGAAGGTCGCCGTCTGCACCGGCGGCGTCCCCTCCTCCCAGGGGCGGGCGTAGCCCATGCCGAGCGTCGTCGTGCCGGCCGCGACACCCTCGAGGACCACCTCCTGGTGGCCGCCCTGCCCGGCCGCGGCGCCGTCGCCCGGCCCGACGTAGCGGTCCGACACGACCTCCACGACCGCGGCGTCGGGCTGCTGGTCGATCGTCCACGAGTACCCCGTGGTGACGTTGCCCTCGAGCTCGATGGTCACCCGCTCCCCCACGCCGAGCTCGACCGGTCCCGACGCGGTGATCACCTCGCCATCCTGGCCCGATCCGCCGCCGGCCGTCGCCGTGGTCGTCGACCGCTCGGCGGCGGTCGTCGTCGTGGCGCTGTCGTCGTCGTCGGAGCAGGCGGCGAGCGGGACCGCAGCGAGCAGCAGCACGCTCGCGCCGATCAGGATGCGACGGATCGTCCTCATGGCCGCCGACGCTAACGGCGTCCCCGCCGGCTTCCACCCGGGTGCCGGTCCGTCCGGTGCGGGCGCGGCTCGACCCGGCGCGCTGAATACGCTGCGGCCCGTGACGGTACCAGCGAGCGGTTCCCAGGACGACACGTCGATCGAGCTGCGGGCCCACGTGACCGGCGTGTGCACCTCGGCGGTCGCCGAAGGCGTCCACGTCCGGGCCGGTGCCGCGGTCGTCGTCCTCGAGAGCATGAAGACCGAGCACCCCGTCGAGGCACCGACCGACGCCGAGGTCCACGACGTGCTGGTCGGGCCGGGCGACGACGTGACCGTCGGCGACGTCGTCGCCCGGCTCCGCGCCGCCGCCGCGCCGGCCGAGGTGGTGGCCGGGCCGGACGGGCCCGTCGGCACCGATCGACCCGACCTCGCCGAGGTGCTCCGGCGCCGGTCGCTGCTCGCCGACGAGGCGCGGCCCGAGGCCGTCGCGCGGCGGGTCGAGCGGGGCCGGCGCACCGCTCGCCGCAACGTCGAGGAGCTGCTCGACGCCGGATCGTTCTCCGAGTACGGCGGCCTGGCCGTCGCCGCGCAGCGGGGTCGGCGCAGCATCGACGAGCTCATCGAGCGCACGCCGGCCGACGGCCTGCTCACCGGCAGCGGGACGATCGACGGTCGCCCCGTCGGCGTGCTGGCCTACGACGCGACCGTGCTGGCCGGCACACAGGGCTTCGTCAACCACCGCAAGACCGACCGCCTGCTCGAGGTCGTCGAGCGCCACCGGCTCCCGGTGGTGCTGTTCGGCGAGGGCGGTGGGGGCCGCCCCGGCGACGTCGACGCGCCCTTCGTCTCGGGCCTCGACGTGCCGAGCTTCGCCCGGTTCGCGCGGCTGAGCGGGCAGGTGCCGACCATCGCGGTCGTGGCCGGCTACTGCTTCGCCGGCAACGCGGCGCTCGTCGGCTGCTGCGACGTGATCGTCGCGACCGAGGACTCGAACCTCGGGATGGCGGGGCCCGCCATGATCGAGGGCGGCGGGCTCGGGCGCGTCGCCCCGACCGACATCGGCCCGATCGAGGTCCAGGCCGCCAACGGCTCGGTCGACGTTCGCGTCGTCGACGAGGCGGCCGGGGTGGCGGTCGCCCGGGCCCTCGTGGGCCTCGCCGCCGGCGCCCGACCGGCGCCCGCCGACCCGCACGACCAGGCGCCGCTGCGCGACGCCGTCCCGCTCGCACGGAAGCGCCTCTACGACGTCCGCGCCGTGCTCGACCGGCTCGCCGACCCCGGGACCGTCGTCGAGCTCCGGCGGAACCACGCGCCGGGCATGGTCACCGCGCTGGCCCGGATCGACGGCCGGCCGATCGGCGTGATGGCGAACGACCCGTCCCACCTCGGCGGCGCGATCGACACCGACGCCGCCCGGAGCGCGACGAGGCTCGTCGACCTCTGCGACCGCTGGGGCCTGCCCGTGCTCTCGCTGTGCGACACGCCCGGGTTCATGGTCGGGCCCGAGGCCGAGGCGACGGGCCAGGTCAGGGCTTTCGGCGACATGTTCGTGGCCGCCGCCGGCGCCCGGGTGCCGTGGGTGATGGTGGTGCTCCGCAAGGCGTACGGC
This sequence comes from Dermatobacter hominis, assembly GCF_020715685.1. Classification (GTDB taxonomy): domain Bacteria; phylum Actinomycetota; class Acidimicrobiia; order Acidimicrobiales; family Microtrichaceae; genus Dermatobacter; species Dermatobacter hominis. The sequence goes on from NZ_CP085840.1 coordinate 647,296, forward strand.
CTGGGCGCCCAGGCCATGGCCGGCGGTGGGATGCACGAGCCCGTGCTCGCCGTGTCGTGGCCCACCGGCGAGTTCGGCGGGATGGGTCTCGAGGGCGCCGTCCGCCTCGGCTTCGCACGGGAGCTGGACGCGATCGCGGACCCCGACGAGCGCGCCGCGCGCGAGGCGGAGCTGATCGAGCGGGCCTACGAGCACGGCGGCGCGCTCAACGTCGCGACCCACATCGAGGTCGACGACGTCATCGACCCGATCGACACCCGTCGGCGGATCCTCGACGCGCTGACCGCCGCGGGCTGACGGCCCGGGCGCCGCGACGGCGACGGCCGCCGACCGACCGCGACCGGGCTCAGGTGATGGCGATGAACGCCAGGAGCACCAGCACGAGCACGGCGGCGACGACGATCCACGGCCAGCCGTGGAACACCTCCCTGCGCTTCTGCGAGATCTCGTAGTCGACGTTCGCCTTCGAGCCCACCTTCGGGAGGTGGTGCTGCTCGGGCTTCCGTGGCTTCTGGCCGCTGCTTCCCACGGAGCGCCACGCTACCGTGCCCCGGCCGGTCCCCACCGCCCCGGGCCCCGATCGCCGGAATGTGACGACCCGTCAGATCCGGGTACGGTCCTCCGTCATGCGACTGGGAGACATCGCCAACGCGGACGCCGCCGGCGCCGGCAAGCCGCTCGACGGGATCCGCGTGCTCGCGCTCGAGCAGATGCAGGCGCTGCCCTACGCCACCCAGCTGCTGGGGCGGCTGGGCGCCGAGGTCATCAAGGTCGAGTCGCCCAAGGGGGGTGACATGGGCCGGTCGTCGCTGCCGGCGATGACCGATCCCGACGGCCGCCAGGTCGGGGCGACGTTCCTCCGCAACAACCTGTCGAAGCAGAGCATCTGCATCGACCTCAAGTCCGACGAGGGCCGCCGGCTCGTCCTCGACCTCGCCCCCCGCTTCGACGTCGTCGCCGAGAACTTCAAGGCCGGTGCGCTGTCGCGCATGGGCCTCGGCTACGAGGACGTCGCCGCGGTCCACCCGGAGGTCGTCTACCTGTCGGTGTCCGGCTTCGGGAACACGACCGACTCGCCCTACAAGGACCGTCCGGCGTTCGCGGCGATCGTCGAGGCGATGTCGGGCATCTACGACTACGCCGCCCGCGACGACCGCCCGCCGCCCGCCAGCCCGGTCGGCGCCCTCGGCGACATCTCCGCCGCGCTGTTCGCGGCGATCGGGGTGCTCGCCGCGCTCCGTCAGCGGGACCGCACCGGCGAGGGCCAGTACGTCGACGTCGCCATGCTCGACGCCCTGGTCGCCATGACCGACATCGTCCCGAACTTCTGGTCGATGGGCCTCCGGGAGCGTGCGCCGCTCATCCTCGAGAACTTCCGCGCCGCCGACGGGTGGTTCGTCCTCCAGGTCGGCCGCGAGCCGCAGTTCGAGGCGCTCGCCCAGCTGATCGGACGTCCCGACTGGCTGACCGACGAGCGCCTCTCGACGCGGCCCGGCTGGGTCGCCCACACGGAGGACGTGATCCGCCCGGCCATCGAGGGGTGGGCGTCGACGCGCACGCGACAGGAGGCCGCCGCCGAGCTGGCCGCCGCCGGCCTCGCCTCGGGTCCGTGCCTGACCGACGAGGAGGTGGTGCACGACCCCCACGTGGCCATGCGCGACATGCTCGTCGAGATGCCGCGGACCGACGGCGTCGAGCAGCCGGTCCTCACCCCGGGCAACCCGGTCAAGCTCTCCGGCGTCGCCGAGGGCCCCGAGACGCGGGTGCCGTGGCTCGGCGAGCACACCGACGAGGTGCTGGCCCGCGAGCTCGGGCTCGCACCCGAGCGGATCGCGGGGCTGCGCGAGGCCGGCGTCATCGCCTGACGCGGCGCGGCAGCCTGAGCGGCCGCTCACGACGACATCCCGCGCGTTGTGACATCGGTTACATTGCCCCGGTCAGCCAACTGGCACCTGGCATCCGGGGGGATCCATGCGAAGGAAGCACCTGCTGCTCGTCGCCGTGTTCGCGACCGCGGCGCTCGTCGCGAGCGCCTGCGGCGCCAGCGGCGACTCGAAGGGGTCGGAGTCCGACGAGGGGTCGACCACGACCACCGAGGCGTCGGCGCAGGAGGTCGCGGCCGGCCAGTTCGGCGAGCTGAAGGAGGTGTGCGGCGACGGCAGCGACACGATCGCGTCGGGCGAGGGCGGCCAGGGCACCGACAAGCTCTACGTCGGCGTCGCCACCGACCGCAGCTCGTCGGTCCGCCCCGGTCTCAACAAGGAGATGTGGGACGCCTCGGTCGCCTTCGTCGACTGGTGCAACGACCAGGGCGGCATCGGCGGCCTGCAGATCGAGCCGGTCGAGCTCGACGCGGCGCTGTTCGACGTGCCCGCAGCGATGACCAAGGCCTGCCACTCGGTGTTCGCGATGGTCGGCGGCGGCTGGGCGCAGGACAACCTGCAGTTCACCGGCAAGGACGACTCGGACTTCCACAAGTGCGGGCTCGTCGACATCCCGGGCTACGCCGTGTCGCCGCAGAAGGCGGACTCGAGCGGCCAGGTGCAGCCCGTCCCGAACCCGGGCACGTCGGTGTCGAACACGTTCATCCGCGACTACGCCGAGCTGTACCCCAAGGAGTCGAAGAAGGTCGCCATCGCCTACGGCGAGCTGCCGTCGCTCGAGATCGTGAAGGAGAAGTACGCGGCGGCGGCCGAGGACGCCGGGCTCGAGGTGGTCGCGCAGATCCCGTACCCGCCGACCGGCATGTCCGACTGGACGCCGCTCGCGCAGTCGATCATCAGCTCGGGCGCAGGGACGCTCATGTGGGTCGGTGAGGCCGGCAACGCCACGAGCGCGATCGCCAAGCTCAAGGAGCAGGGCTGGGAGGGCCACCCGCTGCTCGAGACCAACATGTACGACCCCCTCCTCTTCTCGCAGGGCAACGAGGCGATCGAGGGCGCCGTGATCCGCCAGACGGTCCATGCGGTCGAGGAGGCCGACGACTGGCCGGCGACGCAGCAGTACCTCGACAACCTCAAGAAGTACGTGCCCGACGCGAAGGTGGCGCCGCTCGGCATCCAGACGACGAGCGCCTGGTTGCTGTTCGCCGTCGCCGCCAACGCCTGCGCGAAGGCGAACGACGGCCAGATCTCACGCCAGTGCCTCCTCGAGCAGGCCGCGGCGCAGTCGGACTGGACCGGCGGCGGGCTCCACGCACCGCAGGACCCGGCCAAGTTCGACGAGACCAAGGCCAGCCCCTGCAGCATGCTGCTCGTCGTGAAGGACGGGAAGTTCGAGCGCCTCTACCCGGAGATGGGCGGCGACGGCGACGACGGCGAGGGCTTCCACTGCCCCTCGAACGGCGTCACGCAGGTGCCCGCCAACGCCGGCAAGGGCGTGGTCGCCCCGGGCGCCACGATCTAGCCCAGCCCCGAACTGGTTGTCGTCCTGCCGGTCATGACCGGCAGGACGACAGCCAGTTCGCTAGCGGTCGTGGACCTGGCGCAGGAACTGCTGCGTCCGGGCGTGCTGCGGGGCGTCGATCACCTGCGAGGGCGGGCCCTCCTCGACGACCACGCCGTCGGCCATGAACACCACGCGGTCGGCGACGTTGCGGGCGAAGCCGATCTCGTGGGTGACGACCATCATCGTCATGCCGTCCTCGGCGAGGGACCGCATCACGTTGAGCACGTCGCCGACCAGCTCGGGGTCGAGCGCGGACGTCGCCTCGTCGAAGAGCATGATCTCGGGGTCCATCGCCAGCGCCCGGGCGATCGCCACCCGCTGCTGCTGGCCGCCCGAGAGCTGGGCCGGGTAGTGGTCGGCCTTGTCCCCGACGCCCACCCGTTCGAGGTTGGCGCGGGCCCGGTCCTCGGCGTCCTTCTCGGACCGCTTCAGCACCTTCCGCTGGGCGATCATCACGTTGTCGAGCGCCGTGAGGTGCGGGAACAGGTTGAACTGCTGGAACACCATGCCGATGCGCCGGCGGACGGCGTTGACGTCGGTGTCCTCCTCGCAGATGTCGATCCCGTCGATCAGGACCTGGCCGCTGTCGGGCGTCTCGAGCAGGTTCACGCACCGCAGCAGCGTCGACTTGCCGGAACCCGACGGGCCGAGCACGACGACGACCTCGCGGTGGTCCACGTGGAAGTCCACGCCCTTGAGCACGTGGTTCGAGCCGAAGCTCTTGTTGAGCCCGCGGACGTCGACCGTGGGCCGCGCCGGCTCGGCGGCCGCCGGCGTCGGGGTGCCCTCGACGTCGCTCATCGCCGGTCCGCCTGCGTGCGGCGCTCGACGTAGCGGGCGAGGAACGTGAGCGGGAGCGTGATGGCCAGGTAGCAGACCGCGGCGGCCATCAGCGGGGTGTAGTTGCCGATCGAGTTCGAGATGGTGCGCCCCCAGGTCGTGAGCTCGCGCTGGCCGATGGCCACGCCGAGGACCGCGAGCAGCGAGGTGTCCTTGAGCAGCAGCACCAGCTCGTTGGTCAGCGGCGGGAGGATCACGCGGAACGCCTGCGGCAGCACGATCGAGCGCATCGTGACCCCGGCGGGCATGCCGAGCGAGCGGGCGGCCTCGACCTGCCCACGGGGCACGGCCTCGATGCCGGCCCGGATGGTCTCGGCGAGGTAGGCGCCGGCGACGAGCGCCAGGGCCAGGCAGCCGGCGCCCCACGGCTGCGAGAGGAAGCCCGGCAGGTTCTCGGCGCCGAAGGCGATCGGGAGGCCGAAGCCCACGATGAGGATCGTCAGCAGCGCGGGCAGCGCCCGGAAGATCTCGACGTACACGGTGCCGAGGATGCGGGCCGGCGGCACGTTCGACTGGCGCATGAGCGCCACGACCAGACCGATGACCAGGCCGCCCGTGTAGCCGATCGCGGTGTACACGAGCGTGTTGCGGGCGGCCTCGGTGACGATCTTGGGGAACTGGTCGGTGAAGTCGTCCCACTTGAAGAAGCGGTCGGCGAGCGCGCCCCACCGGACGGTGAGGGCGAGGGCGATCGCCACGATCACGAGGCCCACGAGGAAGAGGGCCCACTGGATGAGCTTCGAGCGTTGCGAGCGGGTCATGGGTCGAGAACGGGCCGGACCGGGCGACCACTCGGTCACCCGTCCCGGCCCGTCAGCGTGTCAGATCAGCTGGCCCGACGTCAGGACGTCGGGGGCTTCTCGCCGAAGTACTTCTCGTACAGCTCGTCGTACTTGCCGTCGGACTTCGCCGTCTCGAGCCCCTTGTCCAAGAGGTCGAGGATCTCGGTGTTGCCCTTCTTCACCGCCATGCCGTACTGCTCGTCGGTCTGGATCTTCTCGGTGATGACGAAGTTCTCGTCCTGGGTCGTCCGGTAGGCGTTGATCGGGTAGTCCTGCACGACCGCGTCGATCGTGCCGGCCTCGAGCGCGGCGAACAGGTCCGCCGCACCCGGCAGCGCCTGCACGTTCGCGCCGTCGGGCTTGTTGGCGTTGACGTACTCCTCGCCCGTGGTGCCGGACTGGACGCCGATGTTCTTGCCGGCGAGGTCGGCCAGGGTCTTGTACGTCGACTCGTTCGCCTTGGTCACCATGACCGACTGCTCGGCGTCGAAGTACGGGGCCGAGAAGTCCATGTTGGCCTTGCGCTCGTCGGTGATGGACACCGACGACACGACGGCGTCGCAGCTCCCGGCGTCCATCGCGGCGAAGATGCCGTCGAACGGCGTGACCTTGACCTCGAGGGTCCGGTCCGCGCCGTCGGCGATGGCCTGGACCAGGTCGATGTCGAAGCCGGTGTACCCGCTCGGGGTCTCCTCCTCGGTCGCCTCCATCTCCATGGGGGCGTACGGGATGTCGGAGCAGATGACGAGCTTGGCGGCGTCGCTGCTGCCACCGCCCGCCTCGGTCGTGTCGGACGACGAGGAGTCGTCGTCGTCGCCGCAGGCGCCGAGCACGAGGCCCAGCGCCGCCACTGCGGCGATCGCCGTGAATCGAAGGGTTCTCCTGGACATCGTTGCTATCACCTCATCTGGGTTCGAAACTCAGGGCCGAGAGCCTAGACGGACGACGAAGATCGCACCTCCCCGGGCCGGCGCTCGCCTCCACACCTGCCCGGCGAGTGACCGTTCCATCACCGTCCCGCGACGATTCCCACTGGATCCGGGGCGACCACCTGCCGATGGGACCGGGATGGCGATCGACCCCGACCCCGGCACGCGCTCCCCCGCCGCCCCGGCGGACCTCCCCGCGCCCGCCTCCCGGCCGGTGCTGCGTCGCGTCGACCTGGGCCTGGAGGAGCTCGACGACCCCGTGTGGAACCCCGACGCGGCCGAGTTCGTCGCCGCGGCCAACGCGGTCTCGCTGCTGATGCCCTTCGTCGAGCCGTACTTCGCCGGCGCCGTCCGCCGCGCGCTGCCCGAGCTGGCGCCGGAGCTGTCCGCGACGGCGCGCACGTTCGTCCGCCAGGAGCTCGAGCACCAGCGCCAGCACCGCCGGTTCAACGTCCGGCTCGTCGAGCGCTTCGCCGGCCTGCGCCGCCCCGAGCGTCGCGCCCGCCGCACCTACGGCTGGCTCGCCAGGACGCGGTCGCTGCGGTTCAGCCTGGCCTTCGCCGCCGCGTCGGAGACGATCGCGTACAGCCTCGCCCGGTGGACGAGCGACCACCTCGCGGAGTTCCTGCGCGGTGCCGATCCCGTCGCGACCGACCTGTTCGTGTGGCACCTCGCCGAGGAGGTCGAGCACAAGTCGGTCGCGTTCGACGTGTGGGCGTCGGTGGACGGCTCCCGCTGGCGCTACGCCCGGGCCGGGGTGCTCTCGCTCGTGCTCCTCGGCTGGCTCAGCCTCTGGTCGATCTTGGTGCAGCTCCACGAGGAGCGCCGTCTCCTCCGCCCGGCGACCTGGTGGCGGACCGCACGGCTGGTGCTCGGCTTCACCTTCGAGGTCGTGCCCACGATGTTCCTGTCGTCGCTCCCGGGCCACCACCCCGACCAGCTCGCGGACCCCGACTGGTACGGGCGCTGGCTGGTCGACCTCGAGCACCGTCGTGGGGCGGCGCGCCCCGAGGCGCCGATCAGTCGACCAGCGTGATCGCGTACTCCGGGCAGTTGTCGGCCGCGAGCTCCGCCTTCTCGCGCAGCTCGGCGGGCACCTCGCCCTCGACGAGCAGGACCGCGTAGCCCTCGTCGTCGACGTCGAACAGCTCGGGGGCGAGCAGGTAGCACCGGTTGTGGCCCTGGCACGCGTCGCGGTCGAACTGGATCCTCATGTGGCCTCCTCGGTCCTGGCGGGTCGTCGGCGCCCGGCTCAGGCGGTGCGCAGGATGCGGACGGGCAGCTCGCGGGGGCCGCGCACCTGGCCGGTGGACCAGCGCACGCCCTCGGGATCCGCGAGCTCGTAGTCGGGGACCCGCGCGAGCCACTCCTCGATCGCGATCCGCAGCTCCATGCGGGCGAGGTTCGAGCCGAGGCACCGGTGGATGCCGAGGCCGAACGCGGCATGGCGGTTCTTGCGCCGGTCGATCACGAACCGGTCGGCGTCCTCGAACGCCTCCGGGTCGCGGTTGGCGGCCGGGAACGGCAGGAGCACCCAGTCGCCCTCGTGCACCGGGCAGCCACCGAGCTCGGTGTCCTGCGCCACCATGCGGGCCATCGTGACCGGTGCGTAGAAGCGCAAGAACTCCTCGACCGCGAACGTCATGAGCTCGGGCTCGTCGAGCAGGCGGCGGCGGTCGTCCGCGTGCTGGGCCAGGTGCCACAGCGAGGCGCCGATGGCGGACCACGTCGTGTCGATGCCCGCGATGAGCGCGAGCGCCACGGTGCCCTCGACGTGGCCGTCCTCGAGCGGCTCCCCGTCGATCTCCTGCTCCAGCAGGTACGACACGAGGTCGTCGGCCGGCGACTCGCGGTGCTTCGCGATGATCTCCTGCAGGTAGAAGATCATCGAGTCCTCCTCGTCGACCGGGCCCGACTGGCCCGGCTTCTCGAGGATCCGGTGGATGAAGGTCCGGAAGCGGTCCCCGTCCTCCTTGGGCACGCCCAACATGTGGGCGATCACCCGCACGGGGATGTGCTGCGTGTACTCGGTGGCTGCGTCGACCACGTCCCGGTCACCGGTGGTGACGTCGGCGAGCAGGCCGTCGATGAGCTCGGCGCAGAACGAGCGGGTCAGGTCCTCGAGCGGGGCCACGGCCTTGGGCGAGAACGCCGGCAGGAGGATGCGACGGGCCTTGTCGTGGAACGGCGGGTCGGAGGTGATCGGCGGCGCGAAGCCGACGGGCGCCGGGGCGAGCGGGCGGAAGTCGCTGACGATCACGCCCCGCGAGCTGAAGTGCTCGGTGTCGTGCGCGACCGTCGAGACGTCCTCGTGGCGGGTGGGCAGCCACGTGCCGCCGAAGCGGTCGCTGTGGGCCACGGGGCAGCGCTCCCGGAGGTCGTCCCAGATCGCCGGGGCGGCCTGGGCGTAGGCCTCCTCGGTGTGGTCGAAGTCGGTCGCCCAGTCGACGATCCCCGAACCCTCGGGCGGCTCCAGCATCGGTCACCTCCGTGTCGCCCCGGACCGGTCAGGCCCGGGTCCCCCGTGACGAGCACCGTATCTCGCTGACCATGTGGTCAGTGAGGTGCCGAACACATGTCACTGCCGGTGACCGACGGTCAGGCACTGCCCGTCTCTTCAGCCCCACTCTCGATGTCGTGCAGAGGGGGCGCTCGGCGCTCTAGAGAGGGTGTGGAGGTGGTGAGGGTGGACGACGACCGGGCGGCCTTCACGTCGTTCGTCGCGGAGGTGGAACCGCGTCTGAGGCGGGCCTTCTCCCTGCTCCGAGGCCCCGACCTGGGCCGCGACGCCACCGCGGAGGCGTTGGCCTGGGCCTGGTCCAACTGGTCGACCGTGCAGGCGATGGACAACCCGGCGGGCTACCTGTACCGAGTCGGCGCGAGCCGGACGCGTCCGCCGAAGGCCCGGTTCGATGCGCTGCACGCGCCGGAGGCGGCGCCGGACTACGAACCGGGGCTGGTCCCCGCGCTCGCCGCGCTGCCCGAGCGACAGCGGACGGTCGTGGTCCTGGTCCACGGCTGCGGGTGGACGCACCGGGAGGTCGCCGACGCGCTCGACATCTCACGGTCGTCGGTCGGGACGCACGTGGAGCGCGGCATGGCGCGGCTCCGCGACGAGTTGGGGGTGACCGCACGTGACTGACCTCGAGACGATGATCCGGTCGTGGGCCGACAGAGCTGCCGACGGCGGTCCGACCGCGGTGACCGCAGACGAGGCGATCGAGCGCTCGACCGCAGCACCGGCCACCCGACGAGGTCCACGCCGCGTGCTGGCAGCCGCGGCGGTCGCCCTCCTCGCCGTCTCGGTCGCGACCGTGCTCGGCACCCGCGGTGGAGGCGGTGACGACGTGGTGTCGGGACCGCCGCAGCCGTCCAGGTCGACGGCGACTCCCGACGGGGTCCTGCCGTTCCGGCTGCTCGGCGCGGGGGAAGGTCCGTCAGCGACGATCGGAACGGTCGCGGCGGCGACCACCGTCGCCGAGCTCGACGACCTGTGGTCCGCGGCAGGTCTCGCCGTGCCCGCGCCGGACGTCGACCTCCGGGACGAGGTCGTCGTCTCGCTCGCCGTGGTGCGCGCGTGCGGTGCGGAGCTCGGCCAACTCGACGCGATCGCAGGTGTCGTCCAGCCGGACGTCGAGATCCGGCCCTGCGGTGGGCCATCGCCGGCGGCGACGTTCGTGGTCGCGATCGACTGGCAGCGCGTCGGTGCCGTGCTGCACGTTCGCCTGCCAGGCGCACTCGGGCCGGACGTCGGAAGTCGCGACCTCGTCGTCGCCCGGCCGGGCGACCGCGCGCTGGATGACGCCGCACCGCCCGACACCGCCGCAGCCTGCGTCGCGGACAACCCCGTCGGTCAGGACCTCGGCGTCCTCCCGGCGAGCGTCGCCGACGCGATCGGCCCCGGCGGAGCGGCCTGGGGACGCGGGTCGCTCTACACGCTCCCGGTCGGTCCGGACTTCCCGGTGCAGGACGCAGGCGGGCGCCACGACGTCAAGCTGGCGTGGTTCCGGGCGGCGCCAGGAGACCTGACGCTGAGCGCCACCCGCACGGGCGGCGGCGGCACGTTCGTCGGCGAGGTGCCGTCGGGCTACCAGCCGGTCGGGCTCCAGGTGTCGGGGCTCTCCTTCGACCGCGCCGGGTGCTGGGTCGTGACCGGGCGCCACGAGGACGGCTCGGAGCTCACGTTCCGCCTCTGGGTCCCATGACCCCCGCCGGAGCTGCCACACTCCGCGCATGTCGTCGGTCGTCATGATCCACGGGGCCTTCCACGAGCTGTGGGGCCCGTTCCGGCTCTGGACCCGCTGGACGCCGAGCGTGCTCGACGGCCTGTGGGTCGCAGGCGTCTCGATGCGCGACGTCTCGCTCCCCCGCCTGCAGGACGCGTCCGTCGTCGCGTTCTGGGGCGACCTCGTGCGCCCCGAGCCCCGCACGCCCGACCAGCTGGCGGCCGAGACGACTGCGGGCGAGCCGCCGGACGCGGTGGCGGACCTGGTCGAGGGCGTGGGCAGCACGCAGGGCCCGGGCGGGACCGACCTCGATGCGCTCGTCCACCAGGTCGCCAAGGACACGAACGCCCGCTCCATGGAGCTGCTGGCGCAGTACGTGCTCGACCCCGACGTGCGGGCGAAGGTGCACGAGCGGCTGGAGCGCCACCTCACGCCCGACACCAGGGTGGTCGTCGCCCACTCCTTGGGCACCGTGATCGCCTACCAGGTCCTCTGCACGCGCCCCGACCTCGAGGTCGACCTCATCACGCTCGGCTCGCCGCTCGGCGATCCGAACATGGTCTTCCCGCTGCTGCAGCCGGCACCGGTCGACGGCAAGGGCGTGTGGCCGGCGGCGGTGAAGCGGTGGACGAACGTGGCGGCGGAGGGCGACCTGGCCACCGCGGCGTGCCCGCGCCTCGCCGAGGCGTTCGGCGACCGCGTCGAGGACCACCTCGTGTTCAACGGGCGCCACGCGCACAACGCCGAGCCGTACCTGAACTCCGTGCCGACCGGCGCCGCGCTGGCCGACGCGCTCGGCCTCGAGCGCCGCTGCTGAGCGGGCGTCGGCGGTCGCGGGCGTGCCCGCCGTCCCGGCGGCGTCAGTGCGTCGGGACGGCGTCCGGGTCGGCCGCCACGTGGCGGTCGACGAACGCGTCGAGCGCCATCACGACCCGGGCGGAGGCGTCGGACCACGGCATCAGGATCGGGAAGACGTGGAACATCCCTGGCTCCTCCATGGCCTCGACCTCGACGCCGGCACGGCGCAGCGCGACGACGAAGTCGCGGATCCCGTCGCGGAACATCTCGTCGCCGCCGGAGCACACGAACGTCGGCGGGAACCAGTCGGGGTCCGGGGTGGCGTAGATCGCCGACACCCGGGCGTCGCTCGGCTGCACGCCGTGCAGGTACGGCGTGACCGGCACGTTCCACGGCAGGATGTCGTGCTGGGCGTTGTCGGTGATCGACGGCTGGTCGAGGTCGAGGTCGACCTCGGGCGAGAACAGGAGCAGCGCCGCCGGTGCCGGCAGGCCCCGATCGGACAGCGCGCCCATCAGCGAGGTGGCGAGCCCACCACCGCCCGAGTCGCCGGCCACGATCAGGTGCGCGGGGTCGACGCCCCGCTCGAGCAGCGCCGCGTAGACGTCGGCGGCGTCGTGCACCCCGGCCGGGAACGGGAACTCGGGGGCCAGGCGGTAGTCCGCGATGTAGAGCTCGCAGCCCGTGCCCTTCACGAGCGACGCCGCGAACGCGGAGTACATCATCGGCGAGGTTCCGATGTAGCCGCCGCCGTGCAGGTACAGGATCGTGCCGTCGATCGACGCCTTGTGCTCGTCCTCCGCGACGTGGGCGTCGGAGCTGGCCCGGCGCCGGCACCACAGGCCCGGCACGCCGGCGATCTCGTCGCCGGTCAGCTCGACGTCGTCGGTCATCTCGACGAACGGCGGCATCACGACCTGGCAGAGCTCGTCGAGGACCTTCTCCATCGAACGGAACTCCTCGATCGGGAGACCCATCGAGAACCCCATGAACGAGCGCACGACCTGGCGGGTCACCGACCGCCCGACGTTGTCGAGCAGGCTGCCCGGCCCCTCCCACGGCCGACGGAACGGGACGCGGGCGAGGCCGTTCACCATGTTCTCGGCCAGGCCGACCAGCGTCACCGCAGCGACGGGGACGGACGCGGTCTGCACCTCGGGGCGGTCAGCCATCACCATGGCGGACAGGCTATTGGGGCACCGGGCGGAACCGGCGCAGCCTGCGCCGGTTCGCGCCGGATCAGCGCGAGGTCGTCGTGGCCGGCGGCCGGCGCAGCGGCGCGCCGGTGACGGGATCGCGGACGATCGTGCGCCCGGTGGGCCCGGCCTCGCGCTTGTACCAGCGGAACCAGATCACGGCCATCACGGTCCAGATCACCGGGAGGTTGCCCACCTTCATCAGCACGCCGGCGGTCTGCTGGTCGTTGAGGGCGTCGATGTCGGCGAGCCGGGGCGCCAGCTCGTAGGTGCTGTAGAGCGGCTGGGACGCGAACGTCAGGAAGCCGCCCGGGATCATCGGCATCAGCGCGGCGGCCGCGAACAGGTAGACGAGCTTGATCGGCGCCGAGCTGGCCCGGGCCTCGGGGAGCGGGCTGATGATCGGCGTCCACAGGATGAAGCCGGACACGAGCCAGATCATGTCGAGGGCGAACGAGCCGAACTGCGTCGCCCGCAGCGTGTCCACGGCGATCGGCGAGTGGGTGACGATCAGGATCACGTTCGAGACGATCGCGGCGACGAGCGGCCGGGCGAGGATCCGGTGCACGCCCTCGAGGTGCAGCGTCGAGATGATCCGGCGGCCCATCCACTCGGGCGTCCCGAGCATGAGCAGCGGCGCGGCGGCGAGCGTGTAGAGCATGTACTGCATCATGTGGATCGACGAGAGGTAGCTGGCGCCGAGCGTGCCGATCGGCCAGTCCGACGCGATCCAGAGGAAGGCGATGCCCAGGCCGAACTGCCACGGCCGGCGGCGTCGGCGGGCCCTCGCCGAGCGGGCGTCGTCGGGGTCCTCGGGCAGCGGCTCGGGCCCGTGGCGCCGCACGGCGACGGCGTAGCCGACGACCATCGCCACGCTGAGCAGCCAGACGCCGAGGTACGGCCGGGGCGTCCAGGACCACTTCTCGACGATGGCCGAGCACCACCACCTCATGCGGCCATGCTCCCACGCCGCTCGGCGAGCGGACCAACCGCGGCCGGCACGATCACTCCCCTGCCATCAGGTCGGGGATGTCGGCCACGTCGACGACCTCGGCGACCACCTCGACCGCCGGGGCCCGCTCGAACTCGAGGCGGAGGGCCAGCGAACCGCCGGCCTCGAGCGGGGATCGGAGGCCCTCGACCATGAGGTGGGCGCCGCCGGGCGTGAAGGCGATCGAGCCACCGCCCGGGACGACCGTGCCGCCGTCGGCCCCGCCGCCGCCGCCGTCGGCTGCGTCGGTGGTGCCCGGCGCCATCGCCCCCATCGGCTCCACCGATCCGGCGTCCGGGCTGGAGACGGCCACCAAGGCGTCGTCGGCGCCGGAGTTGGCGATCTCGAGGTACGCCGCCGCGGTGCGGGCGCCGTAGGAGCCGGCGAAGACCCGGCTGATCGTGAGGTCGCCGGTGGTCACCGTCGGACCGGCCTCCTCGTTGCCGCAGGCGCCCACGACGAGCAGCGTCGCCCCGGTGGCCAGCAGCACGACGGCGCGCCGCGTCCGGCTCACCCCTCGGGGGTCTCGACCGGGACGTCGCCGCCGAGCAGGCGCGGGAGGTCGCGGGTCCAGTCGCTCTGGCGGGTGCCGAACGGGTAGACGATCCGGGCCTCGTCGTCGGGCGCGTACACGATCATCTGCGTGGCGTGGCCGATCGTGCCGCTCGAACCGGTCGACTCCGCCGAGCCCTCCTCGGCCGGCGGCACCTTGGCGGCCTCCTGGGCGGCGCGCAGCTGGTCGGGTGTGCCGGTCAGGCCGATGAAGCGGGTGTCGAACCGGTCGAGGTACTCGCGGATGACCGCGGGCGTGTCGGTCGCCGGGTCGACGGACACGAACACGACGTCGACCTGGTCGCGCACCTGCGGACCCAGCGTCTCCATCGCGGTGTCGAGCGTGCCGAGGTTGATCGGGCACACGTCGGGGCAGCTCGTGTAGCCGAAGAAGAGGACGGTGAAGTGCCCCGCCGTGCGGTCCCGGAGGTCGAACGGCTTCCCCGAGGTGTCGGTCAGGACGAGGTCGGGCTTCTCCTGCGGCTCCGGCAGGATCCGACCGGCCCAGGGCTCCTCGGACGGACCCCGGGTCGCCGCCAGGAGCCCGATGACCACGACGGCGAGCGCGCCGAGCGCGATCAGCGTGATCTGCAGGCGGGGGCGACGGCCCGACGCCCCGCCGGCGGGGCCGTCGACGGTCCCCTGCGGGGCGGCGCCCTCGGAGGCGCGTTCGTCGTCGACCGGCAGCGTCATGGCGACGGCGACGGTACCAGCGGCCCCCCGGCCGGCGGCAGTCGCCCCCTGCGCCGGGAGGGCGGGCGCCCCCGGTCCCGGGACGGCGGGACCGGTACGCTGCGCGCCCATGCGGGGGAACGGGGCGAGGCGGTGGTCGGCGATCGGCGCGGTGCTGCTGGCGCTGTGCGCCCTGGCCGCGGCCTGCACGTCGCCCGCGCCGCTGGTCGAGCTCGCAGGCCCCGGTGGCCCGGTGTCGGTCGCGGCGCCCGACGTCGTCGGGCCGCTCCGCGTCCGGGGCGCCGACCTGGTCGACGCGACCGGACGGGTCGTGCAGGTCCACGGGGTCAACTCGGTGGCCAAGTGGTCGCCGTGGGTCACGCCGGTGGCGCCGATCGATGGATTCGGGCACGACACGCTGCTGCCCGAGGACCTCGCGGCGCTCGACCGCGACGGCTTCAACGGGGTGCGCCTCGGCGTGTGGCCCGCGGCGCTGATGCCGGCGCCGGGCGTCGTCGACGAGGCCTACCTGGACCGGGTCGAGGACACCGTCGACGCCCTGTCCGAGCACGGGATCTGGGTGCTGGTCGACCTGCACCAGGACGTGTTCGAGGGCATGCCGCCGTGGGCGACGACCCCGACGGCGGCAGCGCTGTCCGACGAGGTCGACCCGGGGCTCTCGGCGGCGATCGGCTGGGCCGCGTCGTACGTGTCACCCCGATCGCTGCAGCAGTGGGACGACTGGTGGTCCGACGCCGAGGTCGCGCCCGGTCTCGGCGTCGTCGACGCGTACGCGATCGGCGCGGCGCAGCTCGCGCAGCGGGTCGCCGGCCACGACTCGGTGATCGGCGTGGAGCTCGTCAACGAGCCGTTCCCCGGGTCCCCGGTCCTCCGGTGCGTCCTCGCCGGGTGCCCCGACCTCGACGCGACCGTCGCCACCCGCAACGAGCAGATCACCGAGGCGATCCGAGCGGTCGCACCGGAGCTGCCGGTCTGGTGGGAGCAGGAGGGCATGTTCCCCACCTACGCCGACGCCGCCACGCCGACACCCGACGTGACGCCGACGTCGTCCGGGCCGGGCGTGGTGGCGTCGTTCCACACCTACTGCCTCGACACCGACGGCGGGCAGCCCGTGGCGCCGTCCGGCGTGGCCAGCGCGTTCTGCGAGGGCCTGTTCACGCAGGCCGTCGCCCGCGGCGTCGGGCTCGGTCGACGTTGGGGCGCGCCGGCGGTCCTGACCGAGTTCGGCGCCTCCCGCAGCCCGCTCAACGCCACGGTCCCGGCCCGGCTCGCCGACGACCAGCTGCTCTCCTGGTTCCACTGGCACCACGGGAGCTACCCGGCCGTGGTCGAGAGCCAGCTCGTCCGCACGTACGCCCAGGCGACGGCGGGCCGGCCCCTGTCGCAGCGTTTCGACCCCGCCACCGGCGACTTCCGCTTCCGCTTCGCCCCCGACCCCGCAGTCGAGGCGCCGACGTCGATCGTCGCGCCCCAGCGGGCCTACCCGGACGGCTACGTCGTGGAGGTCACGGGCGGGTCGATCAACGTCCGCGCCCGACGCCGGCAGGCTGACCGTCGTCGCCGACACCGGGGCCGACGTCGTCGAGGTGGCGGTCGCCCGGGCCTGACCATCGCCGGCGGCGTGCTCCGGCCGCCCCGCGACCGCCCCCGGCGCGCCCGGCCCCTCCCGTACGATCGGCGCCATGTCCGGTCCCGACGACGTCGCAGCCCTGGCGGCCGCCGTCGGCCTCGACCCGCCGGTGTACCGACGGGCCGACGTCGAGCGACAGGTCGGCGTCCCCCACGCCGACATGGTCAGGTGGTGGCGGGCCATGGGGTTCGCGGAGGTGCCCGAGGACGAGGTCGCCTTCGGCCGCGACGACGTCCGGATGGCGACCGACCTGGCGTCGCTCCTGGCGTCCGGCCGGGTCGACGACCTCGACGTGCTGCGACTGGCGAGGGTGCTCGGGTCGTCGTTCTCCCGGATCGCCGAGGCGCAGGTCTCGCTGCTCGAGGACGTCGACGACGAGGGCGGAGGGGCCGACGGCGTCGGGTCGGAGGGCACGGATCCGGGCCGTTCGCTCGAGGACGCCGAGCTGCTCGAACTCCTCGAGACGTCACTCGTGTACGTGTGGCGCCGGCACCTCGTCGCCGCGCTCGGACGACGGCTCCGGGTCGAGGCGGCCGACGAGGCCCTCCGGGCCGACATCGCCGATCCCGACACGACCACCGAGGCGCGCCACGAGGACCACGGGACGTCGGCGACGACGGTCGGGTTCGTCGACATCGCCGGGTTCTCCCGGCTCTCCAAGCGCCTGGACGTCGAGGAGCTGGGCGACATCGTCGACCGGTTCGAGGCCGGCGCGCTCGACGTGGTCGCGGAGCACGACGGTCGCGTGGTCAAGTTCATCGGCGACGCGGTGATGTACGTCGCCCCCGACCTGGAGGCCGGGGTCCGGATCGGCCTCGACCTGCAGGAGCGGGCCAAGGGCTCGGACGTCCCGCTGGAGCTCCACTGCGGCGTGGCCCACGGGCCGACCATCACCATGGGTGGCGACGTCTTCGGTCCGACGGTCAACCTCGCCAGCCGGCTCACGGACGTGGCCCGACGCGGGACCGCCGTCATCCCGCGCGAGTGCGCCCACGAGCTCGACGACCGCCCGGACCTGCTCGTGAAGCCCGTCCGGCGGCCCTACGACCTCAAGGGCATCGGTCGCACCCGCCTCGCCACGGTGGCCCGCCGGCCCGAGGAGCGGGACGCGCCGGCGTCCCGGCGCCGCGACCGTCGGGACCGTCGCGCCGGCTGACGTTCAGGCGGCGACGGCGCTCCGGCGCTCGTCGACCACCCGCCGCCACCCCTCCGCGGCCCTCGGCCCGTAGCGCAGCGGGCGGGGCACGAACCGCCAGGACTCCCGGACCCACATCTCGAACGTCCGCAGCTGCGCCGCGTCGATCGTGCCCCAGGGCAGGTCGAACCGCCGGCGGATCCGCGCCGGCAGCCCGCCGATCGCCGTCAGCCGGAACACGGGCGTGACGACCTCGCGCTGGATCGGCGTGCTCCACCACGGCAGGCCCGGCAGGTCGGTCACCTTCTCGTGGAGGGCCATCTCGACCGCACGCGCCGCCGCCGGGGTCATCTCCAGCACGTCGTCGCAGTAGTGGTCCCACCGATCCCGGTACTCGGCGTAGCTGCGCGGCACGACCGACATCGGGACGTCGTAGCGCCGGTACCACTCGACGCACTCCCGGTAGAGCCGGTCACGGTCCTCCCACGTGGTGCGCCGCCCGTCGAAGCGGTCGATCAGCCGCTCGACGGCGAACTGGAACGTGGCGTGGGCCCACCAGAACGTCTCCGGCCGCAGGGCGCTGTAGCGGCGGCCGTGCTCGTCGGTCCCGCTGATGCCCTGGTGGAAGTCCCGCACCCGACGCCCGGTGGCCTCGCCGTCGGCGTCGTAGATGACCCCCATGATCTCGGGGACCGAGCGCTGGATCCGGTCCCACGGCTCGGTGAAGAACGCCGAGTGCTCGGCCACCCCGGCCCCGAGCCCCGGGTGCATCAGCTGCAGGATCCCCGTGGCGAGGCCGGTGAACCCCAGCCGGTGGTCCCCGGCGTAGCGCCAGAGCAGCGACCCGGGACCGAGGTCCATCGGCTCGTCGAACGGTGGCAGCACGTCACCCGGCAACGCTCGTCCCTCCGCATCCCCACCCGGCCCCCCGACCGGATCAGGCCCGGAGTGTCGCCGGTGCCCACGGCGCGGGTCAAGCACCCTCCCGCCGAGCCGGCGCCGCGCCACGACCGGCGGCGGGCGCGTCTCGACGCACGGCCCGGCGCGGGTCCAGACTTCGCACGATGTCAGAGGCCCCAGTGTCCGAGGACGACGCCCCGGACGACCACGACAGGAACGTCGCCGGCGACGTCGACCACGACCACGGCCTCTCCGGCGTCGGCACGGACGTGGCGGTCGACCGGCCCGACCAGCGCCAGGCGGTCGTCGACATGCGGCGGCGGCGACAGCGCCGCCGCCTGGGCAGCCACGAGTGGGGCGAGCTCGCCTACCGCGTCTACACGACGTCGCTGGCCGCGATCGTGGCCGTGGTCTTCGCCTCCGGGCTGATCGGCGACGATCCGCTGACCGCCGACGCGCGGCGGACGTTCCTCGACCGGGCCCCGGCGTGGTTCGGCCTCGGCGCCGCCGTCGTGCTCCTGATCGGGATCCGCTCCGGTTCGCGGGGCGGACCGCTCGCCCTCGAGCGACAGGACGTCAACCACCTGCTGCTCGGGCCCGTGGACCGGGGCTTCCTGCTCCGGCGACCGGCCGTGGGCATCCTCTCCTACGCGCTGCTCGGCGGCGCCGTCCTCGCCGGGCTCGGCGCCGGCCTGTTCGACCAGCGGCTGGGCGGCTCCGCGCTCCCCTGGTTCGCCTGCGGCGCCCTCTTCGGCGTCGCGCTGGCCGGGCTCGCGGTCGGCGCCGGGTTCCTCACCGCGTCGCGGCTGACGTCCAAGTGGGTGCCGCTCGCCATCGGTTGGCTGCTCGTCGCCTGGGCGCTGGCCGACGCCACCGGGTACGCCCCGACGGCGCCCACGACCTGGCTCGGCACGGTCGTCGTCTGGCCGCTCGAGTTCGACCCGCTCGGCCTGGTGCCGGTGGTCGCGTCGATCCTGCTGCCCGTGGTCGGCCTCCTGACGATCGGCGGCCTCTCGATCGAGGCGGCGACGCGGCGGACCGCGCTCGTCGGCCAGTTGCGCTTCGCCGTCACGCAGCAGGACCTGCGCACCGTCGTGCTGCTCCGCCGGCAGCTGGCGTCGGAGCGGCCCCGCACCCGGCCCTGGTTCCCGGCCACGCCCCGCTTCGTCGCCCGCCGGTTCCCGGTGTTCGCCCGCGACATGCGCAGCGTGGCCCGGTGGCCGATCGTGCGGGTGGCGCGCGTGGTCGTCATGGGCGCCGCGATCGGGCTGACCGCCCGGGCGACGTGGGCCGGCACGACGCCGCTCGTGCTCGTGCTGGGCGCGCTCTCCTACGTCGCCGCGCTCGACGCGATCGAGCCCCTGGCCCAGGACGTCGACCACCCGGGTCTGCTGGGCTCCGTCCCGCAGGTCGAGGGCGTCGTGATGGTCAAGCACCTCGCTGAACCGGTGATCGTGATGATCGGCGTGGGCGTGGTCGCGCTGGCCACGGCGTACGGCGTCGACCCTGATCCGCAGGTGCTCGGGGTCGGTCTGCCGCTGCTGATCCCCGCCGCGCTCGCCGGCGTCTGCGGCGCCGCGATCACGGTCGTGTCGGAGGCGACCCTCGAGACCAGCCAGGAGGCGGTCATGCCGCCCGAGGTGGCCGGGCCCCGGCTCCTCTTCCGCACGGTGTGGCCGCCGGCCGTCGCCGTCATCGGCATGCTGCCGCTGCTCGCGGCGCGCGCCGCGGCGACGTCGTCGGGCGGCGACCCGACCCGGGCCGTGACCGCGACCGCGGTGCCGGTCGTCCTCCTCTGCATGATCGTCGTCGGGTGGGTCCGCTTCCGCGCCGACCTCCACGACGCCATGGCCACCGCGGCCGGAGGCGGCCGGTGAACGCCGCCGGCACCGCCGCCCGGACGACCTGGGAGCAGCGATGAACCAGAAGAAGAGCCGACGCGCCGAGCGCCACGAGCCGCCCGCCCTGGCGGTGCACGGACTGTCGAAGTACTACGGCGACGTCGCGGCGCTCGAGGAGATGGACCTCGAGGTGCCGGCGGGCCAGTCCGTCGTGCTCGTCGGCCACAACGGGTCCGGCAAGTCGACGCTGCTCAGCATGATCGCCGGCGTGCTCGAGCCGTCCGAGGGCGACGTGCTCGTCCACGGCCAGCCCAACGGCACGCTGCACGCGCGGGCCGAGCTGTCGTGGCTCCCCGACTCGCCCGTCCTCTACGACGACCTCAGCCTCTGGGAGCACGTCGAGTACATCAACCGGATGCACGGCGGATCGGGCGATGACCCGTTCCTCGACGAGCTGCTCGAGCGGCTCGGCGTCGAGGACCGCAAGGACCACCTCCCCTCGCAGTTCAGCCGTGGCCTCCGCCAGAAGTCGGCGATCGCCGTCGCGCTGTGCCGCCCGTTCTCCGTGCTCCTGGTGGACGAGCCGTTCGTCGGCCTCGACGCCGCCGGGCGGCTGGCGCTGCTGGAGCTCATCGACGAGGCGCGGGACAACGACGCCACGGTGCTCGTGGCGACCCACGACCCCGACGTCATCGACCGCTTCGAGCGCGGCCTCATGCTCGAGAACGGCGAGCTCGTCCACGACGGCCCGGCCAGCGACCTGCACGGGATGCTGGGCGCCGACGACCGCCACAGCGGCTGAGGCGCGCCCGCCCCGGTCCGCGCGGCCGCCCGGCCGGCGTGCTCAGGTCCGGAACGGCGCGAAGGCCTCGGCGAGGGCGTCCAGGCGGTCGATCCGCTCGGCGCCCCGGCCGAGCGGCGAGTCCGGGACGATCACCTCGGTGACGCCCACGTCGCGCCAGGCCGCGACGACGTCGACGATCCGTCCGATCGGCCCCGCCACCGCGGCCCTCGGCGCGACGGCCTCGAGGAAGCGGCGCGCCGCGGCCTCGTCGTCGGTCGGGAGCAGGAGCGCCTGGGTGCTGCGGGTGATCGCCGCAGGATCCCGGTCGATGGCCTCGCAGGCCCGGTCGAGCGCAGCGGAGCGCTCGGCGATCAGCTCGGGCAGCCCCCACATGTTCCACTCGTCCGCGTACCTCGCCGCGATGCGGAGCATGCGGTCGCCCTTGCCGCCGATGAGGACCGGGATGGCGCTGCGGTCCGGCCCCGCAGCCGCCTTCGGCTCGCTCAACGCCCCTGTGAGCTGGAACCACTCACCGTCCAGATCCGACGTCGGCTGCGACAGCAGCGAGGTCACCGCCGCGCAGTACTCGCGGAACCGGTCGACGCGCGCCCGGACCGGGGGCAGGTCGATGCCGTACTGCTCGTGCTCGTTCCGCTGCCACCCGGCACCGAGGCCGAGGACCAGCCGACCCGCGCCCCCGGGAGCGGCGCTCGCGGTCGCGCTGAGGTGGTCGACGGTCGCGGCCCACTTCGCCACCACCGCCGGGTGCCGGTAGGTGGCGCCGAGGACGAGCGGGCCGATCCGGACGCGACGGGTGGCGGTTGCGAGGGCGGCGACCACTGCCGTGGCCTCGAGCGTCGGGTCCTCGGGCGCACCGAAACCCCCGCCGTCGCCCATGAAGTGGTCCGCGACCCACACGCCGTCCCACCCCGTGTCGTCCGCGTGCCGGGCGACGGCGAGCACGTCGACGGCGGGTTGCATGAGGTTCGGCCAGACGGAGAAGCGCACAACCCTGATCCTGCCAGCGATCGGCGGCGGAACCCGGCGCCTCAGCGCTCGACGCGGGCGACGAGCGCCTTGAGGTAGGCGCCCTCGGAGAACCCGACGGGGTGGTCGACCGGCTGGCCGGTCTGGCGCACGACGACCAGGTCGGCACCGGCGCGGGGTGCGGCCCGGATGGCGGTCGAGACCAGGTCGTCGGCGGTGATGCGACTGGAGCACGACGCCTGGACGAGCGTGCCGCCGGGGCGGACCAGCCACACGGCGAGCTCCGTGAGCCGCCCGTAGGCCCGGAGCGCCCCGGTGACGTCGCGACGCCGTGACGCGAACGACGGCGGGTCCACCACGACCAGGTCGTAGGTCTCGCCGGCCCGCCCGAGGGCGTCCATGACCTCGAAGGCGTCGCCGACCGTGCCACGGTGGCGGGCCCGCGCCACGGTCGCACGGTCCCGGTTCAGCGCGAGGTGGCGTTCGGTGTCGGCCACCGCGTGGGGGCTCAGGTCGACGCTGTGGACCGACTCGGCGCCCCCCGCCGCGGCGTGGACGGTGAACCCGCCGCCGCAGCAGAAGACGTCGAGCACCCGGGCGCCCCGGGCCATCGACCCGACGAGGACCCGGTTGTCGCGCTGGTCGAGGAACCACCCGGTCTTCTGGCCGTGGCGGAGGTCGGCGGTGAAGCGCAGGCCGCGCTCGAGGAACTCGACTCGTTCGAGGACCTCGGCGCGCTCGAGGTCGGGCTCCCCGGCGGCCCCGGCCCGCAGCACCACGCCGTCGTCGAGGCCCTCGGGCCTCGGCCCGCGGGCGACCGAGCGCGAGAGGCGGAGGACGACGGGCCCGACGGCGGGGACGACGCCCTCCGCAGCGACGGCGTCCAGCGCGGCGACGAGGTCGTCGAGGTGCGGGAACCACGCCGACGAGTACAGCTTCAGGACCGCGGCGCGCGGGCCGGACGCCGGGCCGTAGAGGTCGATGACGACGCCGGGGAGCCGATCGTTCTCGCCGTGGACGAGGCGCA
The DNA here is from genome assembly GCF_020715685.1 of Dermatobacter hominis. GTDB lineage: Bacteria > Actinomycetota > Acidimicrobiia > Acidimicrobiales > Microtrichaceae > Dermatobacter > Dermatobacter hominis. The sequence continues at coordinate 670,054 of NZ_CP085840.1, forward strand.
GCGCGGTCGTGTCGGCGCGATCGAGCAGGGGCCGCCGGAGCGTGGCGGCGTCGCGCAGGCGGTCGCGCCAGAGCGCCGGACCGACCTCGGCGCGCTCTCCCGCCGCCAGCACCTTGATGCGGATCGGTGAGGCCGGGTCCCACAGGCCGACCGCGGCGAAGCGCCGGCGGTCGTCGAACACGACCGCGACGTCCCCCGGGTCGCCGGTCCCGTCGCCGTGACGACCGCCGCGGACGGACTCGAGCGACCCGTCGAACACCCACGGGTGGCCGCGGCGGACGTGGCGGAGCGCGTCGGGGTGCAGCCGCACGGCCAGCGCGGGCGCCGACGCCGGAGGCGTGCGGTCGTCACCGTCGTCCGGATCGACCGTCACAGGAACGCCCGGATGGCCGCGGCGGACGCGGACCGGTAGCCGCCGCCGAACTTGATGGCGTGGACGACCAGCGGTGCGACCTGGTGGAGCGGCACCCGGTCCCGCCAGCCGGCCCCGAGGGGCTCGGCCTCGTCGTAGGCGGCGACGCAGGCCTCGCCGAACCCGCCGAACAGCGCCATCATCGCCAGGTCGAACTCGCGGTGCCCGCCGTGGGCGGCCGGGTCGATCAGCCAGCTCCGACCGTCGGCGTCGACCAGCCGGTTCCCCGCCCACAGGTCTCCGTGGAGCCGGGACGGCGGCTCGACCGGGACGCCGAGGACGTCGAGCCGCCCGGCCAGCCGCTCCAGGTCGGCGACCACGTCGTCGGCGAGCGCCCGCCCGTCCCGGGCCAGCCGGGCCAACGGCAGGAGCCGCTGGGTGGCGTAGAACTCGGCCCACGTCGCGCACGGCTCGTTCGGCAGACCCCGGCTGCCGGTGGTGCGCCGGTCCTCGCGACCGAAGGACGACGCGCCGGCCCGGTGCAGGGCCGCGAGCTGCCGGCCGAGCTCGGCCTCCGTGTCGCCGTCGCCGGCGCGGGCGACGACGCCGCGCCCCACGTGGACCCACTCGAGCACGAGGCGGGCCGGACCGCCATCGACGCCGTGTCCCTCGTCGCCGTCGGACACGGCCAGGACCTCGGGCACCGCCACCGCTGCTGCGTTGCGCAGCCATCGCAGGCCGAGCGCCTCGGTGGTGAAGAACCCCGGCGGCGGCGAGGCGTGCGTCTTGGCGAACACCGTGCGACCGTCGACCAGGTCGATCCGCACCGACTCGGCGACGTCACCGCCCCCGAGCCGCGCCACCGACGTCGGCTCGGCCCCGAGGTCCCGCCCGACCGCGTCGACCAGCTCGCCGACGAGCGTCACCGGGCGCGCCCGGTCACTCCGGCGGGAGCGACTGCTGGGTGTCCATCATGTCGGTCATCACCATGCGGATGAACTCGTCGGCCTCGTCGGTCATGCCGCCGGCGACGCCGCCGTAGATGGCACCGCTGGCCGCACCCTCGCCCCGGGCCGTCGCCTCCTTCGCCCACTCGACGGCGTCGGCGAGGTCGGTCGCGAACGCCTCGGTGACGCCGGGCAGCGTCTGGGGCCGGGTCACGGCGATGTGGATCGCGTTCGGGTACTGCTGGCCGTTGAACCGCCAGCCCCGCTGCCGCATGAAGTCGTTGACGAGGTAGATGTCGAACTCGTCGGACGTGAAGCTCAGGACGAACGTCGGCTCCCCCATCAGGCGCAGCTCCGGGTGGCTCAGGATCGCGGCCTTCATCTCGGCCGCGGCGTCGAAGATCTGCTGCGCGTAGCGGCGGTAGCCCTCGCGGCCGAGGTGGACCATCGACGCCCACGTCGCGGCCAGCAGGCCCCCGGAGCGGGAGCCGTCCATGCCCGGCGAGCAGTACTTGCCGCCGCTCCAGTCGGTGCGGAAGAAGTACTGGCTGTTGCGCAGCGCCGTGTCGCGGAACAGGCACACCGACGTGCCCTTCACCGAGTAGCCGTACTTGTGGGTGTCGGCCGAGATCGTGGTCACCCCGGGGAGGCGGAAGTCGAACACCGGGATGCCCTCGACGCCGAGCTCCTGGCCGAACGGGAGGATGAACCCGCCGAGGCAGCCGTCGACGTGCAGGCCGACGCCCCGCTCGACCGCGAGGTCCGACAGCGCGGCGATGTCGTCGATCGTGCCGTACGGGTAGTTGCCGGCTGAGCCCAGGATGGCGATCGTGTCGTCGTCGATCAGGTCCGCCACCGCTGCGACGTCGACCTTGGTGGTCACCGGGTCGACGGGCGCGACCCGCAGCTCCACCCCGAAGAGGTGGCAGGCCTTGTCGAACGCCGGGTGGCCCGTCTCGGGCTTCACGAAGTTGGGCTGCACGATGCCCCGGGTCTGGCGGGCGTGGTCCCGGTACGACAGCACGGCGTGGGCGATGGAACCGGTCCCGCCGCTCGTCACCATGCCGGCGGGCCGGCCGTCGGTCACGGCCTCGGCGTGGAAGAGGTCGAGCGCCATGGCGATGATCTCGCCCTCGAACCGCGTGGCGCTCGGGCACATGTCGCGCTGGAGCACGTTCACGTGGGCGAAGAGGCCGAAGGCCTGCGTGAGGAAGTCGTAGTGCGTGTGGTCGCCGCAGTACATCGTCCCGGAGACCTTGCCGGTCTCCCAGAACGCGTCCTCCTCCTTCGCCATCTGGCCGAGCTCGTCGAGGATGTCCTCACGGCTGCGGCCGGTCTGCGGCAGCGTGCGGTTGACCGGGAACCGCTCGGCGTAGGGGAAGTCGCTGCTGCTCATCGTGCTCCTCGGCGTGTCGGATCGTCGGGGGCGACCCTCGGCCGCCACCGCTCGGGTGCCATTCGATCAGCAGGCCCGGCAGCGGTCCAGCCGCCGGCGCCTCGGCCGGGCACCGACTCCCGGCGGTCGAGCAGGTCGTCGCGGACGGTCGGGCCCGCGGCGGCGATGCGGTCCGCCGGGGTCATCGCCCGATCGTCGCACGCTCGGCCACACTGTCGCCGTGACCGACGAGCCCGGAGCCCCCCTGCCCGACATCGACCCGGCGCAGTTCTTCGAGGTCGACCTGCGCGTCGGGCGGGTGCTCGAGGTCCGGCCCTTCCCCGAGGCCCGCGCTCCCGCCTACCAGCTCGCCGTCGACTTCGGGCCCGCGCTCGGCACGCTCGAGACCTCGGCCCAGGTGACGAACTACGAGCCCGACGAGCTCGTCGGCCGCCTCGTCGTCGGCGCCGTCAACCTGGGCGTGCGCCGCATCGCGGGGTTCAGGAGCCGCTTCCTGGTGCTCGGTGCGGTCGAGGCCGACGGTGCGGTGCGGCTGCTGCGCCCCGACGGCGACCCGCCGCCGGGCACGCGCGTCGCCTGACCCCTGCCGACCCGCCCGGAGCCCGCCGCCCGGAGCCGGTCCGCACCCCCTTTGGCGGCGGTTTCCGTCGTGTGGCGACCGAAACCGGTGCCGAAGCGGGGGGAACGCTCGCGGGGACAGCGGTTCAGGTGCCGGTGAGCGACTGCACGACGGGGGCGAAGGCCCTCGCCTCGGCGCCCGGCACGACCGTGTACGAGTAGCCCCAGCGCTCGCGGCGCTCCCGCAACCGGTCCCCGACCTCGGCCTCGCTGCCGATGAGCGCGAGCGGCGAGGCCAGCACCTCCTCGGGGCGGGCGGAGAACAGCTCGGCGACCAGGGCGGCGACGCCCTCGGTGTCGTCGGTGATCTGGGCGACCGACAGCCACGCGTTGAGCTCCAGGTCGTCGAAGCGGTCGCCGGCCGCCTCGCGCACGCGGGCCACCTTCTCGTCGATGCGCTCCGGGAGCGCGTCGTGCGCGGCCTCGGTGTCGATCTCGCCCGAGTGGATCGACGCGTTCACACCGACGATGTCCGCGTGGCGCGCCGCGAAGCCGAGCACCCGGCGGGCGCCCCCGCCGATGAGGATGGGCGGGCCGCCCGTCGAGTGCGGCGCCGGCGTCCCCTCCAGGTCGGTGATCGTGTAGTGCTCGCCGTGGAAGGTGAACGGGCCGCCGGCGAACAGCCCCTTGAGCACCGCGGTGTGCTCGATCATCCGGTCGACCCGGACGCCGGGGCGGTCCATCGGGATGCCCGTCTTGTCGTAGTCGGTGCGCTTCCACCCGGCGCCGAGCCCCACCTCGAGCCGGCCCTCGGAGAGCACGTCGAGCGTGGCGAGCTCGCGGTGGACCACCGCGGGGTGGCGGTAGTCGCAGTCGAGCACGAGCACCCCGATGCGCAGCGTCGACGTGACCGCCGCAGCCGCGCCGAGGGTCGCGAGCGGTCCCGGACCCTCGTCGAAGTGGTCGGGCAGGAACAGCGTCGAGTACCCGAGGTCCTCGAGCTCCTGGAACGACTCGATCCACGTCCGCCCCTCGAGCGGCTCGTGCAGCTCGGCGGCGAAGCGGAAGGTGCGTGGGTGGGCCACGGTGCCGATCTCCTGGTCGTCAGCGGAGCTGGTCGTCGAGGTGCTCGGCGGTCGACCCGCCCAGCTCCATCGCGTCCATGCCGAGCTTGCGGTGGTCCCACGATCGGGTCCGGGTCGGGTCGACCCTGACCGCCACGCGCTTCTGGAGCATGAACTCGACGAGCGGCTTCATCTCCTCGGTGTACGGGCCGTTGTAGCGCTCCCACACGCTGACGCCGACCTTCCAGAGCACGTCGGGGTCCTCGACGACCTCGGCCGTCCCGTCGATCGCGACCCCCCGGAGCTTGTCGTACGTCAGGCCGTCCTCGATCAGCAGGGTCACTCGCGGGTCGCGGCGGAGGTTCACGGCCTTCTGCGAGCGGGACTTCGTCTCGAACCAGATCTGGCCGTCGACCACGGCGTACCACATGGCCACGAGGTGCGGGCGGCCGTCGGCGCCGATCGTCGCGAGCGTGCACGTGCGGCTGTTCACGACGAACTCGTCGATCTCGGCCTCCGTCATCTCGACCTGGCTGCGCTGGTTCGATCCCACCCCGTCCCCCGGTTGCTCGGTCGGCGGCTGGGCGCCGCCACGGCGGGCGTCGCGCCCGATCGCCCCATCATGCCCCGTCTGCGGGAGCTCGCCGCCCGTTCCCGGCCGGCACCCAGCCAGGACCGTGAACATGGCCGACGTGACCACCACGAGCGTCCTCGCCCCGGCCGGAGCCGCCGGTGCAGGAAGCCCCCACCCGACCACGTCGGCGGCGACCGTCCCCGCCGGGACCGGGGCGGGGACGTCGAGGTGCGCGACCCGACGGCCGGGAGCTCGATGGCCGCGTCAGCCGACAGCCGCAGCCTCGTGGCGGGCGGCCCGCCGGGCGACCGGGCCGACGAGCCCGAGACCGGCGGCGGCGGCCAGGCCCGCGACGGCGAAGGCCACCTGGTAGCTGCCGAGCGCCACGATGATCCCGAGCAGCGCCGGCCCGAGGCCGTTGGCCAGGTCGAACGCGAGCGAGAACGTGCCGACGGCCTGGCCCCGCTCGGTCTCGGGCACGCTCGCGACCGTGGCGCTGAACAGCGCCGGGAACAGCAGCGACATGCCGATGGCCAGGGCGACGACGGCGAGCCAGATGCCGCCGACCCCGTGCCAGAGGCCGAGCACGAGCCCGCCGACGGCGAGGACCGCGAGCGCGGCCGACGAGGCGCGCGTCCAGCCGAGCCGGTCGGGCAGCTTGGCGCCGACCACGCGGATGGCGAGCACGAGGATGCCGTAGCCGAGCAGGAGCGGCGCCACGTCGTCGACGCCCACCTCGGGTCCGTAGAGCGCGATGAAGGTGGCGAAGCCGATGAACGGCAGCATGCCGAGCAGCAGGATCGACCCCGGGCCGACGGCGGCAGGGTGCAGGAGGCGGAAGGGCTGGGGCTCGCGGCGCACGTCCCGGGGCGTCCCCCATCCGAACAGGCAGGCGACGAGCCCGCAGCAGCCGGCGAAGATCCACACCGCGTGGAAGCCCGAGCTGTCGCGCAGGGTCTCGCCGATCAGCGGACCGAAGGCCAGGCCGGCGTAGAGCGACACCGAGAAGTACGAGGCGGCCTCGCCGCGGCGGTCGTCGGGTGCCATGTCCTGGATGGCGGTCGCGGCGCCGACCCACATGGCCGCCTCGCCCGCGCCGGTCAGGAGGCGCAGCAGGACCAGTCCGACGACGTTGGTGACCACCGTGTAGGCCAGCACCGAGAGGCCCATGACGAGCGAGCCCCCGATGACCAGGACGCGCCGGCCCCGGGTGTCGCCGATCCGGCCGGCGAAGGGCCGGAGCAGGGCGGCGGAGATCGCGAAGCTGCCCACCACGACACCGACCGCCACGCTGCTGCCGCCCAGCTCGTCCTCCACGTAGAGGGGCAGCGTGGGCAGGAGCGCACCGAGCGCCAGGAAGTAGGCGAAGGTCGCCAGCGTCACCATCGCGAACCCGACGCTGAACAGCGAGCCGCGGTCCTCGGGGGCGGTGGGGTCCTCGGGGGCGGTGAAATTCTCGGAGGCGGTGGGGTCCTCGGGGACGTCGAACTCGGGGTCGCCGGCGCCGGGCGCGGCGGAGGCGTCGGCGGGGGTGGTCACCGGCCGAACCTACCCCGCGCTCCTCCGGATGCCGAACGACGAGCGCCGCACCCGCCGACGCCGGATCAGCCGGCGTCGGGCGCCGGATCGGTGAGCCGTTCGGGGAACCCGAAGGCGGTGAACATCTCGGGGTACAGGAAGTTGTGGTGGGCGCTGATCCGGCCGTCGGCGACCTCGATCACCTGCATGCTCCACGGCTCCCACACCCCCGGCGAGGTCTGCCGGTACTGCGCGAAGCCCGCGCACCCGTTGAGCGCGATCGGCAGGAGCCGGCTGCCCCGGCACTTGCACCCGGGGCCGAGGTAGAAGTCGCGCATCTCGTCCCGGCCCTGGATCCACGTGTCCCACGGGGGCATCGACAGCACCGCGTCGTCGCGCAGCAGGGTGACCAGCTCGGCGATGTCGTAGCGCTCGAAGGCGTCGACATAGCGCTCGAGCAGCTGCTGGTGGCGGTCGTCGAGCGGGTCGTCGAGCCCGTCGGGCCGGAGGTCCGACAGCGTGGCTCGGGCTCGCTGCAGTGCGCTGTTGACCGACGCCACGGTGGTGTCCAGGAGGTCGGCGACCTCGGCCGCGGGTATGCGGAGGACCTCGCACAGGATGAGGACCGACCGCTGCTTCGGCGGCAGGTGCTGCAGCGCGGCGACGAAGGCGAGCCGGATGGACTCCCGCGCCGCGGCCACGTCGGCCGGATCGGCGGACAGGTCGACCACCAGGGCGTCGGGAGCCGGCTGGACGAACACGTGCTCCTCGCGCTGGTCGCCGAGGACCAGGTCCGCGGTGCGCGACGCCGGGCCCATCTCCATCGGGCGGGCGCGGCGCTGGGGGCTGCGGTGCATGTCGATGCAGACGTTGTGGGCGATCCGGTAGAGCCACGTGCGGGCGGCGGAGCGACCCTCGAACCGGTCGGCGGCCCGCCAGGCCCGCAGCATGGTCTCCTGCACGGCGTCCTCGGCCTCGGACGGCGCGCCGAGCATGCGGTAGCAGTAGCCGGTGAGCTCCTTTCGGTGGCGCTCGAACGCGGCGTCGAGCTCGGCGTCGAGCTGGACGTCGTCGAGCGGCGAGGTGGCGGTGGACGTCCCGGACGGCGCACGGTCGGAGCTCATGCCCCCCACAGTAGGGAACGACCCCGACAGCCGGGGCTCAGCGCTCCACGACCGCCAGGTCGGTGGCCTTGACCGCCGCCCACACCGACGTGCCCTCGGCGAGGCCCATGTCGGCCACGGCCGCGGCGGTCACCTCGGCGACCAGTGGGACCGGCCCGTCGAGCCGCACCCGGACCCGGTCGCCGAGCAGGTCGAAGCCGGCGATCGTCCCGTGCCAGCGGTTCCGGGGGCTCCCGGTCGGCTCGTCCCGGTGCAGGGTCACGGAGCTGGGCCGGACCAGCACGAGCACCGGTCCGTCGTGCGGCTCCCCGACGACGACCGTCGCCGGCGGGCCCGGCGCCCACGAGCCGCCCTCGAGCGCGACCTCGGTCCCCACGGCCGTCCCCGCCAGCAGGTTCGTCCCCATGAGCTCGGCGACGTACGGCGTGCGGGGCGTCCCGGTGACCTCCGCCAGCATGCCCGCCTGCGTGACGCGGCCGTCCTCGAGGATGGCGACCCGGTCGGCCAGCGCGAGCGCGTCCAGCGCGTCGTGGGTGACGAGCACCGTCGCCCCTGCGAACTCGGCGAGGTGGCGACGGAGGTCGCGCCGCAGCGCCGCGCGCGTGCCCACGTCGAGCGCCGACAGCGGCTCGTCGAGGAGGAGGACGGCGGGATCGGTCACCAGCGCCCTCGCCAGCGCGGCCCGCTGGGCCTGTCCGCCCGAGACCGAGCCGGGTCGCGACCGCGCCACGCCGGCGAGGCCCACGCGGCCGAGCCAGCACCGGGCGCGCTCGTCGGCCTCGGCGCGGGCGACGCCGCGGGCACGGAGCCCGAAGGCCACGTTGGCGGTCAGGTCCAGGTTCGGGAACAGGAGGTGGTCCTGGAAGACGACGCCGACCCGGCGCGCCTCGGCGAACACGAAGGTGCCGGTCGACGGGTCGTCCGCGACCGCGGCGTCGAGCACGATCCGACCCCGCTCGATCGCCTGGAGGCCGGCGAGGCAGCGCAGCAGCGTGGACTTCCCCGCGCCGTTGGGGCCCAGCACGGCCAGCACCTCGCCCGGGCCCACCCGCACCGACACGTCGAGCTCCAGACTGCCGAGGCCCAGCCCGACTGTCGCGTCGACGCCGCCCTCCGACCGCAGCGGTGCCGCCCCGCCGCCGCTCACGGGCCGCCGCCCGGGGCCCAGCGGTCGCGCACGGCGACGACCATGACCGCCGCGCTGATCGCGAGGAGGACGAGGCTCAGCCCGACCGCCCGGTCGGTGTCGCCCTGCAGCGCCATGTAGATCGCGAGCGGCATCGTCTGGGTCCGGCCCACGATGTTGCCGGCGAACGTGATCGTGGCCCCGAACTCCCCGAGCGCCCGGGCGCCGGCGAGCACGGCGCCGGCGCCGACCGACGGGGCGATCGCCGGGAGCGTCACGCGCCGGAACACCGTCCAGCGGCCGGCGCCCAACGTGTGCGCCACGTCCTCGTACCGCCGGTCGGTGCCGCGGAGGGCGGCCTCGACGGTGATCACGAAGAACGGCAGCGCGACGAACGTGGTGGCGACGACGACCCCCCAGACCGAGAACGTCAGCTGGATGCCGAACCAGTCGTACAGGCGCGCACCGACCACGCCGGTGCGGCTGAACGCGGAGAGGAGCGCGACGCCGCCGACGACCGGGGGGAGCACCAGGGGCAGGAGGACGAGGGCGCGCAGCACCGACCGACCCGGGAAGGTGAGCCGGGCCAGCACCCAGGCCAGCGGGAGGCCGAGGACGACGGAGAGGACGGCGGACGCCACCGTGCAGAGGAGGGAGAGCCGCAGGGCCTGGCGCGACTCGTCCGTGCCGAGGTCGGCCCAGAGGTCCGACCACGGCACCCGCACGAGCAGCCCGACGAGCGGCAGGACGAACAGCGCGACGGCCACCCCGGCCAGGGCGACGACCGCGAGCGGCGGACGTCGCCGCCCGCGCCGTGGTCCCGCCGCCGCGGTCACGGCGCGCCGAAGCCGGCCGCCTCGAGGACCTCCCGGGCCCGGGGAGCGAGCACGAAGTCCATGAACGCCTCGGCGGCGCCTGCGTTCTCCGTGGCCCCCACCACCGCGATCGGGTACCTCGCCACGGCGTTCCGGTCGGCCGGGATCTCGACGCTCGTCGCCGCGTCGCCGGCGGCCCGGGCGTCGGTGACGTACACGATGCCGGCCGAGGCATCGCCCTGCGTGACCGCGGTCAGCGTGGCCCGCACGTCCTGCCCGCGCGTGATCCGGTCGGCGGGGATCGTGACGCCGGCGTCGGCGAGCACCCGGTCGGCGTAGCGCCCGCACGGCGCGGTCGCCGCGCAGAGCGAGACGACGCCGGCGCTCGCCAGGTCCGACAAACCCTCGATGCCGGCGGGGTTGCCGGGCTCGGTGACGATGACCAGCTCGTTCGTGGCGAAGATCTCGGACGAGCCGTCGAGCAGCCCCGCGTCGGACAGCTCGGTCATGTCGGACTCTGCGGCGAACGCCGCCACGTCGGCCGGTGCGCCGCCCTGGATCTGGGTCGCGAGGTCGCCCGACGAGCCGAAGTTGATCGTGACCGTCGTGCCGGGGTGGGCCGCCTCGAACTCCTCGCCGATCGTCGTGAACGCCCCCTCGAGCGACGCGGCGGCCGACACGGTGAGGTCGCCGGTGACCGTCGCCGCCGCTGTGTCCGACGAGCCGGTGTCCGACGAGTCGGCGTCCGACGAGGCAGCGTTGGACGAGGCGGCGTCGTCGCCGCCGCACGCCGCGGCCACGATCCCGAGCGCGAGGAGCAGGGCCAGCAGCGGGGCGGCCGCGAGCCGGCGGCCCCGACCGGTGGTCGGGCGCGCGTTCACGGGCGGGGGACCTCCACGGTCACGTTGGTGGACTTCACGGACGCGGTGGCGAGGTCGCCGGGCTGGAGGTCGAGCTCGTCGACCGCCTCGCGCGTGAGCAGCGACACCAGCCGGTGGGGCGGCGCGTGGATCTCGACCACGGCGGCGACGCCGTCGCGCTCGACCCGCGTCACGATGCCGGTGAAGCGGTTGCGCGCCGAGTGGAGCTCGCCGGACTCGACCGCGTACGGCGGCGTCTGCTCGCTCAGGTAGGCGGCCAGATCGCGGCCTTCGACGAGGCGCCGACCGCCGTCGTCACGGGTGGTGGGCAGCCGGCCCTCGTCGCACCAGCGCCGGACCGTGTCCACGCTGACGCCGAGGAGCTCGGCCACCTGCTGGGTGCCGTAGCTTGACATGCGGCCTGGAATCTATCACCGACCTCGCATCTGCGAGGTTGGCAGGTCCGTCGGGCGGCAGGTGCGATCCCGGCGCTGGGGTCCCCCGCCAGTCGGGTCAGGCGAGGCGGTGGACGCCGAGCTGATCGACCACGACCTCGTCGGACGGGGGCGGCCCGGGCGCCGTGCCCTCTCCGAAGGGCGTGCCGGGGAGCTCCTCCCGGCCGTGCGGGTCGAGCCATCCCCGCAGGTCGGGGCCGAGCGGCACGATCCCGGTCGGGTTGATGTCGCGGTGGACGCAGAAGTAGTGCGCCTTGATGTGGTCGAAGTCGACCGTGTCGCCGAAGCCCGGCGTCTGGAACAGGTCGCGGGCGTAGGGCCACAGCACCGGCATCTCCGACAGCTTCTGCCGGTTGCACTTGAAGTGGCCGTGGTACACGGCGTCGAAGCGGACCAGCGTCGTGAACAACCGGATGTCGGCCTCGGTGATGTGGTCCCCCACCAGGTAGCGCCGGTCCTCGAGGCGCGAGGACACCTCGTCCAGGCGGGCGAAGAGGCGCTCGTAGGCGTCCTCGTACGCGGACTGCGAGCCGGCGAACCCGCAGCGGTAGACGCCGTTGTTCACGTCCCGGTAGATCCCGCGCATCACCTCCTCCATCTCGTCGCGGAGCGCCTCGGGGTAGAGGTCGGGCGCCCCCTCGCGGTGGAGCTCGGTCCACTCGCTCGACAGGTCCAGGCTCATCGGGACGAAGTCGTTCGTGACCACCTCGCCGGTCGTCGTGTCGACGATCGCCGGGACCGTGATGCCCTTCGGGTAGTCCGGGATGCGCCGGAGGTAGGCCTCCCGGAGCTCGTGGATGCCGAGCACCGGATCGACGCCACCGGGGTCGAGGCCGAAGTTCCAGCTGCGCTCGCCGTGGGTGGGTGCGGCGACGGCCATCGACAGCGCGCCCTCGAGGCCGAGCAGCCGGCGCACGATCACCAGCCGGCTCGCCCACGGGCAGGCCCGGCTCACGACCAGCCGGTAGCGCCCCGGCTCGACCGGGTACCCGTCCCGGCCGTCGCGGGTGATCCGGCTGTCGATGTAGCGGGTGTCGCGCTCGAAGCTGCCGCCACCGGCGACGTAGGTGCCCTCGGCCTGCCCGTCCTGGTCGGTCATGGACGGTCCCTACCCCGCGGTATCGTGCCCGCCACCCCGGTCCCGGCACCGTCGCCGGCCCCGGGGACCGATCGGGCCCCGACACCGCCGCTCGCGCGCGCCACGGAGGTCCGATGCTCCTCTCGCCCCACGAACAGGAACGGCTGCTGGTGCACGGCGCCGCCGACGTGGCGCGGCGACGACGGGAGCGGGGGCTGCTGCTGAACCACCCCGAGGCGGTCGCGGTCCTCACCGACTGGGTGCTCGAGTCCGCACGCGACGGGATGTCGGTCGCCGCGATCATGTCCGAGGGGCGCGACGTGCTCGACACCTCCGACGTGATGGAGGGCGTCGAGGTGCTCATCGACGAGCTCCAGGTGGAGGCGACGTTCCCCGACGGGACGAAGCTGGTGACCCTGCACGGACCGATCCAACCGGCCGCGCTGGCGCCCGGCGACGATCCGGGCCCGGGGTCGCGGCTGGTCCCGGGCGAGGTGCTGCTCGGCGACGGCGACGTCGTGCTGCTCGAGGGCCGCGAGCTCGTCGCGTTGACGGTGCTCAACACCGGCGACCGCCCGGTCCAGGTCGGGTCCCACTTCCACTTCGCCGAGACCAACGAGGCGCTGCGCTTCGACCGCGCGGCGGCGGTCGGCCGGCGGCTCGCCGTCCCGGCCGGGACGAGCGTCCGGTTCGAGCCGGGCATCACGATGGAGGTCGAGCTCGTCGCGTTCGCCGGAGCGGGCGTGACCGCCGGGTTCCGTGGGCTGCACCCCCCGCCGGGGACGATCGACGGCACCCCGAGTGCGACCGGAGGCCGGTCGTGAGCGGCCCGGCGCTGTCGCGGGCCCGGTACGCCGCGCTCTACGGCCCGACCGCGGGCGATCGGATCCGGCTCGCGGACACGGACCTCCTGATCGAGATCGAGCAGGACCTCTGCGGCGGGCCGGGCCTCGCCGGCGACGAGGCCGTCTTCGGCGGCGGCAAGGTCATCCGCGAGTCCATGGGCCAGTCGCTGCGGACCGCGGCGCAGGGCGCACCCGACATGGTGATCACCGGCGCCGTCGTGCTCGACCACTGGGGCGTCGTCAAGGCGGACGTCGGCATCAAGGACGGCCGGATCACGGCGCTCGGAAAGGCCGGCAACCCGGACACCATGGACGGCGTCCACCCCGACCTCGTCATCGGTCCGTCGACCGAGGTGCTCGCCGGCAACGGCAGGATCCTCACGGCGGGTGCGATCGACTGCCACGTCCACCTGATCTGCCCGCAGGTGCTGGACACCGCGCTGGCGACCGGGATCACCACGGTGATCGGCGGGGGCACCGGACCGGCGGAGGGGACGAAGGCGACCACGGTGACCGCCTCGCCGTTCCACCTGTCGTCGATGCTCACCTCGATGGACGGTTGGCCGCTCAACCTCGTGCTGCTCGGCAAGGGCAACACGGTCTCGGCCGAGTCGATGTGGGAGCAGCTGCGCGCCGGTGCGAGCGGCTTCAAGCTCCACGAGGACTGGGGGTCGACGCCGGCGGCCATCGACGCGTGCCTGCGGGTGTGCGACGAGGCCGGCGTCCAGGCCTCGCTGCACACCGACACGCTGAACGAGGCGGGCTTCGTGGAGACGACGCTCGGGGCGATCGCCGGCCGGTCGATCCACTCGTACCACACCGAGGGTGCGGGCGGCGGCCACGCACCCGACATCATCACGGTCGCCGGCGAGCCGAACGTGCTGCCCAGCTCGACCAACCCGACGAGGCCCCACACCGTGAACACGGCGGACGAGCACCTCGACATGCTGATCGTCTGCCACCACCTCAACCCGTCGGTGCCCGAGGACCTGGCCTTCGCCGAGAGCCGGATCCGCCCGTCCACGATCGCGGCCGAGGACGTCCTGCACGACCTCGGCGCGATCTCGATGATCGGCTCGGACTCCCAGGCGATGGGCCGGATCGGCGAGGTGGTCATCCGGACGTGGCAGACCGCCCACGTCATGAAGCGGCGGCGCGGTGCGCTCGCGGGCGACGGCCGGGCCGACAACGAGCGGGCCAAGCGCTACGTGGCGAAGTACACGATCTGCCCGGCGGTCGCCCACGGCCTCGCCGGCGAGATCGGCTCCGTCGAACCGGGCAAGCTCGCCGACCTCGTCCTCTACGACCCGCGGTTCTTCGGCGTGCGACCCCACGTGGTCGTGAAGGGCGGCGTGATCGCCTGGGGTGCGATGGGCGACGCCAACGCGTCCATCCCGACGCCGCAGCCGGTGCTCCCCCGACCGATGTTCGGCGCCCACGGCCGCACCGCCGGCCACACGTCGCTGGCGTTCGTCGCCCCGGCCGCGGTCGACGACGGGCTGGCGGAGCGGCTGGGGCTCGCGCACCGCGTCGTGGCGGTCGAGGACTGCCGGGCCGTGACCAAGGCCGACATGGTGAACAACGACGCGCTCCCCGACATCGCCGTGGACCCCGACACCTTCATGGTGACCGTGGACGGCGACGAGATCGAGCAGGACCCGGCCCGGGAGCTCCCCATGGCCCAGCGGTACTTCCTCTTCTGAGCCGGAGCGGATCCACGTGTCGGTCGCCGCCCTGCTCCTCCTCGCCGACGGGCGGTTCCCCGACGGCGCCCACGCGCACAGCCACGGTCTGGAGGCCGCGGTCGACGCCGGGCGGGTCTGCGACGTCGCGTCGCTGGCCGCCTACGTGACGTGCCGCCTGTGGACCACGGGCCGGACCGACGTCGCCGCGACCCGGCTCGCGGCCGGTGGGGTGGACAGCGACGAGCTCGATGCGGCCTGGTGCGTGCGCACGCCGAGCGCCACCGCCAGGGCGACGGCGCGCTCGCTCGGGCGATCGCTGGCCCGGACCGCGTCGAGGGTGGTGCCGGGCCGGCCGATCGCGCTCGCCGACGGGCGGCCGCCGGTGCAGCCGGTCGCGCTCGGCCTGCTCGGGACGGCGGTCGGCTGCGACCCCGACGAGGCGGCCCTGGCCGCCGCGCACGGCACGGCCGCCACGCTCTCCGCCGCCGGGCTGCGCCTGCTGTCGCTCGACCCGTTCGACGTGGCCGCGGTGCTGCACGACCTCCGCACCGACGTGGACGACGTCGCCCGCTCGACCGTCGGGCTGGTCGCAGCGGACGACCTGCCCCACGCGTCGACCCCGTTCGCCGAGATCGACGTGGAGGCACAGTCGGCCATGCCCACCCGCCTGTTCCGCAGCTGACCCCCACCCACCGACGCGACCGCGAACGCGACCGCCCACGAACCAGGAGCGCCACCACCGTGCACGACATCGGGACCGACCACGACCACGACCACGACCACGGCTCCCCCCGGCGCGACCCGGTCGACGGCGCCTTCCGGGTGGGCATCGGCGGACCGGTGGGGACCGGCAAGACCGCGCTCGTGGCCGCCCTGTGCGCGCTCATGTCCGACGAGCTGCGCATCGGCGTCGTGACCAACGACATCTACACGACCGAGGACGCCGACACGCTCAAGCGCCGCGGCGTGCTCGACGCCGCCCGCATCGTGGCGGTCGAGACCGGGTGCTGCCCCCACACCGCGATCCGCGAGGACATCACCGCCAACCTCGACGCGATCGAGGACCTCGAGGCGCGCGAGGGCCCGCTCGACCTGGTCCTCGTCGAGAGCGGCGGCGACAACCTGACGCTCACGTTCTCGAAGGGCCTCGTGGACGTGCAGCTGTTCGTGCTCGACGTGGCGGGCGGCGACAAGGTCCCCCGGAAGGGCGGACCCGGGGTCACGCGCTCGGACCTCCTCGTCGTCAACAAGATCGACATCGCCCACCTCGTGCACGCCGACCTGGGCGTCATGGCGCGCGACGCCGCGGCGCAGCGGGGCGACCTGCCGACCGTCTTCGTCTCGCTCGACGCCCCCGAGGGCGCGGCACCGATCGCGACGTGGATCCGCGAGCAGATGCCCGCCGCCGCACCGGCTGCCGGCTGACCGGCCCCGCCGACGCGACCGCCGTGCACTCCCTTCTCCCATCCGACGCCGCGCCGGCCCCACCGGTCAGCGGGTGGACCGGGACCGAGCTCTCGGTCCGGCTCCGGCGGGGCGCGGGCGGGTCGGTGCGGGTCGACGGCGTGCTGTGCAGCGCGCCCGTGTGGTTCCGCTGGGACGGCGCCACGTTGTGGCTCGTCGGGTCCGGAGCCTCGCCCGTGGGCGAGGACCGCGTCCGCGTCACCGTGGACGTGGGAGCTGGCCTCGACGTGGCCGTGCGCTCGGTCGCCGCGACCGTGGTCTACGCGGCGCGCGGCGACGGCACCCGCTGGGAGACCCACCTCCGCGTCGCCGAGGGAGCGCGGGTCGACTGGCGCCCGGAGCCGGTGATCCTCACCCGGCGCGCCCGCCACGACGCGCGCACGACGGTCGACGCAGCCGCCGGCGCGCACGTCACGCTCGACGACGTGCTCGTCCTCGGCCGCGCCGACGAGGAGCACGGATCGCTCCGGTCGACCCTCGACGTGCAGGTCGAGGGCGAACGGGTGCTGCTCACCTCGATCGACACGTCGGTCCCCGGCTGGGCCGGCCCCGCCGGCACCGACGGCGCCCGCACCGTCGCCAACCGGCTCGTCGTCGGACCTCGGGACGACCGCCTCGGTCCGGACCGGCCGACGTGCTCGACGCCGGAGGCCGCCGGCACCGTGCTCGAGCCCGCCGACCCGTGCCGGCTCGGCGTCGCGGTCGCGTCGTCGGTCGACGCAGCTCGGGGCGCGCTCGACGCGCTGCTGCCGCGCCCCGACGACCGGACGTGACGGAACGCTCGCATCTGTGAGATGCGTGTCACGATCCGGAAACAGGGCCGTCAACGACAGGACACCTCCCGTCCATAGGTTCCCGCCACTCGCACATCCGTGCGGGATCGAAGGGAGACGTCAATGTCCTTGAAGACCCTGCGACCACTCATGGTCGTGCTGGCATCCATCGCCGCGCTGTCGCTGTTCGCGGCCGCGTGCAGCTCGGACGATGACTCGTCCAGCGGCAGCGACTCCGGGAGCAGCGGCGAGTCGGCCTCCGGGGACACCTGCGTCGAGGGTGACACCGTCAAGCTCGGCCTCCTGAACTCCACCTCCGGCCCGATGGCCATCTCCGAGCAGACCGTGCGGGACTCGCTCCTGCTCGCCGTCGACGAGATCAACGCCGCCGGCGGGATCATGGACAAGCAGATCGAGGTCGTCGAGGAGGACGGCCAGAGCGAGCCGACCGTCTTCGCCGAGAAGATCAACAAGCTCCTGACCCAGGACGAGGTCGCCGCCGTGTTCGGCGGGTGGACCTCGGCATCCCGCAAGGCGATGCTGCCGGTCGTCGAGGGCAACAAGGGCCTGCTCTTCTACCCCGTGCAGTACGAGGGCCTCGAGGCGTCGAAGAACATCTACTACACCGGCGCGACGACCAACCAGCAGATCATCCCGGCCATGGACTTCCTCAAGTCCAAGGGCGTGAAGACGCTGTTCCTGGCCGGTTCCGACTACGTGTTCCCCCGCACCGCGAACAAGATCATCAAGCAGTACGCGGAGGAGCTCGGGATCGAGATCGTCGGCGAGGAGTACGTCCCGCTCGACAGCGACGACTGGACGACGCAGGTCGCCAAGATCGCGGCGGCCAAGCCCGACTTCGTGTTCAACACGATCAACGGCTCGTCGAACGTCGGCTTCATCAAGGCGTACTACGAGGCCGGTCTCGGCCCGGACAACTCGCCGATCATCTCGGTGTCCATCGCCGAGGAGGAGGCCCCCGCCATGGGCGAGGACGTGACCGGCCAGTTCGCCGCCTGGAACTACTTCCAGAGCGTCGACAGCCCTGAGAACGCCACGTTCATCAAGGCCTTCCAGGACAAGTACGGCGCCGACCGCCCGACGTCGGACCCGATGGAGGCGGCCTACACGTCCATGTACCTCTACAAGAACATGGTCGAGAAGGCGAAGTCCTTCTGCGTCGACGCCGTCAACGAGGCGGCCGACGGCGTGACCTTCGCGGCGCCCGAGGGCAACGTCACGGTCAACGGCGACAACCACCACATCGCCAAGACGGGTCTGATCGGCCAGATCAACGCCGAGAACCAGTTCGACGTGGTCTGGAGCTCCGAGGCGCCGATCGAGCCCGATCCGTTCCTCGAGGGCTACGACTGGTGGGACCCGAACAAGGAGTGAGTCCCGGCCGGCCCACGCCGGCGTGACACACCGCCGGGTCGGGGGTGCCGTGCAGCGCACGGCACCCCCGACCGATCGGCGGCGACCTGTTCGGACGAGCGCCCCCGGCGCTCGGGACCCCTCTGAAAGCGGAGCATGGACGTCCTCACCACCCCCTTCCTCACCGGTACCGCCACCGGCGCCATCCTGTTGCTCGCCGCGCTCGGCCTGACGCTCACGTTCGGCCAGATGGGCGTCATCAACATGGCGAACGGCGAGTTCCTGATGGCCGGCGCCTACGCGGCCTACGTCACCCAGCAGGTGATCACCAGCACCGGGCTCTCGATCCTCGTCGCCATCCCGGTGGCGTTCGTGATCGCCGGGCTGCTCGGCCTCCTGCTCGAGGTGTCGGTCATCCAGTGGATGTACAAGAGGCCGCTCGACACGCTCCTCGTGACGGTCGGCGTGGCCATGGTCCTGCAGCAGCTCGCCAAGGACATCTTCGGCGCCCAGGGCGACCCGGTGAGCCCGCCGACGTGGCTGCGGGGCAGCATCGCCGTCTTCGGCTACGACTGGCCCCACCGGCAGCTCTTCACGATCGTGCTCGCGCTCGCCTCGCTCGGCGCGCTCAGCGCGGTCCTCAAGTACAGCTCGTTCGGTCGGCAGATCAGGGCCACGGTGCAGAACCGCGAGCTGGCGGAGACCATGGGCGTCTCGACCCGCAACGTCGATCGCATCACGTTCTTCCTCGGCTCCGGCCTGGCCGGCGTCGGCGGCGTCGCCATCGCCCTCATCTCCGGGACCAACCCGACGCTCGGGGCGACCTACATCATCCCGGCCTTCCTCGTCGTCGTGGCCGGCGGCGTCGGCCAGCTCAAGGGCACGGTGATCGCCGCGTGGGTGGTCGGCGTGGTCACGGCCTTCCTGACCGACTGGATCAGCGGCTCGATGGCGCAGGTCATCACGTTCGCCCTCGTGGTCGTGTTCCTGCAGATCCGACCCCAGGGCCTGTTCACCGTCCGGACGAGGTCGCTCGCATGACGACGACCACCGCCGAATCGGCCGATGCGCCGGACGCCACCGACGAGATCGAGTCCACCGGCGGTGCGCCCGGCCGGTTCTCGGCCGGCTCGCTGCTCCGCTCCTACGGCGCCCTCGTCGCCATCGCGGTCCTGGCGCTGGTCCTGCTCGTCTGGGCCCCCGGCGCGCTCACCCCGTTCCGACTCGGCAACCTCGGCAAGTACTGCGCCTGGGCGATGGCCGCGATCGGCATCGGGCTCGCCTGGGGCCGCGGCGGCATGCTCGTCATGGGCCAGGGCGTGTTCTTCGGCCTCGGGGGCTACGCCATGGCGATGCACATGAAGCTCGAGGCCGCCGGCCCCGGGCAGGTGCCCGACTTCATGGTCCTCTACGGCGACGCGACGATGCCGAGCTGGTGGGAGCCGTTCCGCAGCGGCCCGTTCACCCTGTTCGCGATCGTCGCGCTCCCGGCGGTCGTGTCGTTCATCCTGGGCTACGCGATCCTCAAGCGGCGCGTGAAGGGCGCGTACTTCGCCATCCTCACCCAGGCGCTGGCGGTCGCGTTCTCCACGCTGCTGATCGCCACGATCAAGCAGACCGGCGGGTTCAACGGCCTCAACACCTTCACCACGTTCTTCGGCCAGAACCTGTACGACCCCGGCGTGAAGAAGACCCTCTACATGATCGCCGCCGGGCTCGTGATCCTGTTCCTGGTCGTGGTGTGGCAGCTGTACCGGAGCCGGTTCGGCGAGCTGCTCGTCGCCACGCGCGACGCCGAGGAGCGCATCCGGTTCCTCGGCTACGACCCCGCCAACATCAAGCTCGTGGCGTTCGTCGTGGCGGCGATCATGGCCAGCGTCGGCGGGGCGATGTTCGCCCCGATCGCGGGCATCATCTCGCCGTCGAACGTCGACGCCGCCGCCTCGATCATGATGATCGCCGGCGTGGCCCTCGGCGGTCGGGCCTCGCTGCTCGGCCCGGCGCTCGGCGCGATCGCCGTGGGCTACGGGCAGTCCTCGCTCTCGGAGGCGTTCCCGACCCAGTGGACCTACTTCCAGGGTGCGCTGTTCATCTTCGTCATCCTCCTGCTCCCCGGCGGCATCGCCTCGCTCTGGCCGAGGATCAAGGCGCGGTGGGCGAGCCGGTCGTCGAAGGACGACCGCACCGACGTCGAGCTGGTGAACGCCGAGGCGGAGGCGATCGCATGACGACCTCCTTCCTCGGCGAGGACTACCTCGAGATCCGCGGGCTGACCGTGGACTTCGACGGGTTCAAGGCGATCGACGGCGTGGACGTGACGCTCCTGCAGGGCCGGCTCCACTTCCTCATCGGACCCAACGGCGCCGGGAAGACCACGCTGGTCGACGCCCTCACCGGACTGGTCCGGGGCACCGGCGAGGCCATGTTCCGGAACCGCGACCTGTTGGAGATGAAGGCGCACAAGATCGTGCGGCTCGGGGTCGGTCGCACCTTCCAGACGGCGACCGTCTTCGAGCAGCTGAGCGTGCTCCAGAACCTCGACATCGCCGACGGCGTGCACCGCAGGGCCCGGAGCCTGCTGCGGGCGCGACGGTCCGTGTCGGAGCGGGTCGAGGAGGCGCTCGAGATGATCGGGCTCAGCGATCTCGCGCACCGGCCCGCCGGCATCCTCGCCCACGGCCAGAAGCAGTGGCTCGAGGTGGGCATGCTCCTGGTGCAGGACGCCAAGGTGATGTTCCTCGACGAGACGGTGGCCGGCATGAGCACCGACGAGCGGGAGGAGACCGGTGACCTGCTGCGGCGCATCGCCCCCGACCGCACGATCGTGGTCATCGAGCACGACATGGAGTTCATGCGCCGCTACGCCGACTTCGTGACGGTGATGGACGCCGGCAAGGTGCTGGCCGAGGGGACGGTGGCCGAGATCCAGGCGGACCCGAAGGTGCAGGAGGTCTACCTGGGGACCGTGACGGAGGTGGCGGCAGATGGCTGATCCGATGCTCGAGCTGGTCGACGTGACCGCGGGCTACGGGCGGACGATGGTCCTGTTCGACGTCGGCGTGTCGATCCCCAAGGGCGGCGCCGCCGCCGTGATGGGCCACAACGGTGCCGGCAAGACCACGCTGCTGCGGGTCGCCGTCGGACTGCTGCCGGTGAAGTCCGGCAAGGTCCTCCTGGACGGTGAGGACGTGACCAGGACCAAGCCCAACCAGCGCGTGAAGCGCGGCCTCGGCTACGTCCCGCAGGGCCAGCTCTGCTTCCCGCAGATGACGACCCTCGAGAACCTGCAGCTGGTCTCCACCGTGAGATCGGAGATCGACGAGGTGCTCGACACCTTCCCGGCGCTCACCGACCTGCTGGGCCGGCGGGCCGGCCTGCTGTCGGGCGGGCAACGCCAGCAGCTGGCCATCGCCCGGACCCTCCTGACCAAGCCGCGCCTGCTCATCCTCGACGAGCCGACCGAGGGCATCCAGCCCAACGTCGTCGCCGAGATCGAGCAGGTGATCGTCGACCTCACCAAGCGGGGCGACCTCACGGTGCTGCTCGTCGAGCAGCACGTCGGGTTCGCGCTCCGCTCGACCGACCGCTACTACGTGCTCGAGTCCGGTCGCATCACCGGCAGCGGGGACGGGGGCGAGGGCGCGCTCGACGAGGTCCGGTCCGCCATGGCGGTCTGATCGACCGGCGACGGCACCCACGGTCGAGGTCGACGGCCCGCCCGGCAGATGCCGGCGCGCTCAGCCGATGCGGGCGGCCTGGCCGCCGTCGACCGCGAGCACCACGCCGGTGACGAACGCGGCCTCGTCGGACGCCAGGAACAGCGCGGCGTTGGCGACGTCCCAGGCGGACCCCTGCCGCCCGAGCGGGACCAGCGCGGCCCGGCCGGCGGCGTACTCGGCGCGGTCCACGTCGAGCGCCTCGGCCGCGGCGTCGACCGCCATCGGCGTGTCGATGAACCCGGGCATGATCGCGTTCGCCCGCACGCCGTGCCGGGCGTTCGACAGCGCCAGGCTCTGCGTCAGGGCGTTCACGCCGGCCTTCGACAGCTTGTAGGCGGTGAGGGTCGTGGCCGCCGCGACCGCGGCCAGCGAGGACACGTTCACGATCGCGCTGCGCTCCTGCTCGCGCAGCACGGGCACCGCGGCGCGGCACGTGCGCCACAGCGCCCGCAGGTTGACGTCCATGATCCGGTCGTAGGCCTCGTCGCCGAGGCGGTGCGGCGGGGCGTCGCCCGCACCGATGCCGACGTTGTTGTGCAGGACGTCGAAGCCGCCGCGGGCCTCGACGGCGGCGGCGACGAGCGAGTCGGGACCGTCGTCCGCCGAGATGTCGACGACCACCTCGACCGGCGCCGGGAGCTCGTGGCCTGCGCCGGCGGCGGCCTCGGCGGCCAGGCGGGCGGTCTCGGCCAGGCTCGACGGGTCGCGGTCCGCCAGCACCAGGGCCGCGCCCTCCCGGGCGAACGTGATCGCCACCGCCCGCCCGTTGCCGACCGTCTCCCCCGCCGTCTGGCCCGCTCCGACGACGACGGCGGTGCGGCCGGCCAACCGGCCCACGCCGGCGACGGCGCCGCCGTCGCTCACGGCTCGACCCGCACGTGGCCGATCGCCGGCAGCGGCCCCTCGGGCTCGACGCCGACCGATCGCAGCATCCCCGCCAGCATGGCGTAGTGGCCGGCGAGCATCGTGAGCTCGATGAGCTGCTGGTCGGTCCAGCCGAGGCGGGTCAGCGCGTCCCAGGTCGCGTCGGACATGCGATGCCCGTCGACCAGCTCCTCGGTCGCGGTCAGGACGGCCAGGTCGACCGCGTCCCAGCCGCCCGGCTCCGTCGGGACCGCGCAGGCGAGGATCTCGTCGTCGGACAGGCCGGCGTCGCGGCCGATGCCCACGTGCTGGCCCCACTCGTAGTCCGACCCGCAGAGCGCAGCGGTGCGCAGGATCGCGAGCTCCCTCGCCCGGGGCGTCAGCGTGCTGCCCTGGAGCAGCCGTCCCCCGAACGGGAGCCAGCTGCGGAACAGCTTCGGGTGCACCGCCAGGGTGCGGAAGATGTGCAGCGCGGCCATCGGGCCGAGGGGCTCGAGGGCGGCGAGCTGCGCCTCGGTCGCGTCCGCGTCGGCGAGGGGCGCGATCTTCGGTGGGGTATGGGGATCGGACACGCCGGCACCCTAGGACGGCCGTCCGCTCCCCCGCCCCGCCGGCTCTGTTCCCCTGCCCCACCGCTCTGTTCGCCCGCCCCGCCGGCTCTGTTCCCGGATCCTGGGGTGTTCACCACAGGATCCGGGAACGAAGCGGGCCCGCCGGCCGTGACGGCAGGCGAGCGGTCAGTCGAACTTCTCGGAGCGGACCTCGAAGCCGGCGCGCGACAGGGTGGCCCGCACCGAGTCGACCATCCCGGGGTGGCCGCAGACGTACGCCACCGTCGAGGCCGGGTCGAGGTCGCCGGCGACCTGCTCGGCCAGCGGGTCGACGCGACCGGCGCTGACGCGACCGGTGCTGCCGCTGATCGTCGAGCGGTACTCGACCCGGCGGTCCGCCGAGGCCAGCGACCCCAGCTCGGCCCGGTACGGCAACCGGTCGGGGGTGCTGGCGCCGTGCAGCACGACGAAGCGGCCGGGGAGGCCACGGTGCAGCGAGTCGCGCAGCATCGACCGCAGCGGACCGATCCCCGTGCTCGTCGCGACCATCAGGTGGGTGTCGGCCGCCGGCTGCAGCACGAAGCGGCCCTTGGCCCGCGGCACGAGGTCGACCGCGTCGCCGGGGACCAGGCGGAACAGCGCCGGGCTGACCTTGCCGCCGGGCTGCAGGCCCACGCACAGCTCGAGGAACGGGTCGTGCGGCGCGGACGCGATCGAGAAGCTGGACCGGCCGACGCCCCCGACGCCGGCCTTCACGTACTGACCGGCGACGAACTCGAACCCCGGCGGTCGCTCGACGCGCAGCAGCCGGAGCGTGGGACCGACCTCTTCGACCTCGAGCAGCCGCCACCCCGTGCCATCGCCGGCGGACCGCTCTGGTGCGGCCGACCGCTCGGGTGCCGACGGCCCCGTGCCCGTCTCGACGGTCGCGGCGAGCGCCCCGGCTCGACGATCCGCGCCGCCGGCGCGGGACCGCCGGGCGCGCCGGTGGGCGACATGGGCGAACACGGCCTCGAGCGAGGCCTGGTCGGCCCCGGTCGCGCCGGGATCCGCGAGCGTGGACGGCGGCCCGCCGCCGACCCGGTCGAGCGCGGCCCGCCGGAGCCTGCGCTCGTAGAGCCCCACGCCCGCCGGGTCGACCACCCTGGCCCCGCTGCGCCTACGAGGCGGCGGCGCGGTCCTGCGCGACCGCGTCCATCTCCAGGTACTCCTCGCCGGTGTCGGCCCAGTCCTCGAACTGGGTCACGCCGAGCACGTCGAACCGCTTGCGGAGCCAGCCGTCGTTGGCGTCGAGCAGGCCCAGCTTCTTGCAGTTCGGGACGATCTTGGAGAACAGGAGCTGCTGGAACGGGTCCTGGTTCTTGACCTCCTCGGGGACGTCGAAGAGCTTCAGCGCCTTGCGGACGTCGATGCCCATCCGGTCCCAGACCTCCTGCTGGAGGAAGCGGTCCCGCATGCGGACGGCGGCCTCGAACGCGAACTCCTGGCGCTCCAGCAGCTCGGCGTCGGTCAGCCCCGCGTAGAACTCCTGCAGCGACAGCACGCCGAAGGCCACGTGGCGGGCCTCGTCGCTCATCACGTAGCGGAGCAGCTGCTTGAGCAGCGGGTCGGGCGTCGTCTGCATCGCCATGCCGAACGCGGCGAGCGCCAGGCCCTCGACCATGATCTGCATGCCCAGGTAGGTCATGTCCCAGCGGCTGTCCTCGATGATGTCGTCGAGCAGCAGCTTCAGGTGGGCGTTGATCGGGTAGTGACCGTCGAGCTTGGTGTCGAGGTACTGGGCGAAGACCTCCACGTGGCGGGCCTCGTCCATCACCTGCGTGGCGGCGTAGTACTTGGCGTCGATCCACGGCACGGTCTCGACGATCTTGGCGGTGCAGAGCAGCGCGCCCTGCTCGCCGTGCATGAACTGGCTCAGCGACCAGTTCTGCACCTGGTGGGCCAGCTCGACCCACTCGGCGCGGTCCCACTTCTCGAACGGCGTGCCGGTGAAGTCCACCCCGCGGGTCTGGAACTCCATCTGCTGCATGTCCGCCATCATCTCGGCGAACTGCTGCTGGTCGACGTCCTGGGACCAGTCGAGGTCGGTCTGGCCGTTCCACTGGGAGTGCTTGGCCTTCTCGTAGAGCTTGTTGAGCGCCGGGCGGGCGCCCTTCTCGTAGTCCCACGTGAAGATGGCGTCCGCGTTGTCGCGGACCGCGTGGATCGCCTCGTCCACATCGGTGTTGACCGTGGTGAGGATCGCTTCGAGGTCGTCGACGTCGTGACGGCCGAGGATCTGCTCATCGGTGGACATGGGAACCCCCTTCGTCGCGCGACCTGCACCGCCGGCCGGTCCGGCGCCGAGCGGGTCGCGACGCCTCCAGCCTGCCACAGCGGGCCCGGGACCGGACGGTGCGGCACGAACGGGGCTCAGGTGCGGCGGCCGCGGCCCGGACGCGACACGGCCACCCGGACCGCCTCCCGGGGGAGGTCGGTCGGGTGGCCGTGTCGACCTCCGATGGTGGCGACGCTCAGGCGCCGATGCCGAGGAGTCGCAGGATCGACAGGATCGTCGAGACGTCGCTGAGGGTGCAGCCGCTGCTGAAGATCGCAGCGCCGCCGACGAGGCCGCCCAGGGCCACGTTCCGGCGGACCGCCCGGCGACGGCGCGCCGCCGTCGTCAGCTCACGTGCGTCGGCCACCTCGGTGGTCTCCGTGTCCACGTCCATCACGTCCATGTCATCGCCCCCTTGCTGGGTCGCCCGGCCCCCACGGCCGAACGTGGTTCAGGAAACGGTACACGCGATCCCGGGGCCCGACGACGATCAGTCGTCGGGCGCGAACCGGGCCGGCGCCACCGGCGCGTGGACCGTGGCGGGACCCGGCCGGTCCGGCCGCGGGCAGCGGCCCGGCCGGTCGTAGGCTCGGGCCATGACGAGCTGGTTCGACACCCACGAGGTCACCAACCAGCCGCCCCCGCTCGAGGGCCACGACGTGTTCGCGACGAACACAGCCCTCGTCGAGGCGGTCGAACGCCACGGCGGCGCCGCCAACCGGGCGGACCTGTCGGCCATCGGTCGGCGTGCCGGCGAGCCCGAGTGGCAGGAGCGGGGCCGGCAGGCCAACGCGCACGTGCCGGTCCTGCGGACCCACGACCGGTACGGCAACCGGCTCGACGTCGTGGACTACCACCCCGCGTACCACGACCTGATGGCGGCGTCGGTCGGCGCCGGGCTCCACGCGTCACCGTGGGCCGACGACCGTCCCGCACCCCACGTCACCCGGGCCGCGGGCATGGTCACCTGGTACCAGGTCGACGCCGGCCACACGTGCCCCATCTCGATGACCTACTCGGCGGTGCCGGCGCTGCGGCACCAGCCCGACCTGGCCGATCGTCTCCTCCCGCAGCTGGTGTCGCACGCCTACGACGGCGCCAACCGCCCCGTCGACACCAAGGCCGGCATCACCGTCGGCATGGCGATGACCGAGAAGCAGGGCGGCTCCGACGTCCGGGCCAACACGACGGTCGCCCGACCGGTCGGCGCGGGCGGACCCGGCGGCGAGCACCTGCTCACCGGCCACAAGTGGTTCTGCTCGGCGCCGATGTCGGACGGGTTCCTCGTCCTCGCCAACGCCCCCGGCGGCCTGAGCTGCTTCTGGATGCCGCGCTGGCGGCCCGACGGCTCGCGCAACCCGATCCGGATCCAGCGGCTCAAGGACAAGCTCGGCGACCGCTCCAACGCGTCGTCCGAGATCGAGATGCTCGACACGTGGGCCCTGATGGTCGGCGAGGAGGGCCGCGGCGTCCGCACGATCATCGAGATGGTCAACCACACCCGTCTCGACTGCACGCTCGGGTCGACCGCGGTCTTGCGCCAGGGCGTCGCCCAGGCGACCTGGCACACCCACCACCGCGCCGCGTTCGGCCGGACGCTCGACGAGCAGCCGCTCATGGCGAACGTGCTCGCCGACCTCGCCCTCGAGTCCGAGGCCGCGACCGCGGCCGCCATCCGGCTCGCGGCCACGTTCGACGCCCCCGACGATCCGGCGGAGCAGCTCTTCGCCCGGCTGGCCACGCCGGTCGTCAAGTACTGGACCTGCAAGCGGGCGACCGTGCACGCGGTCGAGGCCATGGAGTGCCTCGGCGGCGTGGGCTTCGTCGAGGAGACCGACATGCCGCGGCTCCTCCGCCAGAGCCCGGTCAACGGGATCTGGGAGGGCTCCGGCAACGTCATGTGCCTCGACGTGCTGCGGGCGATGCTCAAGGCGCCCGAGTCCGTCGACGCGTACTGGGACGAGGTCGAGCTCGCCGCCGGCGCGGACGCCCGCCTCGACGCCGCCGCGGTCGCGCTGCGCAAGGAGCTGGCCGACGTCGACGACGCCGAGCTGCGGGCCCGGTCGATCGTCGAGGACATGGCGCTGGTCCTGCAGGGGTCCCTGCTCGTGCGCCACTCCCCCGGGTTCGTCGCCGACGCGTTCTGCGCCTCACGGCTCGACCCCGACCGCCCGGGCCACCGGGCGTTCGGCACGCTGCCCCCGGGGCTCGACCTCGCCGCGATCGTCGACCGCCACCGCCCGACGACCTGAACCCGTTCTGGCTGTCGTTCTGCCGGCCAGGACCGGGAGAACGACAGCCAGTTCGGTGGATGGCGCCGGCTGCGGCCCCGGGGCCCGGGCGCCCTACCATCGCCGCGTGCCCGAACCGGTCCGACCCGTCGTCGACGGCGGCGATCCGCTCGACGCGGACCCCCGACGTCCCCGGCGCGGCCCGATCGATCCGGCGCTGCTCCAGCTCGCCCCGTCGCTGCGCCGCCACCTCGTGGTGTGCGCCGGGTTGGCGGTCGTGGCCACGGTCGTCGTCCTGGCCCAGGCCGAGGTCATCGGGCGCCAGCTGCCCCACCTGATCGACGGCGACCTCAGCGCCGCCGCCCCGCTCGCCGCCGCGCTCGCCGCCATCGCCCTGGTGCGGCTCGGGCTCCGGTGGGGCACCGAGGTGTCGGCCTCGATCGCCGCCGCCGGGGCGCGCCGGGCGATCACCGACCGGGTGGTGCGCCACGCCCTCGCGGTGGACGAGCCGGGCGCCGCCGAGGCCACCCCGGCCCGGGTCACCACGCTGGTCACCGACGGCGTCGACGCGCTCGACCCGTGGATCCGCAACTACGTGCCGGCCCTGTGCCTCGCGGGGGTGGTGCCGCTGGCGGCCGGGGCGCGCATCCTGCTGGCCGACGTCGCCTCGGCGGTGATCCTGCTCGTGGCGATCCCCCTCATCCCCGTGTTCATGGTGCTGATCGGGAAGCTGGCCGAGGACCGTGCCAACCGGCAGTGGGCCACCCTCCAGCGGCTGGCCGGGCACTTCCACGACGTGCTGGTCGGCCTGCCGACGCTGCGCCTGTTCGGCCGGGCCGAGGCGCAGGTCGGGCGCGTGCGGGCCGTCGCCGAGCAGTACCGGCTGGCCGTGATGCGCACGCTCAAGGTGGCGTTCCTCTCGGCGGCGACGATGGAGCTGCTGGCGATGCTGTCGGTCGCGCTCGTCGCCGTCACGGTCGGGTACCGGCTGACGATCGGTGCGGTCACGCTCGAGACCGCGCTCATCGTGCTGCTGCTCGCCCCGGAGTGCTCGCTGCCGATCCGGCGGGTGGGCGCCGCCTTCCACGCCGCGCAGGCCGGGACCGACGCCGCCGAGGAGCTCAAGGACCTGCTCCGCACGTCGACCACGCCCGACGGTCCGGTCGACGCCCTCCCCGCGGTGGACGACGAGCGTCCCGTCCTGCGGATCGGTGGCGCCACAGTGGTCGACCCCGAGCGGGGCCGGCGCGTCGGTCCGGTCGACGCCACCGTCGCCGCCGGCACCGTCGTCGCGCTGGTCGGCGCGAGCGGGGCCGGCAAGTCCACGCTGCTCGACGCCGTCCGCGGTCGTGTCCCGCTGCACCGGGGGGCCGTGGAGCTCGAGGGGATCGACGTCACCCGGCTCTCGCGACGGGCGCGGACCGCGGCGATCGCGTGGGTGCCGCAGCTGCCCGAGCCCGTCGGCGCCGACGTGCGGGCCGCGGTCGGCGGCCGGCCCGACGACGGCGACGGCGAGCGCGATCGGGGCCCGGACCGGGTGGAGGTGGACCGGGCGCTGGCGGCGCTCGACCTGTCGCCGCTCGCCGACCGCGCTCCCCAGGAACTGTCGGGCGGCGAGCGCCAGCGGGTCGCGGTGGCCAGGGCGGTGGTGGCCACCGCTCGACGCGATGCCGGCGGCGTGCGGCTCCTCCTGGCCGACGAGCCGACCTCGCACCTCGATCCACGACGAGCGGACCTCGTGCTGGCCGCCCTGCGGTCGGTCGCCGACGCCGGCACCGCGGTCGTCGTCGCCACCCACGACAGCCGCCTGATCGAGGCCGCGGACCAGGTCGTGCTGCTGGACGACCTCCCCAGCTCCGCGGACGGCTTCGCCGCCGCACCATCGAGCCACGCCGACGCCGACCCGGCCGCTCCTCGGCGAGGCGCGGGGGCGGCGCCGATCGGCACCTCGACCGGCACCTCGAGCGACGACGCCGACCTCGACGCCGACCTCGGCGACGAGCCGGCCGAGGGCGTCGGGGCGGGGGGCGGCGATCTCGCCTGGTTCCGCCGGATGGCCCGGCCGGTCCGGGCCCGGCTCCTGCTCGCCCGCGCCCTCGGCGTGGCGGCCGAGTTGTGCACCGTCGGGCTGGCCGCCACGGCGGCCTGGCTGATCGTGCGGGCGTCGCAGGGCCCGTCGTTCGCCGACCTCGCAGTGGCGGCGGTCGCCGTCCGGGCCTTCGGCCTGGGCAAGGGCGTCCTGCGCTACGTCGAACGGCTGGTCTCCCACGACGCGGTGTTCCGCCTGCTCGCCGACGTGCGGGGCGCGGTGGTCGGGCGGCTGGGCCAGGTCGCGCCGGCCGGCGTGCCCGGCATGGCGCGCGGCGACGTCATGTCACGCGTCGTCGACGACGTCGACCGGCTCGCCGACGAGGAGCTGCGGGTCATGGGCCCGATGGTCGCCGGGCTCACCGTCGGCGTGGGCGTCGTGGCCGGCGCCGCGCTCGCCGCCCCCGGCTACGGCGCCGTCTACGCCGTCGCGGTGGCGGTCGTGGGCATCGGGCTGCCCGCCGTCACGCGCCTCCTGACCGCGCGGACCGCCGCCCGGCAGGCTGCGGCGCGGTCGGACCTGGCCGGCGGCACGCTCGAGCTGGTCGAGCACGTCGACGAGCTGACGACGACCGGCGCCGCCGGCGACTGGACCGCCCGCATCTCGGGCGCGGTCGCCCGGCTCGGGATCGAGCAGCGGCGCCGCGGCCGGCGGGTCGGCCTGGTCGAGGGCGTCGCCGCCGCCACCGCTCCCCTGCTCGCCGCCGCCGTGGTGGTCGTCGACCGCGCCGCCGGCGGCGTCGTCGACGGCCCGGTCCTCGGCGTCCTCGTGCTCGTGCCGTTCGCCCTGCTCGAGGTGCTGACGCCCCTGCTGGCGGCCGGCGAGCAGCAGGCCGCCGTCCACACCGCCGCCCGCCGGCTCCGCGCCGTGCTCGAGGCCCCCGACCCGGTGGTCGAGCCTGCGTCACCGGTCGCCGTGCCGGCCGATCCGGTGGTCGCGCTCGACGACGTGGCGCTGCGCTGGCCACGGGCCACGGCCGAGGTGGTGACCGGGCTCGACCTCCGCCTCTCGCCCGGCGAGCACGCGCGCATCGACGGACCGAGCGGCTCGGGCAAGTCGACGGTCGCGGCGGCGCTCGTGCGCTTCATCGAGGTGCAGGACGGGACGTACCGGCTCGGTGGCGTGGACACCGCGCTGGAGGGCGGCGACCACGTGCGCCGCGTCGTGACGTGGTGCCAGCAGTCGCCGTGGCTGGCCGCCACCTCGCTGCGCGAGAACCTCCACATCGCCGCGCCGCACGCCGACGACGACGAGCTGTGGGCGGCGCTCGACGCCGTCCGCCTGTCGGACTGGGCGATCGGCCTGCCCGACGGGCTGTCGACCCTGGTCGGGCGGGACGGTTCGGCCATGAGCGGCGGCCAGCGCCAGCGCCTCGCGCTGGCGCGGGTGCTGCTCGCGGATCACCGCGTGGTCGTGCTCGACGAGCCCACCGCGCACCTCGACGCCGCCACCGCCCGCGCCGTGATGGCCGACCTGCTCGACGCCCTCGGCGACCGCACGGTCCTGGTGCTCGGCCACGGCACCGGCACGGTGGGCGACGGCCCGACCGTCGACTGGTCGACGATCGACCTGTCGCGGCTCGACCCCGCCCCCACGTCCCGCTGACCCGCCTCACTCACCCCTCACCCCCGTCGTTCTGTTCCCGAGGGCTGGGGCGAACACCCCAGCCCTCGGGAACAGAACGGCCGCACGGGCGGGTGGGTGGCGTGCTGCCGGTCAGGCGGTCAGGCGGTCAGGTGAGGGGGACGCGCCCGAGGAGGGCGGTGCGCTGGGCGTCCGCCTCGGCCACGACAGCGGCGAGGTCGGCGGTCATCAGGTGCCGGTCGCGGACGACGGGCCGCCCGGCGACGAACACATCACGGACGTCACCGGCCCGGGCGCCGTAGACGAGGCGCACCTCGGGCGCCGTGCCCGGCACCGGGCGCACGTGCGGGCCCGACGGGTCGACGACCACGAGGTCGGCCAGCTTGCCGACCTCGATCGAGCCCACCTCGTCCTGCAGGCCGAGCGCCCGGGCCCCGCCCATCGTCGCCATCTCGAGCACGGTGCCCGCCGGCATCGACCGGGGACCGCACCGGGGCTTGTGCACGAGCGCGGCGAGCCGCATCTCCTCGAACTGGTCCAGCCGGTTGTTGCACGCCGCACCGTCGGCGCCGAGGGCCACGTTGACGCCGTCGGCCAGGAGCTCCGGGATCGGGGCGATCCCCGAGGCCAGCTTCAGGTTCGCCGACGGGCAGTGGCAGACGTGCGGCCGGCGCCGACGGACGAGCTCGCGCTCCTGGTCGTCCAGCCAGACGCAGTGCGCCATCACCAGCCGCTCGCCGAGCGCGCCCCACGACTCGAGGGCCACCACGTCGCGACCTTCGTCGGTGGCGGCGAAGCGCTCGGCCTGGTCGTGGTTCTCGTCGACGTGGGTGTGGAGGCGGAGGTCGG
Organism: Dermatobacter hominis; assembly: GCF_020715685.1. GTDB lineage: Bacteria > Actinomycetota > Acidimicrobiia > Acidimicrobiales > Microtrichaceae > Dermatobacter > Dermatobacter hominis. The sequence continues at coordinate 702,266 of NZ_CP085840.1, forward strand.
CGCGGTCGGCCAGCTCGACGCAGCGCCGCCACATCTCCGGGGTCGCGTTGCGCGGGCCCCGGGGCGACAGCGCCACCCGCACGCGACCGTCGCCGGCGCCGTGCCAGCGCTCCATCAGCGCGACCTGGTCGTCCCACGCGTCGTCGGTGGACTCGCCGACCATCTCGGTCCCGGGCTCCCACCGGTCCATCAGCGCCTTGCCGATCGTGGCCCGGAGGCCCATGCGCTCGGCCGCCGCGTACGACTCCGACGTGTGGGCGATCGACTCCATCGACAGGACCGACGTCGTCCCGCCGAGCAGCAGCTCCGCGATCCCGAGCTCGCAGCTCGCCCGCATCGACGCTGCGTCGTGTCCCCGCTCCAGCGGCCACACGCGCTCGCGCAGCCAGTCGATGACGTCCTGGTCGTCCGCGAGGCCGCGGAACAGCGTCTGGCACAGGTGCACGTGGGCCTGCACGAAGCCCGGGACCACGATGCAGCCGCGGGCGTCGATCTGCTCCTCGGCGTCCGAGCCCTCGCCCGGCCCGATGGCCACGATCCGCCCGCCGTCCACCACCACGTCGCCCTCGACGGTGGCCTCGCTCGTCGTCAGGCCCGGGGCGACGGTCAGGATCGTCGCCCCGCGGATCGCCAGCTCGCTCATCTGCGCTCCTCCGGCCCGCTCGGTTGTCGGCACGGAGTCTCCCACCGCTCCGACGCCGCCCCCGCCGCCTGCTCTGTTCCACTCTTTCGACGTTGCAGCGTCGAAAAGGTGGAACAGAGCGGGCGACGCGGCGAAGGGGGCGACGAGCGAGGTCAGGGCAGCTGCCAGGTGTCGCCGGCGGAGCGGCGCCACTCCCGGGTGTCGGCTGCGATGGCGGCCGCCTCGGCCAGCACGACGTCGCGTGCGATCCGCGCCGAGGCGCTCATCGTCCGGGCCCGCAGCACGTGCACGCCGTCGTGGGTGGCCTGGCCGCGCCCGGCGATGCGGAACGCCAGGCCGCGGGCCGGACACTCCTGGCGGGCCAGCGAGACCGGGACCAGCGTCACGCTCCGCTGGTCCTGCACGACCTCGAGGCAGGCGGCGGTCGACTCGACCTCGTAGAACGGCATCCGGGCCGGGCCCGAGCCCGGCTCGATCGACCGGGCCAGGACGCGCCGGCCGATCGGCGCCGGCGGGGGCAGGACGAACGGGTGGCGGGCCACCTGGGACGGTGTCGGGTCCGTCCCGACGAGCGGGTGGCGGAGCCCGACGACCGCGGCCAGCGGCTCGGACGGGAGCTCGACGACCTCGATCTCCGACGCGACCGGGGAGCCCTCGGCCTTGCTGGTGTCGCAGACGACGAAGTCGAGCTCCCGGCGCACCAGCGCGCCGAGCAGGTCCGACGCCGCGCCGCCGGCCACCGTGACCTGCAGCCCGGGCCGGTCCGCCGACAGCGAGCGCACGACCCTGGTCATGAGGGGTTGGGCCGGGTACGGGCCGGTGCCGACGGCCACGACGCCGCCCTCGCCGTCGCGCAGCAACCGGGCCGTCTCGACGAGCTCCCGGGACGACGCCAGCGCATCGACGGCGTGGGCGATCAGCGCCTCGGCGGCATCGGTCGGCTCGACCGCGTGGCGGGAGCGGTCGAACAGGGGCTGGCCGAGCTCGTCCTCGAGCGACTGGATGCTGCGGCTGAGCGCCGACTGGCTGAGGTACTGCTCCTGGGCGGCCCGGGTGAAGCTGCGGAGCCGGTAGACGGCCTCGAAGTGCTCGAGCTGGCGCAGCTGCACGGCGTCTCCCCACACGGATGGCCCCACGACGGCCGTGAGCGCTGTCATGCACGCAATGCAATTCAGCATGCGGTTCCATGAGCATACCGTCGGCGCGGATGGCCACCCACGTCCCCTCCCCCACGGCGGTCACCGGATCGCTCGACCTGCGCGACCGGCCCGCCGCCTTCGCCCGCCTCGCCGAGCGCGAGTTCGACGTCGTGGTCATCGGGGCGGGCATCACGGGCGCCGGCGTGGCGCGCGACGCCGCCCTCCGGGGCCTGCGGGTCGCGCTGGTCGAGGGCCGCGACGTCGCGTCGGGGACGTCGAGCCGGAGCTCGAAGATGATCCACGGCGGGCTGCGCTACCTGGCCCACGGCGACGTCGGGCTCGTCCGGGAGGCGGCGACCGAGCGCCAGGTGCTGCGGTTGATCGCCCCGCACCTGACCCGCATCTCCCCCTTCGTCATGCCCGGCAGCCGCCGGTCCACCGCGACCGTCCGCGCCGGGCTCGTCGCGTTCGAGCGCCTCGGCAAGGTGCCCCGGGCCGAGCGGCACCGCACGCTCGACGGCGGCGAGCTGCTCGACCTCGAGCCCACCCTCGCACGCGACACGTTCCCCTCGGGCGTCGTGTACCCCGAGTTCCTCACCAACGACGCCCGCCTCACGCTCGCCAACGTCCGCTCCGCGGTCGCAGCCGGCGCCACCGTCCTGACCCACGCCCCCGCGACGCGGATCCTCGTCGGCTCCAACGGCCGGGCGAACGGCGTCGAGGTCGAGGGCGCCCTGCCCGGCGAGGACCTCCGAGGGGTCGCCCGCACGCGCATGGTGGTCAACGCGGCCGGTCCGTGGGTCGACGCCGTGCGGGCCCTCGAGGAGCCCGGAGCGCCGGGCCGCCTGGCGCTGACGAAGGGCATCCACGTGGTCGTCCCCCACGAGCGCCTGCCGGTCCGCGACACGGTCATCACGCTCGGGCACGACAAGCGCCCGGTGTTCGCCGTCCGCTCCGGCCCCGTCACGTACCTCGGCACGACCGACACGTTCTACGCGGACCCCGACGAGTGGCCCCGCATCGACGGCGCCGACGTCGACTACCTCTTCGACGCGATGGAGCGCACCTTCGACGGTCTGCGGCTCACCGCCGACGACGTGGTCAGCATGTGGGCCGGCGTCCGTCCGCTGATCGCCCCCGAGGGCGGCACCGACGACGGCGCCGCACCCTCGGAGCTGTCGCGCAAGGACGAGACCTGGATGGGCCCTGCCGGGGTCGTCTCGGTGGCGGGCGGCAAGCTCACCGCCTACCGGACGATGGCCGAGCGGATCGTCGACGATCTGGTCGCCGAGCTCGGCACGGGCGCCACCCGGTGCCGCACGGCCGACGTGGCGCTCGTCGGCGGCGACGTCGAGGTCGAGGACCTCGTCGCCGAGCTGACCGTCGCCCTCGACGGCGACGGCGACCGGGCCCGGCGGCTCGTGGAGCTCTGGGGCTCCGAGGCCGAGCTGATCGCGGCCGACGGCGGCGACGTCGACGCCGAGGTCCGCCACGCCGTGCTGCACGAGGGCGCGTTGCGGCTCGAGGACCACTGGATCCGCCGGGGCGCACGGGCGTGGTTCACGCTCGACCCGATCGGACCCGACCTCGACCGCGCCGGTGCCACCATGGGCGCGCTGCTCGGGTGGTCGCCGGAGCGGCAGGCCGACGAGGTCGCGTCGTGCCGGCGCATCCACGCCGACTCGCTCCGGTGCCTCCGGCCCGGCGTGGCCGAGCCGCAGCCCGCCTGACCGGGGCTGCACCGCCAGGACGCACCGCCCGGGGCGCACCGCCCGGGGCGCTCCCCCACCACCCCGCCGAACCGACGCAGACAGGAACCCACATGCTCGACGCCACCATCGACACGCTCCGCGACCTGCTCGGGCCCGAGGTGGTCCGCACCGATCCCGAGCTGCTCGCCGGGCGCCGCCACGACTACTGGGCGGCGGCCCACCTGCGGGAGTGGCGCGGGGAGCCGATGGGCCAGCCCGGCTGCGTCGTGCAGCCCCGGGGCACCGAGCAGGTGCAGGAGCTGCTGCGGTTCGCCTCGTCGAACGGCGTCGCCGTCGTCCCCTACGGGTTGGGCTCCGGCGTGTGCGGTGGCGTGCTGCCCACCGACGACGTGGTCCTGCTCGACCTGTCGACGATGGACCGCACCCGCGAGATCGACGAGCACGACCTGCTCGCCACCTTCGACGCCGGCAAGAACGGCATGGAGGCCGAGGAGGAGGTCGCCGCCCGCGGCCTGACGATCGGCCACTGGCCCCAGTCGATCGCCGTCAGCAGCGTCGGCGGCTGGGTCTCGACGCGGGCGTCGGGCCAGTTCTCGACCGCCTACGGGAACATCGAGGACATCGTGTACTCGATCGAGGCGGTCCTGCCCGACGGCGAGCTGGTCCACCTCGGCAAGGCCCCGCGCGCCGCCGCCGGCCCCGACCTGCGCCACGTCGTGATGGGCGCCGAGGGGACCATGGGCGTCATCACCGGCGTCACGTTCTCGCTGCGGCGGGCAGCGGCCGCCCGCCGCTTCACCGCCTTCCACTCCCCCGACATGGCCACGGGCGTCGAGGCCCAGCGCCGGATCGTCCAGGCCGACTGGCGACCGCCGGTCATGCGCCTCTACGACGGCGCCGAGGTGGCCCGCAACTTCCCCGACCACGTCTCGGGCGACGCCGGCGCGCTGCTCATGCTGCACGAGGGCCCGGCGGCCCGGGTCGACGCCGAGGTCGACGACGTCACGCGCATCGCCACCGAGGCGGGACTCGTCGCCACGACGGGCGCGCTGACCGAGGAGTGGCTCGGCAAGCGCAACCACGTGCCGACCTGGTCGGACTTCTTCGAGCGCGGCGCGGTGGTGGACACCATCGAGATCTCGGCGCCGTGGTCGCGCATCATCGGCGCGTACGACGCGGTGGTGGCGTCGCTGAACGAGGTCGAGGGCATCGTCAACGCGTCGGCCCACAGCTCCCACGTCTACCGCTCCGGCATCAACCTCTACTTCTCGTTCGCGGTGCTCGCCGAGCCCCAGGACATGGAGGCCCGGTACTTCGAGTGCTGGCACCGGACGATGGAGGCGACCGCGGCCAACGGCGGCGGCATCGCCCACCACCACGGCTCGGGCCGGCTGCGCGTGCCGTACCTGCACCACGACCTCGGGGCGGGTGGCGTCGAGCTGCTCCGCACGCTGAAGTCGGCGGTCGACCCGGCCGGGATCATGAACCCCGGCAACCTCATCCCCCCGCCGGTTCTGTGATGCCAGGTACGTCGGGATCGACGTATCCAGCATCACAGAGCGGGCGTCAGGCGAGGAGGGCGGGCATCAGGCGAGGAGGGCGGTGAGCGCGGTCGTCCAGTGCGCCTCCACGGCGCGGCGGGGCGTGCCCCTGGCGCCGACCAGCAGGTCCCACGCCTCGAAGCTGGCGACGGCGTCGACGGCGGCGGCCAGCGACCGCGCCTCGGCGCGGGTGCGCCCGGCCAGCTCGGGCGCGAACACCTGCCGCACCTGCACGAGCCAGCGGCCGCGCGCGAGGTCGAGCGCGACGGCGACGTCGTCGTGGTCGACCGCCCGGGCCCGGGCCATGCGCCCCACGCCGGCGACCGACTCGTAGACGTCGATGCGCCCGGCGAGGAAGCGGGCGACGCGCTCGTCGAGCGGCAGGTCCTCGGGCGCGTCGATCCGTGCCAGCAGCTGCGCCCGGGCGACCTGCTCCTCGAACGCGGCGCGGTAGAGCTCGTCGAGCCCGCGGAAGTAGCGGAACAGCGACGCCGTCGAGATGCCGGCCCGCTCGACGACGACGTCGGCCGACGGCCGCAGCTCGCCGAGGTCGAACAGCTCGAGCACCGCGTCGATCGCCGCGGCGCGCCCGCGCGAGCGCCGGGCCGAGCGACCGTCGACCGCCTCCTCGGCACCCTGGGGGCGCTGGACTGCACCCGAGTGTTCTGAGAGCATGGCTCTCACATTAGGGCACCTCCACCGCTCCGTCCCGAACCTCGACCGGTCGACGTCGGGACGGAGCGGGCGCCGCCACCCGGGCGCGGAGGCCACGACCAGGGGGTCCGATGCGCACGGAACGGTTCGAGGGGACGATCGGGCGGACGCTCGCCGAGTCGACCCCGTGGTTCGACCCGCCCCCCGACCCCGGTCCGGACGCACCCGACGTGCTGGTGATCCTCCTCGACGACACCGGCTTCGCCCAGCTCGGCTGCTTCGGCTCCGACATCGACACGCCCCACATCGACGCCCTCGCGGCCGACGGCGTGCAGTTCACCAACTTCCACGTGACGCCGCTGTGCTCCCCGACCAGAGCGGCGCTGCTCACCGGGCGCAGCCACCACGCCGCCGGCATGCGCGGCCTGTCGAACTTCCGGACCGGCTTCCCCCACATGCTCGGCCACGTGTCGACGCACACCGCGACGATGGCCGAGGTGCTGTCCGACGAGGGCTACGCGACCTTCGCCGTCGGCAAGTGGCACCTGGCCCCGATGGAGGAGTGCTCGGCGGCCGGCCCGTTCGACCAGTGGCCGCTCGGGCGGGGGTTCGACCGCTTCTACGGCTTCCTCGACGGCGAGACCGACCAGTTCCACCCCTCGCTCACGGTGGACAACCACCACATCGAGCCGCCGGCCGGCCCCGAGGACGGCTACCACCTGACCGAGGACCTGGTCGACCGGGCGCTCGAGATGATCACCGCCAGCACCAACGTGCGTCCCGACCGCCCGATCTTCACGTGGTTCGCCCTCGGCGCCACCCACGCGCCGCACCAGGCGCCGGCCGAGCACCTCGCCAAGTACCGGGGCCGCTACGACGAGGGCTGGGACGTCGTGCGGGCCCGGTGGTTCGAGCGGCAGAAGGAGCTGGGGGTGGTGCCCGCCCACACCACGCTGGCGCCGCGCAACCCCGGCGTGGCGGCGTGGGACGACCTCCCCGAGACCGAGCGACGGCTGGCCGCCCGGCTCCAGGAGGCGTTCGCGGCGTTCCTCGACCACACCGACGACCAGATCGGCCGTCTGCTCGACGGGCTGCGGGACCTCGGCCGGCTCGACAACACGATCGTCCTGCTGATGGCCGACAACGGCGCCAGCCAGGAGGGCGGCCCGTACGGCGTGATGCACGAGATGAAGTTCTTCAACGGGATCCTGGAGACGCCCGACGAGGCGATCGCCCGGCTCGACGACATCGGCGGCCCGCACAGCCACACGAACTACCCGTGGGGGTGGGCGCAGTGCGGCAACGCCCCGTTCCGCTGGTACAAGCAGAACACGCACGAGGGCGGCGTCCACGTGCCGCTGATCGTCCGCTGGCCGGCGGGCCTCGGCGACCAGGCCGGCACGGTGCGCCACCAGTTCGCGCACGCGTCCGACGTCGCGCCGACCGTGTACGACCTCGTCGGCGTGACCCCGCCCTCGACCTACCGCGGGGTCGAGCAGCGACCGGTCACCGGGCGGTCCTTCGCGTCGGTCCTGCACGACGCCGACGCCGCCGCCACGAACACCGTGCAGTACTTCGAGATGGCCGGCAGCAGGGCGATCGTCCGCGAACGGCACAAGGCGGTGTGCAAGCACGACAAGGGCGCCGACTTCGACGCCGAGCGCTGGGAGCTCTACGACCTCGTCGACGACCCGTCCGAGTGCCACGACCTCGCCGATGAGCGGCCCGAGCTGCTCGCGGAGCTCGTCGAGCTGTGGTGGGCCGAGGCCGAGGTCAACCAGGTGCCACCGCTCGACGACCGCCTGATCGAGCTGTTCGGGACCCGCTTCCGCCCCCGGTCGCCGCACCCCGAGAGCCGGCGCTACACCTACCGGCCGTCGCCGTGGCCGATGCCGGCCCAGGCGGGGGCGTCGATCGGCGGCCGCGACTTCGACCTCGTCGCCCGCATCACGCGCGGCCCGGACGACGGCGGCGTCCTGTTCGCGACCGGCACCGAGAACTCGGGACTGTCGGTCTTCGTGCAGGACGGCCGCTGGGTGCTCGACTACAACGCGTTCGACGACCACACGGTCGTCGTGTCCGACGTCGAGGTGCCCGTCGGCGACAGCATGCTCACGCTACGGGTGCGCCGCGGCGAGGGCAGCACCGGGACGGTGGCCCTCGAGGTGGACGGCGCACCCGCGGGCTCCGCCGACCTGCCGCTGCTCATGCGCATCATGAGCTCCGTCGGCGCGAGCATCGGCCGCGACCACGGCTCCGCCGTCTCGCAGCGCTACACCGGACCGTTCCCGTTCACGGGGACGCTGCACGAGCTGGCCATCCAGGTCAGCCCGGGTCGGTACCCCGACGTCGAGTCCGCCGAGGCCGCCGAGGCCCTGTCCCGCCAGTAGCCGACCGACCGACTGACGGACCCACCGACCCACCACCACCGCCACCACGCCCGCGACACCCCGAGGAGACCGCACCATGGAGACCGTCCGCACACCCGACGAGCGCTTCGCCGACCTTCCCGACTTCCCGTTCGAGCCGCGCTACGCCGAGGTCCCGACCTTCGACCCGGCCGACGCCGACGGCGCCACGCTGCGGGTCGCCTACCTCGACGAGGGACCGGCCGACGCCGCACCGGTGCTGCTGATGCACGGCGAGCCGTCGTGGTCGTTCCTGTACCGGCACGTGATCCCGGTCCTCGTCGAGCGGGGCCACCGGGTCGTCGCCCCGGACCTGGTCGGCTTCGGTCGCAGCGACAAGCCGACCGACAAGGGCAGCTACACCTACGCGCGGCACGTCGCCTGGATGGAGGACCTGCTGGTCCGCCAGCTCGACCTGCGCGACGTCACCTTCTTCGGCCAGGACTGGGGCGGCCTGGTCGGGCTGCGCGTCGTCGCCGCGCACCCCGAGCGGTTCGCCCGGCTGGTCGTCGGCAACACCGGCCTGCCCGAGGGGACCGGCCGGGTCACCGAGGCCTTCCTGAACTGGCAGCGCTTCTCGCAGGAGACCGAGGTGTTCCCCGTCGGCGCCATCATCGACGGCGGGACCGCCACCGACCTGCCGCCCGAGGTCGTCGCCGCCTATGACGCCCCGTTCCCCGACGACACGTACCTCGCCGGGGCCCGCATCTTCCCCACGCTCGTCCCCACGACGCCCGACGACCCGGGCGGGCTGGCCAACGTCGAGGCCTGGAAGGTGCTCGAGCGGTTCGACCGTCCGGTGCTGTGCACGTTCAGCGACCGGGACCCGATCACCAAGGGCGGCGACAAGCCGTTCCGCGAGCGGATCCCCGGCGCCGCGGGCCAGCCGCACACGACGATCGAGGGCGGCGGCCACTTCCTCCAGGAGGACAAGGGCCCCGAGCTCGCGGCCGTGATCGACGTCTTCATCCGCGCCACGCGCTGACGGCCCGCGCCTGATCGCGGGCGCCCCGGATCACCCTCGTGGTCACGCCGGATCCGATCGGCGCGCCGATACGCTCGCCCGATGGCGCACCCTCCCGTCAACGTCCTGGTGACCACGTCGCGCATGCCGTTCGCGGTCGACGAGATCCACAAGCTCGGCGAGACCGGCAACGTCGTGACGGCGTCCGACACGTTCGCCGCCGCCCCCGGCAGCCACTCGCGCGGCGCCGCCGACCACATCGTCACGGCGGCGCCGACGCAGGAGACCGAGCAGTTCATCGCCGACGTGGTCGCCGCCATCGCGGCGCACGACATCCAGTTCCTGCTGCCGATGTTCGAGGAGGTCTTCTACCTCGCCGCCCACCGCGACCGGCTCGAGCCGACCGGCGCCACGCTGTTCTTCCCCGACTTCGACACGCTCGCCAAGGTGCACGACAAGGTGACGTTCGCGCAGCTGTGCCGTGACCTCGGGCTGCCGGTGGCCGAGTCGATCACGGCCACCGACGACGCCGAGCTGAAGGCGGCCATCGGGCACTGGGACCACTGGTTCGCCCGCGCCGCGTTCGGCCGCGGCGGCCTCGACATCCTGACCAACTCCGGGCCGCTGGCCGACGAGTCGAGCCCCGACGACATCCACCCGACGTCCGACGACCCGTGGCTCGTGCAGGAGTACCTCGAGGGCGTCGACCGCTGCAGCTGGAGCGTCGTGAGGGACGGGGAGATCGTCCTCCACTCCACCTACGAGCACCCGCTCGAGATCGACGACCGCGGCGGCATCGTCTTCGAGTCGGTCGACGCACCCGAGACGCTCGACGCCGCCCAGCGCATCGTCGGCGAGCTCGGCTGGAACGGCCAGATCAGCTTCGACTACCTGAAGACCGCCGACGGCGTGCACCACATGGTCGAGTGCAACCCTCGGCCGACGGCGGGCTGCACGGTCGCGACCTCCGAGGAGCTCGACGCCGCGCTGTTCGGGCCGGTCCCCGACGGACCCGTCGTCGTCCCCGCCGGCCGCAAGAAGATGATCAAGGAGGCTGTGCTGCGGGACATGCTCCTGCACCTCCGCCGGGCCAAGGCCGACGCCGAGGCCGCGAAGGGGGCGAAGGGCGTCTACAGCCAGGACCACGACCACCTGCCGCTGCTGTACACCGTCCTGTCGCTGCAGCACGTTCGCCAGTACCGCCACGCCCTCGGGCTCGACAAGGCCTCGCGCGAGGACCTCGTCGCCGCGCAGTTCTTCGACGTCCAGTGGGACGGCACCGCCATCTCCTGACGCGCCGACCCGCCCGTCCGCCCCCGTCCCGCCGACCCCCGAGGCACCCCGACCGCCATGGCCCTCGCCATCGTCCTCTCGATCGTCGCCGCGATGCTCTTCGCGCTCGCCTCGGTCCTGCAGCAGCGCGGCACGAGCACGATCAGCGACGACGACGCGCTCGGCGCCGGGATGCTCGCCTCGCTCGTCCGCCGGCCCGTCTGGGTCGCCGGCATCTGCGCCGACATCGCCGGCTTCGGTGTGCAGGCCTGGGCGCTCGCGGTCGGCAGCCTGCTGCTCGTCCAGCCGCTGCTCGTCACGACGCTGCTGTTCGCCCTGCCGCTGGCGGCGTGGGCCAACAAGCGCCGCCTGACGCTCGAGGAGTGGGCGTGGTCGGGTGTGCTGATCGTTTCGCTCGCCCTCTTCGTCATCCTCGGCGAGCCGACGGCCGGCCTCGACCGCCCGCCGTTCCCGTCGTGGCTGCCGGCGCTGGTCATCTGCACCCCGCTGGTCGCGACCTGCGTCTGGTCGGCGGGCTCGCTGCCGCACGGCACCAAGCGCTCGCTCGTGCTGGCCGTGGCCGCCGGCGTGCTGCTCGGGCTGTCGGCGCCGCTGACCAAGTCGGGCATCGACGGCTTCAGCGACGGCATCGTGGCCGGCCTCACGACGTGGGAGCTGTGGGGCATGGCGATCACGGCCAGCTTGGGCACGTTCTGGCAGCAGTCCAGCTACCAGGCGGGCGACGTGCAGACCAGCCTCCCGACGGTCACGGTCCTCAAGCCGATCGTGGCCATGGCGCTCGGGCTGACCGCCTACCAGGAGCACCTGAAGATCGAGGGGGCGCAGGACGCGCTGCTGCTCGCCGCGCTCGTCGGCATGGTCCTGGCGACCATCAAGCTCGGCCGGCTCGCCGCACCGGCGGTCGAGGGCGGCACCCCGGCGACCGCCCCCGCCCGCGCCGCCCGACCCTGACGGTGCCCGGGACGAGGGAGATCCTCCCGGTTCTGCGAAAGAAGCGCGCTGCGGTGCCGACGGGAGGGTGGTGACCACCACGCGCACGACCCAGGACCCGTCCACCGGCACGCTCGACGAGTCGACGTTGCAGGACACCGCCCACCTGCTGGGCCTCGACTTGTTCGACCCGTCGCGGATCGACCCGGGCACGCTCGCCACGCTGACCAGCCGGCGCAACAGCCCCGAGGAGATCGCCACGCGGATGCGCCGCTACCTCCAGCACCTGCTGGAGAACCCGGTCAGCCACGTCCCGGACCGCAGCGAGCTGTGGCGGACGATGCTCGAGCACTGCGACCGGCTCACGCCGCTGCAGGCCTACGTCATGCGCAACCTGATGGGCAGCGCGTCGAACATGGGCTACGACCCGATGCCGTCCGAGGTGCACCTGGAGTTCCCCCGCGACGACCAGGTCGACCTGGGCGCGCAGGTCGGGTGGCACTTCCTCGTCGGCAGCCTGTGGGACGCCGACGGCAACGAGTACGGCATCGAGTTCATGCTGTTCGAGCAGGCGATGTTCCCGCCCGACTTCGCCAAGGAGGTCGGCCTCTCCCCGCTCGACAACCTGGCGGTCGAGGTCCAGTTCGCCATCAGCACCCGTGGCGACCGCCACCACCAGGCCGAGCCGCTGGTCACGCTCGGCACCAGCGGGCTGGTCCGCACCAACGCGTCGCCCTTCTCGTTCAGCGTCGGCATCAACTCGTTCGAGTCGGCGGGCCGCGACGGCCTGCTCCCCATGCGGGTCCGGGCCACCGGCCTCGACCTCGGGGGCGACGAGCCGCTCGCGCTCGCGTGCGACCTCCGGCTGGACCACGGCAAGGGCGTCCTGGAGCAGGGCGACCACGGCGCCATGCCGTCGGTCGCCGGCGTCGGCACCTTCTACTACTCGGTCCCCGCGATCCAGCTCGCCGCCGAGACCGGCGCCGACGGCGAGCCGACGAGCACGATCTCGATCGACGGCAGGGTCATCCCGATCGTCCGGGGCGAGCTCTGGTTCGACCACCAGTGGGGCTTCCTGTCCGGCATGTCGACGAGCGAGGTCATCCGTGCGTCGAACTCGATCGGTCGACCCGATCCGTCGGGCTGGGACTGGTTCATGACGCACCTCGTGGGCGACCGCCAGGTGACGATGTTCGCCCCGCACCGCTCGGACTTCGCTGCGTTCTACGGCTGCACCGGCGAGGATCCGCCGCCCGAGATGGTGCGGCGCGTCGGGGGCACCTACATGGACGCCGACGGCGCCACCCGGATGGTGTGGGGCACCGTCCACGTCGACCGCTGGGTGAAGGTGGAGCACACCCCGCGACCCGACCGGTACCCGGCGACCCACACGTGGCACCCGGACCACTACCGGTTCGAGTTCGAGGACCTGCCCGACGACATCGCCACCTTCACGCTCACCCCGATCGTCGAGGGCGGCCAGTCGGCGTTCTTCGCCAACGGCGTGCAGATCTGCGAGGGCGCGGTGGTCGTCCGGGACTCGTCGGGCACCGACATCGGCCGCGGCTTCGCCGAGGCGGTCGCCTTCTCCGACACGCTGCGCGACCAGCTGCGGCTCGCCGGGCTGCCCGACGACGACGCGACGGTCGCGCTCGCGGCGGAGCCGATCCCGTCGCCGGAGCTCGCCGCCGCCAACGCCGCGTTCGTGGCCGACCACCAGGACGAGCTGGCCCGCATCGTGGCCGAGGCCAAGGGGCTGCAGTTCTTCATGGACCCGGACCCCGCGCCGCCCGCCGGCTGAAACCCCACCGCGCGCCCCACCACGGTCCTGGCGCCATCTGACGACCGCACGGGTCGTCAGATGGCGTCAGCGCGCCGGCTCGGTCGCCGCCGGGGTGGCGTCCACCATCCGGGGAGGGATGCTGGGACGGACGGTGGCGGTGTCCACCCCGGCTGGCGTCGAGCGGGTGCTGGCGCCCCCGGCCGGAGCCGGGCGGTCGCACGCGGTGCGACCGGCGTCGCCCATCGTGCGGGGCGTAGGGTTGGCGGAAGGTTGGTGCGATCCCCGCTCCGGCGCGACCGCTCCGCCGCCACCACCGCCGCGAGGGGGAGCACGCCGGTTGGCCGATCCCGAGCTCCAACGCCGCCGCCGCGAGGTCGAGGAGGCCCGCGAGTCCGGACGGCCGCGCCCGCAGATCGGCGAGTCGTGGTCGCGCTGCCAGGAGGTGGCGGTCGACGCAGCGGCGTCGGCGGCCCCGGTCGACGTCGACGAGTCCGAGGTCCGGTCGCGCTGGGACTCCTCGGCGATCCGCCGCGCCGACGTGGGCCTCGAGGACCAGCTGACGCAGGCGGCGGAGCTCGGCGACCTGGTCGCCGCCGTGACCGATGCCGACGGCCGGATCCTCTGGAGCGCCGGCGGCCGCTCGATGCGCCGGGACGCCGAGCGGGTGGGGTTCGTGCCCGGCGGGCGGTGGGACGAGACCTCGGCCGGCACCAACGCCCTCGGCTTGGCGCTGCGCACCCGCCGCCCCGCCACCGTCTTCTCGGCCGAGCACTGGTGCGACGCCGTCCGGGACTGGGTGTGCTGGTCGGCGCCGGTCATCGATGAGCACGGCCGCTCGCTGGGCGTGATCGACCTCTCCGGCCGCTGGGACACCGCCTCGCCGCTCGCCGAGGTCACGGTCGCCACGCTGAGCAGGCTGGTGCAGGCCCACCTCCCGACCGCCGGGGCGCGGGAGCCGGCCCGGCTCGACGGCGTCGACGAGGAAGGCGACAGCCCGCTGCTCGAGCTGCAGCTGCTCGGTCACCCCTCGGCCCGGCTCGGCGGGCGCGAGCTCGCGCTCACGCCGCGCCAGTTCGAGCTCCTCGCCGCGCTCGCCATCATCGGGCCCTCGTCGCTCGACGAGCTCCAGCTCCACGTCTACGGCGACCGGCCGGTGACCGCCGCGACGATCAAGGCCGAGCTCTCGCACCTCCGGGCCAAGCTCGGCGGCGGGATCGGCTCGCGGCCCTACCGGCTGACGCTGCCGACGCAGGTGGACGTCGTCGCCCTGCAGGCCGACCTCGACGCCGGCGCGCTGGCCGACGCGGTCGGCCGCTACACGGGCTCGCTGCTGCCCGACAGCGAGGCTCCCGCGGTCGTCGACCACCGCCACCTCGTCGACGTCGAGCTCCGCGAGGCGCTGCTCGCGGGCGGCACGAGCGGCGACCTCCTGCGCTACGCCACCGTCCAGCCGTGGGACGAGCACGTGCTCGAGACCGCCGCCCGCCGGGCGGACCGGCAGGATCCCGAGCACCACCGGGCGATCGCCCGCCTCGATCGCGCCCGCCGCCTCTGAGCCGCCCTGACTTGGGGCAGGCTGGGGGCGTGCAGCACCCGTCGCAGTCCGACCCGTCGAGCGCCGGCTCCGAGGTGGAGCGCAACGTGCTCGGCGGCCCGCTCCAGGAGTGCGGCACCGAGCCGCTCACCGGCTTCTTCCGCGACGGCTGCTGCCGGACCGGTCCCGAGGACCTCGGCAGCCACACGATCTGCGCGGTCGTCTCGGCCGAGTTCCTCGAGCACCAGCGCTCGATCGGCAACGACCTGGTCACGCCGGCCCCGATGTACCGCTTCCCGGGACTCGTGCCGGGCGACCGCTGGTGCGTGACCGCCGTCAACTGGCTCCGCGCCCACCGGGACGGCGCCGCGGCACCGGTCGTGCTGGCGTCGACCAACGAGCGCGTGCTCGATCTCGTCCCGCTCGACGTGCTGCGCCAGCACGCCGTCGACGTCCCCGACGACCTCGGCAGCCTCGACGACTGACCGGTCCGTCACCCGCCGGGTTCGCCGACGCGGGCGGACCGACGAGCCCGCTCGGCTCGTCACCAGGTGATGAGCTCCGGGTGGGCGTCGGCGAGCACCTCGTCGCGGTCGTCGGCGAGCACGAAGCCGGCCTGGACCGCGGCGTCGGTCGCACCCTCGTACGCGTCCAGGTAGGCCTGCACCGACCCGTACCGCGCCCGCAGCACCGTCTCGTCGGCCGGCGCCCGCCGCCCGAAGAGCCGGCACACGTGGGATGCGCCCGGCGACGCCATGCCCGACAGGACCTCGACCGGCGCGTCGACGCAGGGCGTGCGCACGCCGCCGAGGACGTTGCCGACGTCGTCGGTCCGGTACCGCAGCCCGCGTCGCCCCTCGGCGACGTCGCCCTCGACGAGGAGCCGGGCGGCCGCCGGGGGACCGGCGCCGCCGTCGGTCCACCCGACGAGGTGGGCGAGGGCGCTGCGGACGACGAAGCGCTGCTGGCCCCGGTTGACCGGGTCCTCGCAGCCGAGGAAGGTCTCGAAGTCGCCGACGAGCGATCGGTCCGCGTGGGCGGCGCCGGCGACCTCCCAGAGCCGGAACCGGACGCCGTCGTCCTGGCGGGCGGGGAGGTAGTCGAGGTGCCCGAGCACGTCGGTCTCGGTCTCGAGCACCAGCACCGGCACGTCGAGGTCGTCCCGGACGACCACAGCAGGGTCGTGGCGGCCCTCCTCGAGGTCGACGCCCCGACCGGGTTCGCCGAGGGGCATGGCCGGCCCGCCCCGGCTGTGGATCAGGAAGCCGTCGAACCGCCCGGTGAGCGGCTGCACGCCGTTGACGTAGGTCGTCAGGGCGTAGGCGGACTGCGACTCGCCGACCGCCAGCACCCGGCGGAGCCGCAGGCCCTCGAGCGGCCCGGCGGCCACGGCCTCCCCGGCCGCCGCGCCGCCGAGCAACCCGGTGGCCACCTGCGTGAAGAGGTCGAAGCAGTACGCGTCGCCGGGGTGGTGCAGGTCGCCGTAGCGCTCCGGGTCCGCCTCCTGCAGCGCGAGGAGGCCGCCGGCGCCGCCGACGTCGACGAGCGCCGGCGCGGCGACGATGCCGGCCCACTGCGCCGACACGCCGACCCACGTGTGGCCCCGGCGGACCAGCTCGGGCGCGGCGAACCCGTAGGTGGGCGCGGCGTCGGCACCGCTGCTCACGTTCAACCACTCGACGACGAGCACGCCGCTGGCGGCGGCCGGATCGGCGGGGCGCCGCACGACGGCGCGGGTCCGGTACCCGGCCCGGTCCCGGGGCTCGAGCGCCCACCGACCGTCGGCCGGCAGTCCGGCGGGGGCCCGGTAGGAGGTCGCCGTGCCGGTGCAGCGCCACTCGGACTCGACGTAGCCGGCCGCGTCGAGGTCGGGCGCGCCCAGCGAGCCGATCAGGTTCGTCCCGGCGCCGCCGGTCAGCGGCTCGAGGGAGGCGGCGTGCTCGCTCACCGTGTCGACGCTAGGCGGACCGGGCGGCGTCGCGGCCGGACGGTCGGGGGTTGCGCCCGGTCCGGATCCGTCGTAGAAACAAACCAGCCGGTCGGTTTCTTGGAACCGGTCGATCCCGACAGCTGGCCGCCCCGACATCCGGCCGACCCCGACAGGCCAAGCACGCCGACCCCGACCCAGGAGGCACGACCGTGGCGCCCAGTCCGCAGCGGGCCGCACCGCTCACGAACACCGCGCCGAGGACGCAGGAGGACCGCAGCGCCGCGACCCAGCAGGCCCTGCTGACGGCGACGATCGACTGCCTCGTCGAGTACGGCTACGCGGGCACCACCACCCGGCTCGTCGCCGACCACGCCCGCGTGTCCCGGGGCGCGCAGACCCACCACTACCCCACCAAGCGGGACCTCGTGGTCGCCGCGGTGGAGCAGCTCTTCGACCGACACGCCCGGGCCTTCACCGAGGCGTTCCGGCAGGTCCCGGCCGAGGAGCGGACGCTCGACCGGGCCGTCGAGGCGCTGTGGGACATCGCCGCCGGCCCGACCTTCGCCGCCGTGCTCGAGGTGGTCGTCGCCGCCCGCACCGACGACGAGCTGCGGAGCATCGTCCACGGCGTCGCCGCCAGCCTCGAGGAGACGGTGGTCGACCTGCTCCTCTGGTTCTCGCCCGAGATCGACGACCGCGACGCCGCCCGTCGCATCGTCGAGTTCGCCTTCGCGCTGCTGCAGGGCGCCGCCGTGTCGCGCATGGAGGGCTTCGGCGATCCCGACGAGGTCATCGCGTCGGCGGCCCGCCTGGCACCGCTCGCCGCCGCCCTCGCCCGCACCCCACCGCCCGGACCCGGAGGCCGCACGTGACCACGCCCACCACCCACGCCCCGCCGACCGCCGGACCCGACCCTGCGGCGCGCCCGCCCCGGTCGCGCCGCGGCCACCGGCGCGCGGCCCGCCGATCGGGGCTGCCGTCCCGGCCCTCGGCCGACCGGCGCATCCCCGTCCGACGGCTCCGCCACGACCACGCCCGGCACGAGATGTCGGCGTGGATCGTCCCGGACGACCCGATCTTCAGCCACTTCCTCGCCACGCTCTCCGCGGTGTTCCCGAACGGCGAGGACTTCTTCGTCGCCTCGGTGCGCCGCCACCGGGCCGCGGTGGCCGACGATCCCGTGCTCCAGCAGCAGGTGAAGGGCTTCATCGGCCAGGAGGCGATGCACGGCCGGGAGCACCGGCGCCTCAACGAGCGGCTGGCGTCGATGGGCTACCGCACCGAGCGCGCCGACCGGACGATCGGCGTGCTGTGCGACCTCATCGCCCGCCTCCCACCGGCCACCCTCCCGATCGCGGCCACGGCGGCCGCCGAGCACTACACCGGCCTGCTGGCCGAGGCGGTGCTGTCGGACCCCCGGACCCGGGCCACGCTGTTCGGCCAGGAGGCGATCGAGCCCCTCATCGCCTGGCACGCGCTCGAGGAGCTCGAGCACAAGAACGTCGCGTTCGACGTCATGGAGGCGGCGGGCGGCGGGTACGCCGTCCGCGTCGCAGGGTTCGCCGTCACCTCGACGGTCCTGGCCGGCTCGGTGGCCGTCGAGTGGGGGCGCGCCGTCTGGGAGGACCGCGACGGGATCACCCGCGCGCACCGGCGCCGGTTCCACCGGAACCTCCGACGCCAGCGGCTGCTCAGCCCGTGGTTCCTGCGCAACCTCCTCGGCTACCTGCGCCCTGGCTTCCACCCCGACGACACCGACACCGACGACCTCGTCCGGGAGTGGTCGGAGCGCCTGGCCGACGTCGCCGGCCCCAACCGACGGTCCGCCGAGGGCTGAGCACGTACGCTCGCCGCCGTGGGTCGGGGCGGCGGACGATGAGCGGGGCACCGCCGCCGACGCTGTTCCCGAGGCCGCGTGCGGTGCGGTCCCACGACCCGAGCCGCCGCAGCACGGCCGAGCTGCGGATCGCCCTCGACGCCGGCCTGCCCGCCCAGGGCTACGAGCTCGCGGTCGACGACGACGGCGCGCTGCTGCGCCACGCCGACGACGCCGGTCGGCGGTACGGCCTGCAGACGGTCGCGCAGCTGCGCGACCGCGACGGGTCGCTCCCCCACGTGCACGTGTCGGACCACCCCGACGTGGCCGTCCGCGGCTTCATGCTCGACGTGAGCCGGGACCGCGTGCCGACCCGGGCCACGCTCGCGCGCCTGGTCCGGCTGCTCGAGCGCTGCCGCTACGACCACCTCCAGCTCTACGTCGAGCACACCTTCGCCTACACCGGGCACGAGGACGTGTGGCGCGACGCCTCGCCCCTGACGCCCGAGGACCTGCGCTGGCTCGACGAGCGCTGCGCTGCGGCCGGGATCGAGCTCGTCGCCAACCAGAACTGCTTCGGCCACATGGGGCGGTGGCTCGCGCTCCCCCGCTACCGGGAGCGGGCCGAGTGCCCCGACGGCGCCGAGATCGTGCCGGGCTTCCGCTGGCCGCCCGGCGTCCTCGCCCCGACCGAGGACAACGCACGGTTCGTGCTGGACCTCGTGCGGGAGCAGGGCGCGGCGATCACCTCCCCCACGGTCAACGTCGGCTGCGACGAGACGTTCGAGCTGGGTCGGGGTGCCAGCGCGGCACGGGTCGCGACCGAGGGCGTGGGCCGCGTCTACCTCGAGCACCTCCGACGCATCGTCGACCCGCTGCTCAACGAGGGCCGGTCCGTCCAGCTCTGGGGCGACGTGCTCGGCCACCACCCCGAGCTGGTCGACGGCCTGCCCGACGGGGACCTCACCCCGCTCGTGTGGAACTACGAGGCGCCCGACCGGCCGCCGGTCGACCTCGACCCCTTCGTCGCCCGGATCATGGCCGGGCTGGGCATCGACGCCGGCGCACCGACCGACTTCGCCTCCCTCCTCCGGCCGTTCCTCGAGGCCGGGCCGGCACCGTGGGTCGTACCGGGGACGTCGTCGTGGAACTCGTTCGTCGGCCGCCTCGACAACGCCCGCGGCAACCTGCTCGACGCCGCCACCGCGGCGCGGGACCACGGTGTGCGAGGCCTGCTCGTCACCGACTGGGGCGACAACGGCCACCACCAGCCGCCGTCGGTGAGCGATCCCGCCATCGCGTTCGGCGGCGCCGTCGCCTGGTGCGCCGCGACCAACGCGGACCTGGACCTGGGCCCCGTGCTCGACGCCCTGCACGGCGACGACGCAGGGCTGCTCGGCGAGGTGCTCGTGACGATCGGCTCGGTCGCGACGCGGACCGGCGCCGCAGCGTTCAACGTGAGCCCGCTGGTGCCGCCGCTCGTCGCCGAGGTGCCCGACCTCAGCGACGGCCGGGCCGACCCCGACGCGGTCCGTGCCACCGTCGACGACCTGGACCGGGCGCGCGCCGACCTCGGCCGGGCCCGGCCGACGGTCGACGACGGCGACGTCATCCGCGCCGAGCTCGACGTGGCCATCGGCCTGGCGCGCCAGGGCGCCCTCCGGCTGCTCGAGCGGCTCGGCGCGCCGGCGTCGAACCGGGCGGACGAGGACGCGGAGCTGGCGGCGCTCGTCGACGGCTACCGGGCGACCTGGGCCGCCCGCAGCCGTCCGGGCGGCCTCGCCGACAGCGCACGGCTGCTCGAGCGGGCGCTCGACCGCTAGGTCACGTTTCGATCGCCCACCCCATGGGAACCGTCCGGTTGCGTGCGGAAACGGTCCGCACGGGGTGGAAAGGCGTCGCCATGTGGATCATCTGGGCACTGATCATCGGACTGCTGGCCGGCTTCATCGCACGGGCGCTGGTGCCGGGACCCGATCCGATGGGCGTGCTGGGCACGCTCGTCCTCGGGCTCGTCGGCTCGCTGGTCGGCGGGTTCCTCGGCTGGCTGCTGTTCGGCCGTGACGCGTCCGACGGTGCGCTGCAGCTCTCCGGCATCATCGGCTCGATCATCGGTGCGGTGATCGCGCTGCTGATCTTCCGGGCGGTCACCCGAGGCCGGACGGGCACTCCCAGGAGCGTCTGATCCCTGGGGCCGGCGCAGCCGTCCCCGGGATCGCTCGACCACTCGGCACGCCGAGTGCGGACACGGCGAGGGCCGACCCCGCGGGGTCGGCCCTCGTCGCGCGCCGTCCAACGCACGGGTGAGATGTTGCGGCGCCCCGGGGCCCCGGGTGCCGGCTCAGACCGGCGCCGGCTTGTCGGGCTGGTAGAGCCACTCGTCGAACAGGGTGTCGAGCTGGCGCCCGGACACCTTCTCGCTCAGCGCCAGGAGGTCCGCCGTGCTCACCGGCACCCAGGACGGACGGGCCGCCCACTGGCGGATGACCGTCCAGAACGCGTCGTCGCCGATCGTCAGCCGCAGGGCGTGGAGGAACGCACCGCCTCGGTAGTAGGTGGCGGCGGCGAACAGGTCCTCGGGGCCGGGATCCGCCGTGGGCACCGTCCAGAACGAGCTCGACGCCGGGATCGACATCACGAAGTCGTAGCCCGCCTGCGGCGAGTCGGTGCCGGTGTGCTCGCCCCAGAGCCACTCGGCGTAGGTCGCGAAGCCCTCGTTGAGCCAGATGTCGCGCCACTGGCCGAGGGTCACCTTGTTGCCGAACCACTGGTGCGCGAGCTCGTGGGCCACCGTCGACTCGTCGGGTGCCCCTGAGTAGATCGGACGGGTCTGGTTCTCGAGCGCGTAGCCCGCATCCGTGTCGTCGTCGACCACGGCGCCGAACGACGAGAACGGGTAGCGGCCGAACCGCGTCTGGAAGAAGTCGATCATCTCGGGCTGCTTGGCCAGCACCTCGGCCGTCGCCGCCTTGTCCTCGGCCGACAGGTCGTCGTCGACCGCGTTCAGGATCGGCAGGCCGGACGCGGTGCGGCTCCGGGTGATCGTGTAGTCGCCGGTGGCGACCATCGACAGGTAGCTCGCCATCGGGTCGGTCGCGACCCACTTCGAGGTGGTGCGGCCGTTCCGGGTGCTCTGCGACAGGAGCGTGCCGTTGGCGACGGCGGTCGTCCCCTGCGGGACCGTCACGGTGAAGCTGTAGGTGGCCTTGTCCTTCGGCGTGTCGTTCACGGGGTACCAGGTGCTGGCCCCCTCGGGCTCGTTGCCGATGAAGGCGCCGTCGTCGTAGGAGATCCACCCGTAGAGGGCACCCGTGTTGTCCTCGGGCTGGCCGGTCGTGCCGCCGTAGTCGACGACGACGATGAAGGGCAGGCCCTTGAGCAGCGGCAGCCGCGGCGTGACGACGAGCTCCCCACCGGTCTGCGTGAACCGGGCCGGCAGCCCGTTCACCGTCAGCTTGGCGACGGTGAGGTCACGGAGGTCGAGGCTGAACGACGAGAGCGTGGAGGTCGCGGTCGCGGCGACGATCGCCCGTGCGGTGAGCGCGCGGGTGGCCGGCGTGTAGTCCAGCGTCAGGTCGTAGTGGAGGACGTCGTAGCCGCCGTTGCCGGCCGCCGGGAAGTACTGGTCACCTCCCGAGGTGCTCCCGGGTTGGGGCTTCGGCAGCCCGCCGGCGGAGGCCGCGGGAGCCGCGACGAGGAGGACGGCGCAGCCGAGCACGGCGACGAGGAGGACACGGAGCCTTCGCATGGCCGCACGCTAGGAGGAGGCTGCGCCCGTGTCACCGGTGGATGTGGAGCGACCCCGGTGCTCGGTGGACGCGTCGCGGCGGACCGACCGTGGTGGGTGAGATCCGGGGCCCCCTACTGGCGGTAGTGCTCGACGGTGTCCTCGGGTCGGGCGGTCGCGCCGTCGGGGTCGGCGCCGTACTCCTCCCGCGCTCGGCGCTGTCGGAGGAGGTCCCAGCACTGGTCGAGCTGGCGCTCGATCTCGTCGAGCCGCGCCCGGTCCTCGTCGCCGAGCTCCGCGCCGGAGGAGATGTGGTCTCGGAGGCGGTGCTCCTCGTCGACCAGGTCGCCGATCCGGTTCAGCACTGCGTCGTCGTCCATGGCGGGCTCCTCGGGTGTGGGTGGTCGCCGCTGCGGCGGCCACAGGGGCAGTGTGCCGCACCGGCACCGTTTGTGAGGGCCGCACCGGCACCGTTTGTGAGGGCCGCACCGGCACCGTTCGTGAGGGCCGCACCGGCACCGCGTGTGAGGGCCGCACCGGCAGCGGAGGTGCGCGCTCCACCCGCGCTCGACGGGGTAGATCGTCTGCCATGACGAAGATGGAATGGAACAACCCCTCGCCGGCCACGTTCGACATCGGTGGCGACCTGACGGTCACGCGGCTCGGCTTCGGCGCCATGCGCATCACGGGCGAGGGCGTGTGGGGCGAGCCGGCGGACGTCGACGAGGCGCTGGCCGTGCTGCGGGCGCTGCCCGGGCTCGGGGTCGACTTCATCGACACGGCCGATTCGTACGGCCCCGAGGTCTCGGAGCGCCTCATCCACGACGCGCTGCACCCCTACGACGGCGTGGTCGTGGCGACGAAGTGCGGGCTCACCCGCCACGGCCCCGGGATCTGGGCGCCGCTCGGCCGGCCCGAGTACCTGCGGCAGGGGTGCCTCATGAGCCTCCGGCGCCTGGGTGTGGAGCGCATCGACCTCTTCCAGCTCCACCGCATCGACCCGGCCGTGCCCGCCGACGAGCAGTTCGGCGTCCTGAAGGAGCTGCAGGACGAGGGCCTCGTCCGCCACGTCGGGTTGTCGCAGGTGTCGGTCGACGAGATCGAGGCGGCGCGGGCCGTCGTGCCGATCGCGACCGTCCAGAACCTCTACAACGTCGCCGACCGGTCGTCCGAGGACGTCCTGGACCACTGCGACGCGAACGGCATCGGCTTCATCCCCTGGTTCCCGCTCGCGGCGGGCGACCTCGCGGCGCCGGGCGGCGTCGTGGCCGAGGTCGCGGCCGCCCACGATGCGACGCCCGGCCAGGTCGCGCTGGCCTGGCTGCTGCACCGCAGCCCGGTCGTCCTCCCGATCCCGGGCACCGGGTCGGTCGCGCACCTTCGCGAGAACGTCGCGGCTGCGGCGCTGACCCTCTCCGACGACGAGATGGCGCAGCTCGACCGGGCGCGCGGCTGAGGCGAGCCGGTCGGGCCGCCGCCCGGCTCAGCGCGGTCGGGGCGTCAGCAGCTCCTGCGCGTTCGTGCGCATGATGCGCCGCACGTCGTCGTCGTCGAGGCCCTCGAGCTCGGCGACGAACTCCGACGGCTCGGCGAGGCCCTCGACGTGGGGCCAGTCCGAACCGAACAGGACGTTGCCGACGCCGACGGCGTCGACGAGGTCGAGCACGTCGTCCTCGAAGAACGGCGAGACCCAGACGTGGCGGCGGAAGAGCTCGACGGGGTCCTCGCCGAAGGTGCCGGGCAGCTGCACGTGCAGCGCCGCGAGCTTCTTCAGGAGCGGCCGGACCCAGTCGGCGCCGGTCTCCACCGTGGCCATCCGCAGGTTGTCGAAGCGCTCGAAGATGCGGTCGGCCATGAACGACGCCATCGTGTCGCGGATCGGGTTGGCCGACAGCAGGCGCTTCAGCGTCGGCACCTTGAACGCCTGCATCTCCTCCGAGATGCCCCAGAGCTCCTCGTACGGGCCGTAGCCCGCATCGCCGCTGTGCAGAACGAGCGTCACGCCCGACTCGTCGAGCAGCGACCAGAACGCGTCGTGTCGGGGGTCGCCCGGGGTGCGCCGACCCTCGGCGCCCCAGACCGACGTCGGCCGCATCAGCACGACCCGCGCGCCGGCGTCGAGCGCCCACCGGAGCTCCTCCACCGCCCACTCGGGGTCGAGCAGCGTGACGTACGGCGCCGAGAAGATTCGGTCCTGGTAGGCCAGGCCCCAGTCGTCGTCGAGCCAGCGGTTGAACGCCCGGAACGCTGCGGTGCAGGCCTGCGGGTCCGACTCGAGCGCGGTCTCCATGCCCACGCCGAGCGTCGGCAGCATGATGCAGGCCTCCATGCCCTGCTCGTCCATGACCGCGAGCCGGGCGTCGCGATCCCGGTACTCGGGCCGCTGCTCGATGGGCTGGAGCTCGCCGAACGCGGCGCGGAGGTCGCCGACCCCGGACCGGGCGCGGAAGAAGTCCGAGAGCGAACCCGGCTGCGCGAGGTGCGAGAACGACGGGTTGGGGATGAACCGGTTGATCGAGCCGCCGACCAGGAGGCGGCGCTTGCCGTCGACGTCGGCCCACTGCATCGTCCGCTTGGCCATGGCGGGGTCGAGGTGGCGGGTGAAGGCGTCGGTCGCCTCGTAGTAGTGGTTGTCGGCGTCGACGATGCGGAAGTCCAGCACGAGCGATCCCCCTGGGTCGGCGGCCCGGCTCGGCGGCCGGGAGCAGCGGACCCGACACTAGAACGAGGTTCCAGTTCTTGCGAGGCGGCGGCCTACACTCGACGGACAT
This sequence comes from Dermatobacter hominis, assembly GCF_020715685.1. GTDB lineage: Bacteria > Actinomycetota > Acidimicrobiia > Acidimicrobiales > Microtrichaceae > Dermatobacter > Dermatobacter hominis. The sequence goes on from NZ_CP085840.1 coordinate 727,111, forward strand.
GGACCGCCTCGTGCCCGACGCTCCCGACGCCGTCGGCCCCGGGTCGATCCGGCCCGCGGAGCCGACCACGGCGGCGCAGCGGGACCGGCGCCGGCGCATCGTCCACGCGGCGATGGACCTCCTGTCCGAGCACGGCTACGACGAGATCCAGATGCGCGACGTGGCGGTCGGCGCGGGCGTGGCGCTCGGCACGCTCTACCGCTACTTCCCCTCGAAGGAGCAGCTGTTCGCGCACGTGCTGCTCGAGTGGAGCGCGAGCTTCGACGAGGCGATGCGGCGTCGACGGCCCGAGCGCGGCACCGACGCCGAGCGGCTGCGGCTGCTCCTCCGCCGGGCCGTGGGGGCCTTCGAGCGGCACCCCAGCTACTTCCAGCTGCTGAGCGTGCTGGAGGTGTCGAAGGACCCCGCGGTCGTCGAGCCGTTCGCCGCGTACAGCCAGCGCTTCTTCGCTGCGGTCGGCGAGGCGCTCACCGACACCGCGCCCGAGGACGTCCCGGTCGTCACCATGCTGACCACGTCGCTGCTCAGCACCCTGCTGCGGGGCTGGTGGCTCGGCCACCACTCGATCCGCGTGGTCAACGCCCGGATCGATCAGGCGGTCGACGTGCTGTTCGAGGGCGCCCGCCCCCGGTGACGGCGTGCCGGTGCCCGGGCGCGGAGCGCCCGGACCCGAGGGTCCGGGGGCCGGCCGCCCTCTCCCGAGCAGCGTTCGGCGATCGCTCCGTCGACGGCCGGGACCCGACCGCCGAGCTGTGGTGCACCACCCGATGGGGCGACGTACCGGTGGTGCCGGGGCCATCTTCCCGGACCCGACGTGCCCCCGCTGCGGCGGGCGCCACGTTGCGAACGTGGAATGCTCCACGCGGCGCCCGGGTCCCGACCTAGCCCGAGCTCGCCTCGAAGCGCTCGACGTCGACGATCACGATCGTCCGCCGCCCGGTCGTCACGAGGCCCCGGTTGCGCCAGCCGTGCAGCGTCCGGGCCACCGAGTCGCGGGACGCTGCGATGAGGCTGGCCAGGTCCTCCTGGCTGAGCGGCAGGTCGATCTCGACGCCGCGCCCGTCGGGCGTCGAGCGCCCGTGGCGGTCGGCGAGCGAGCACAGGCAGTCGGCCAGACGGCGCGGCACGTCGTCGCCCATGTAGCTCACGCGGAACCGGTCCGCCTCGCGCAGCCGCCCGCTCAGGTGGGCGAGCAGGGCGAACGCGGTGTCGGGATCGGTCCGCACGGCCTCGCGCAGCTCGTCGCTCGAGAACTCCCGGACGGCGGTGGGCAGCACGGCGGTCACGCTGGCGGAGCGACCGCCGCCGTCGAGCGCGCCGACCTCGCCGATCAGCTCGCCGGCGCCGCGCAGCGCCAGGATCGGCGACCGACCGTCGGGGTGGGAGGACTCGACCTTGACGAGCCCGTCGAGCACCAGCCAGGCCCGGTTCGCGACGTCGCCCTCGAGCACGAGCACGCCGCCGGCGCGCAGCTCGCGCCGCCGACCCAGCTGCTCGAACCGCTCTTTCGACGGAGGCGGCAGCCGCTCGACGAACGTCGGGTCCTCTCCCACGTCCACTCCCACGCCCGGAGCCTGCCACGGCCGGCGGCGCGCCGGTGGGTTCTCCACGACGCCGCTCCGTCCGCGACGCCCGGCGCGGCGGCCGTCAGTAGCGCTCGGGCACGAAGGTCTGCGTGTCGATCGGCGGCCGGACGTAGCCGTCGCGGCGATCCGGGCGCGGCGGGAGCTCGACCGCCGGCGGATCGGCCTCGTCGTAGGGGATCTGCGACAGCAGGTGCCGGATGCAGTTGAGGCGCGCCGAGCGCTTGTCCTCGCCGTCGACCACCCACCACGGCGAGTGCCTCGTGTCGGTCGCGGCGAACATCTCGTCCTTGGCGTAGGAGTACTCCTGCCAGCGGGCGCGGGACTCGATGTCCATCGGCGAGAGCTTCCAGCGCTTGAGCGGGTTGTCGATGCGCTCCTGGAACCGCCGCTCCTGCTCGTCGTCGCTCACCGAGAACCAGTACTTGATGAGCACGATCCCCGAGCGCTGGAGCATCGCCTCGAACTGCGGGCACGACCGGAGGAACTCCTCGACCTCCTCCTCGGTGGCGAAGCCCATCACCCGTTCGACGCCGGCCCGGTTGTACCAGGACCGGTCGAACAGGACGACCTCGCCGGCCGCGGGCAGCTGCTCGACGTAGCGCTGGAAGTACCACTGGGTCCGCTCGCGGTCGCTCGGCGTGCCCAGCGCGACGACCCTCACCACCCGGGGGTTCGTCGACTCGGTGATGCGGGTGATCGCGCCGCCCTTGCCCGCCGCGTCACGGCCCTCGAACAGGACCACCACCCGTTCGCCCGTCCGGCGCACCCACTCCTGCAGCTTCACGAGCTCGATCTGCAGCCGCTCGAGCTCCGCCTCGTACACGTCCTTCTTGAGGCGGCCCGACTTCGTGTAGCAGTCGGGTCCGAAGACCCGGCCGTGCTCGCCGTCCTCCTCCGAGGACGGGTCGGTGATGTCGTCGCTCACGGTCGCGCTCGCTCCTGTTCGGCGTGGTCCCGGCCTCGATCGCACGGTACCGCAGCGGCCTCCGGGACCGGTCAGGTCCCGGCGAGCGCGTCCAGGGCCGCGAGCGCGTCGTCGCGCCGGGCCACGGGCACCAGCAGGTGGTCGTGGTGGAACCCGGCCAGCACGTTGCAGCTGATCCCCCGCGCCGCCAGCGCCGTCGAGACGGCCGCGGTCAGCCCCACCGCCTCGAGCGAGGAGCGCACGCCGAGCGTGATCCACGACCCGACGAAGTCGTAGGCGAGGCCCACCCGATCGGCCTCGGCCCGGGCCAGGACCACCGTGGTGCCCTCGTCCTCGACGATCGTCGCGGCCACGTCGACGCCGCCGAGCGGGGACGGGCCAGCGGTCGGCACCAGCGCCACCACGTAGTCGTCGGGTCGCACGGCGGGCCGCAGGGTGCGCAGCATCACGGCCAGGTCGGTCTCGGCTCCGGCGCCTGTCACGGTCCGCCCTCCTCGTCGGTCGCCCGAGACGGTAGGCCACCACCGGCGGTTTCTGACGCGATGTCAGATCCTGCGGCCCGCCGCCCTAGCGTGTGGGACCGCTGCACGTGACCTCGCCGGCCGCCCCCCGACCTGCGCCGGCCGTCCAGCGCCACGAAGGGAAGCCGACCGATGACCGATCCCGACCAGAACGCGCCCGACCCGTCCGACGCCGGGCTGGCCGCGGCGCGCGAGCGATACCAGGCGGAGCGGGCGAAGCGCCTGCGCGCCGACGGGATGGCGCAGTACACCGACATCGAGGGCGACTTCGCCGGCTACGACCGCGACCCCTTCGCGGACCCCGGCTTCCACCGCGACCCGATCCGCGACGACGTCGAGGTCCTGATCGTCGGCGGCGGCTTCGCCGGCATGCTGACGGCGATCGACCTGAAGGCCCGGGGCGTCACCGACATCCGCATCGTCGACAAGGCCGGCGACTTCGGCGGCACGTGGTACTGGAACCGCTACCCCGGCTGCATGTGCGACGTCGAGTCCTACACCTACCTCCCGCTGCTCGAGGAGACGGGCTACATGCCCACCGAGAAGTACGCGAGCGCGGTCGAGATCTTCTCGTACTGCCAGCTACTCGGCCGGCACTACGACCTGTACCCGCACGCCCTCTTCCAGACCGAGATCGACGAGGCCGTGTGGGACGAGGCGCGGCTCCGCTGGGACGTGACGACCAGCCGTGGCGACGTGCTGTCGGCCCGGTTCCTCGTGACCGCCGGCGGGATCCTCCACAAGGCCAAGCTGCCCGGCATCGCCGGCATCGCCGCCTTCCGGGGCGACGCCTTCCACACGAGCCGCTGGGACTACTCGGTCACCGGCGGTGCCCCGGGCGTGCCGATGGACGGCCTCGCCGACAAGCGCGTCGCGATCATCGGCACCGGCGCCACCGCGGTGCAGGCGGTCCCCCGCCTGGCCGAAGCGGCGAAGGAGCTCTACGTGTTCCAGCGCACGCCGTCACCGGTCGGCCAGCGTGACAACGGCCCGACCGACGAGGAGTGGTTCCGCAGCCTCCCCGAGGGGTGGCACGCCGAGCGGGTCCGCAACTTCACCGAGGCGGTCACCGGCAAGAAGCCCGAGCGGGACCTGGTCGGCGACGGCTGGACCCGGGTCATGTGGGACGACACGCAGACCGCGGTCGACGACCCGGAGCTGGCCGCCCGCCTCGAGCGCTCCGACTTCGAGACGATGGAGGCGCTGCGGGCGAGGGTCGACGAGATCGTCGAGGACCCCGAGACCGCCGAGCGGCTGAAGCCCTGGTACGGCAAGCACTGCAAGCGGGTGTGCTTCCACGACGAGTACCTGCCGGCGTTCAACCGCCCGAACGTGCACCTCGTCGACACCGACGGCCGGGGCGTGCAGGAGATCACCGAGCACGGCATCGTCGCCGGCGGCGTCGAGCACCCGGTCGACGTGATCGTGTTCGCCTCGGGGTTCGAGGTCACGACGGACCTCGAGCACCGGCTCGGGTTCGACCCCCGCGGTCGGGGCGGCGTGGCGATGAGCGAGCGGTGGCACGACGGCGCCCACACCCTCCACGGCATCCTCTCCGCCGACTTCCCGAACCTCCTGATGATCAGCCTCGTGCAGGCGGGCTTCGGGACGAACTTCCTCCACTTCCTGTCGAAGTCAGCGGAGCACGTCGCGTGGCTGATCGCGACGTGCGAGGAGCGCGGCATCGCCACGATCGAGGCCACGCCCGAGGCCGAGGAGGAGTGGTTGCAGCTGCTGCTCGGCGTGGCGATGGGCATCGCCGGCTACTCCACGAGCTGCACGCCCGGCTACTACAACTCAGAGCAGGGCCGCGACGCCAAGGCCGCCCGCAACCTCGTCTACACCGGCAGCCTGCTCGAGTACGCCGGGTACCTCGAGCGCTGGCGCGACGCCGGGGCGCTCGACGGCGCCCGGGTCGTCACCGTCGACGAGCACGCCTGACGCACCGGCGCCCACGTCGCCCGCGGCGGCGACGCTGCCGGGTGCCGATAGGTCTCAGGCCCGTCGACGTGACGCCGTCCGGGTCAGGGCACGACGTCCTGGTCGGCGTACTGCGTGCGGTACAGGTCGGCGTAGCGACCGTCCCGGGCCAGGAGCTCGGCGTGGGTCCCCTGCTCGACGACGCGTCCGCCCTCGACGACGCAGATCTCGTCGGCTGAGCGGATGGTCGACAGCCGGTGCGCGATCACGATCGCCGTCCGCCCGGCGAGGGCCACGGCCAGCGCCTCCTGCACCGCGTGCTCCGACTCGGCGTCGAGGTGGGCGGTGGCCTCGTCGAGCACGACGACGCGCGGCCCGGCCAGCAGCAGCCGGGCGATCGTCAACCGCTGGCGCTCGCCGCCGGACAGGCGGTAGCCCCGCTCGCCCAGGACCGTGTCGAGCCCGTCGGGCAGGGAGCGGATCACCTCGTCGAGGCGGGCCGCCGACAGCGCGTGCCAGAGCTCGTCGGTGTCGGCGGCGGGCGCGGCGTAGAGCAGGTTCGCCCGCACGGTGTCGTGGAACAGGTGGCCGTCCTGGGTGACGACGCCGACGGCGCGCTGCAGGTCGGCGAAGCTGAGGTCACGGACGTCGACCCCGCCGATGCGCACGGCGCCCGCGTCCACGTCGTACAGGCGGGGCACGAGCGACGCGATCGTCGACTTGCCCGCGCCCGACGGGCCCACGAGCGCCACCGTCCGGCCCGGTCCGGCGTGCAGCGAGACGTCGTGGAGGACCTCGCGGCCGAGGCGGTCGTCGAGCACGGACACCTCCTCGAGCGAGGCCAGCGAGATGCGGTCGGCGGCCGGGTACGCGAAGCGGACGTGGTCCAGCTCGACCGACACCGGTCCGGGCGGCAGCGGCCGGGGCCGCTCGGGCTCGCGGATGAGGGGCTCGATGTCGAGCACCTCGAACACCCGCTCGAAGCTCACCATCGCGGTCACGACGTCGAGCCGGGCGGTGGCCAGCGCCGTCAACGGGGCGTACAGGCGGTTGACCAGCAGCGCCAGCGTCACGATCGTGCCGGCGTCGAGCTGGCCCCGGACGGCGAGCACGCCGCCCAGGCCGTAGATCAGCGCGAGCGCCAGGCCCGACACGAGCGACAGGCTGCGCATGAACACCGCCGAGACGACCGCCGTGCGGACGCCGATGTCGCGCACCCGCCCGGCCCGGGCGCCGAAGGCCTCGGACTCCTCGGCGGGTCGGCCGAACAGCTTGACCAGCGTGGCGCCGGGTGCGGAGAAGCGCTCCGACATCTGCGACGTCATCGCCGCGTTGTGCTCGGCGGCCTCGCGGTCGAGCGCGCCGACCTTCGCGCCGACGCGCCGGGCCGGGACGACGAACAGCGGCAGCAGCACGACCGCCAGGAGCGTGATCGGCCACGACAGCCTCGCCATCACCGCAACGGTGAGGGCCACGACGATGACGTTCGTGACGATCCCCGCCAGCGCGGAGGTGAAGGCGCGCTGGGCCCCGATCACATCGTTGTTGAGCCGGCTGACCAGCGCGCCGGTGCGGGTGCGGTTGAAGAAGGCCACCGGCAGCGACTGCACGTGGTCGAACACGCGGCGGCGCAGGTCGAGGATGAACTCCTCACCGAGCCGTGCCGACACGAAGCGCTCGCCGACGCCGACGACCGAGTCGAGGAGCGAGACCACGGCGATCGCCACGGCGATCCCGACGACGACGCCGACGCCGGACCCGTCGACGATCTCGTCGACGGCGATGCCCGCCAGGACCGGGATCAGCACGCCGAGCCCGGCCGAGATCGTCGACAGGACGAGGTAGCCGGAGATCCGCTTCCTGTGCGGCCGGGCGAAGGCCGCCACCCGACCCCACGTCGCCCGGTCGACGGCCCGCCGGGGCCGTCCGTCGTCCTGCATGGCGCTGCGCAGCGCCATCCACGTGTTCACGTCGCTCATGCGGACGACCGTAGGACTTGAAGTTCACTTGAGGTCAAGGATCTGCGGGACTACCGTCGGTGACGTGGATCACCACCTGTCGATCGGGGCCGTCGCAGAGCGGACCGGCGTGGCCACTTCGGCGCTCCGCTACTACGAGTCCGAGGGCCTGATCACCTCGACGCGCACCGACGGCGGGCAGCGCCGCTACTCCCGCGACGTGATCCGCCGGGTGTCGTTCATCCGCATCGCCCAGGAGGTCGGCCTTCGCCTGGACGAGATCAAGGAGGCGCTCGACGCGCTCCCCGACGGCCGGGCGCCCACCGAGCGCGACTGGCACCAGCTCTCGACGTCGTGGCGGCCGCGGCTCGACGAGCAGATCGCCGTGCTCGAGCGCCTGCGCGACCGGCTCGACGCCTGCATCGGCTGCGGGTGCCTGTCGCTCAAAGTCTGCCGAATCGTGAACCCCGACGACGTGGCCGGCGATCGCGGCCCCGGACCTCGCTACGTGCTCGGGCCCGACGCGGGCTGACCGGGCCGCCCCGGCGTCGGCCGGACGCGGCGTCGCCCGCCGACAACGGCGTCGTCCAGATGGCGCGTGCCTCAGATGGTGTAGTCCTCGCCGGTCGCCCGGACGGTGACGTCGGAGATCGTGATGCCCCACGGCTGGTCGATCGCGTGGACGACCTCGGCGGCGATCGTCGCCGGCTCGATCGCCCAGAACCCGGGATCGTCCTCGTCGGTCGCCGCGCCCCCGAGCGTGCCCGACAGCGCCGCCATGACCTTGTCCATGTACGGCTCGGCCTTGGCCCCCGTGATCCCCGCGATCGCCGCCGGGTTGACGACCCCGGCACCGAGGCCGGTGCCCAGCACACCGGTCGGCCGCACGACGGTGACCTTGATCAGGCCCTGGGACTCCTTGCGGAGCGAGTCCGACAGCACGGCCACCGCCGCCTTGGTGGCGCTGTACACGCCCGACCCGGGCGTGCCGGCGCCGGCGTAGATCGACGAGATGTTGACGACGTGGCCCCGCCCCTGGGCCGCCATCCGGTCGTAGGCCGCGCAGATGCCGTGCAGGGTGCCCTTGAGGTTCACGTCGATGCAGCGGTCCCACGCCTCGGCCGCGTCGGCGTGGTCGGCGAAGAAGGCGAGCGGCATGATCCCCGCGTTGTTGACCATCACGTCGACGGCGCCGAACGCATCGACCGCCGCCGCCACGAGGGCGTCGACCTGTCCCCGGTCGCACACGTCGACGGTCACCCCGATCGCCTCGCCGCCGGCCTCGACGATCCCCCCGGCGACCGAGGACGCGGCGGCGCCGTCGATGTCGCCGACCACCGCCCGGGCGCCGCGCGCCGCCGCCATCTCGGCGATCAGCCGGCCGAAGCCCCCACCGGCGCCGGTGACCACCACCACCCGGCCGCCGAGGTGCGATCCCGTCGCGTCCACCTCGTCCCTCCCCGTCACCCTGCTGCGCCTCCCCTTCGCACCGGCGGTCACGCCGGCGTCGTCTGCCACTCCCGGCCGAACCAGCGTCGGATCCGCGTCGAGCCGAAGTCCCGCTTGTCCGCCGCGAGCTCGGCCGACGGTCCCTGGAGCGCGCCGTTCGGCGCCTGCCCGCTGAGGAACGTCACCTCGACCTTGGCCACCTGGTCGTGGCCGAACTCGAGGTAGCAGGTGCCGCGGCCGTCGTAGGTCGAGCCGTCGCCCTCCGCCCGGACCCGGGCGATCAGCGCGTCGGCCACCACCGACGCCTGGCCCTCGGCGAACACGCCGGCCTTGGGCGTCCCCACGCTCGTCACGTCGCCGACGGCGTACACGTCGGGGAAGGACGTCTGCAGGGTCAGCGGGTCGACCGGGATCCAGCCGTCGACGCACAGGCCGGACGCCGCCACCACGTCGGGCACCCGGTGCACCGGGACGCCGAGGAACAGGTCGAACGGCAGCTCGGTGCCGTCGGCGCAGACGGCGACCTTCCTCGCCGGGTCGAGCGAGGCGACGAGCTGCTCGGGGTGCCAGGCGATGCCGCGCGCGGCGAAGGCCTCGAGGAGCGCCTCGGACGCCGCCGGGGAGGGCGGGATCGGCCGGCCGAGCGGCATGACGAGCGCGATCTCGGATGTGTCGCGCACGCCGAGGGCGGTGAGGTGGTCGTGCACCAGCAGCGCGGTCTCGCTCGGCGCCGGCGGGCACTTGAACGGCGTCGAGGTGACCCCCACGACGACCCGCCCGCCGCCGAAGTCGGCCAGCACGTCGCGCAGCTCGAACGCCCCCGCCACCGTGTAGAACTCGTGGCCCGCCTCGACGAGCCCGGGCGTGGCCGAGGGATCCAGGTCGGCACCGAGCGCGACGACCAGCACGTCGGCGTCGAAGGTGCCGGCATCGGTCCCGACCCGCCGGCCGACCGGGTCGATCGACGTGACCTCCGCCTGCACGAACCGCACGCCGGGCTTCACCACGTCCGCATAGGGGTGGACGACGGCGTCGGCGACCGTGCGGCCGAACATCACGTCGAGCTTCGAGAAGCCGAAGACGAACCCGTCGGCCTTGTCGATCAGCACGACGTCGGCGGCGTCGCCCAGCTCCTCGGACAACCGGGAGGTCAGCTCGAGCCCGCCGAAGCCGGCGCCGAGCACCACGATCCTCATCACCCTCGCTCCTGTCGTCGCCGGACGGTCGCACCCTAGGCGTGCGGATCGTCAGCTCGGGTCGTGCGGAGCCCCGCACCGACGGCCCCGGGCCGTCGATCAGCCCGGCTCGCGGAGCGGCTCGAGGCGCGCCGGGACGTGCTTGTGGTGCGGCGTCCCGGCGTACGGGTCGCGGTGGGCGCCCGAGGTCAGCTCGTTCGGCGCCACGCCGACCGGCTGCTCGCCGGGCCGCTCCGTCACGCCGAGCCCGTTCGGCAGCGAGATGTGCCCGGCCCGCATGGCCGGCGACACCTCGACCACGACCCGGGCGGTCCCGCGCTCGGTGCTCAGCAGTGCGGGGTCCCCGTCGGCCAGCCCGAGCGCGGCCGCGTCGGCCTCGGAGACCCGGAGGGCGCCGGCGGCGTCGCGCTTGCGCCACGCCGGTCCGCGGAAGATCGTGTTGGCGGTGAAGGAGCGCCGCTCCCCCGCCGACAGCACGAGCGGGAGGTCGGGGTCGCTGCCCGGCACGTCGGCGGTGGCGAGCCCCGCCAGCGCCTCGATCATGAGCTCGTTGTCGACGTGGATGCGCCCGTCGGCCGTCGCCACGCGCGCCCAGCTGTCCTCGGGATCGTCGGAGCTGAACACGACGCCGCTGGGGCTGTCGAGGATCGCCTGGAACACGGCGTCGCCGAGCGCCATGTCCTCACCCTCGAAGCCGGCCCGCTCCATGCTCGGCCGCAGCTGGAGCGCGGCGATGCCGACGGCGCCCCACAGCAGCGCGGCCGACCTCGTGCCCTCGGGCAGGGTGGGGCCGAGGGTGCGGTAGAGGATCACGGGCAGGGATCGCGCCAGGTCCGGGTGCTCGCCCATGAAGGCGGTGAGGGCCGCGCCGAAGGCCTCCCGCCCCTCCTCCGCCGCCGCAGCCAGCGGCGACAGGTCCACGTCGTCGAGGACGCCGAGCGCCTCGACGATCCGGGCGTGGATCTCGGGCTCGGGCAGCGTGCCCGGCAGCGGCGCGACGAACGGCCGGCGCAGGTGGAAGTGGTTGTCGGGGAACTCGAAGTTGAAGAACGTCGCCTCGGCCTTCTCGTACTGCGACGAGGCCGGCAGCACGTAGTCCGCCCGTTGCGCGGTCTCGGTCATGGCGACGTCGATCACGACGACCAGCTCGAGCTCGTCGAGCGCCTCGCGCATCCGGGGGCTGTCGGCCAGCGAGTGCAGCGGGTTGGCCGACTCGACGAGCATCGCCCGGTAGCGGTCGGGGTGGTCGGTGAGGATCTCCTCGGCGATCACGTTGCACGGGACCAGCCCGCCGATGATCGGCGCGCCGACCACCGGCGAGCGTCGGCTGTCGTCGAGCGTGGCCCCGCTCGTGCTGCCGCCGGCCAGGTCCACGATCGAGGTCGGCACGTACTGGCCGCCGGGCACGGCGAAGTTGCCGGTCAACGCCCAGAGCAGCTTGTCGAGGTAGCTGCAGAGCGTGGAGTTCAGGCCCATCTGCACACCGAGGTCCTCGTACACCGCCACGCTCGAGGCGCCGGCGATCCGGCGGGCGGTGGCCCGGAGGAGCGCCACGTCGACGTCGCAGATCCCTGCGTAGCGGTCGACGTCGACGGCGGCCAGCACCGGTTCGAGCCGGTCGAGCCCCGCGCCGTGCTCGGCGAACCACCGGCGGTCGACGAGGTCCTCCTGCACCAGCACGGCGGCCAGCGCCGCGAGGCACCACGCGTCGGTCCCGGGGCGCACGGCGAGGTGGAAGTCGGCCAGCTCGGCGGTCTCGGTCCGTCGCGGATCGATGACCACCATCGAGCGCTGCGGGTCGCGGGCGATCTCCTTCAGCGTCGTGCGGGCGTGCGGGATGCTGTGGGACTGCCACGGGTTCTTGCCGACCCACACCGACACCTCGGCGTGCTCGACGTCGCCGCGCGTGTAGGCGCCGAGCATCTGGGTGTTGACCCAGAACTCGCCGGTCTTCTCCTGGGCCAGCGCGTTGGACCGGAAGCGGCTCCCGAGCGCCGCCCGCGTCGCGGTCGAGTAGCCGCCGCTGAGGTGGTTCCCCTGCCCGCCGCCGCCGTAGTAGAAGATCGACGCCCCGCCCCAGCGGTCGCGGACCCGGGCGAAGCCGGCGGCGACCTCGGCGATCGCCGTGTCCCAGTCGATCGCCTCGTACGTGCCGTCGGGCCGACGCCGCATCGGCGAGTCCAGCCGGTGAGGACCGTTCTGGTAGTGGTCGAGGCGCAGCGCCTTCTCGCACGTGTAGCCCTGCGACGCCGGGTGCGCCTTGTCGCCTCGGATGCGCTCGAACGTGCGGCCGTCGGGGCCGAGGCGGACCTCGATCCCGCAGTTGCACTCGCAGAGGATGCAGGCGGTCGGGTGCCACTCGCCGCCCGACCTCGTCGGGCCCTCGGCCGCCCCGCTCGCCGTGTCGACCGTCGGGTCGACCGTCGTGTCCGTCACCGGCGCACCCCCCTGCGTTCCGTCACACAACGGACCATAGGGAATGCCGTTCCGTAAGACAACTCACTACGCTCTGGACCATGACCCGCACGAGCACCGCGGACTGGCCCTGCACGATCGCACGGACCGTCGACCTGATCGGCGAGGGCTGGACGCTGCTCGTCATGCGCCAGGCCTGCCTCGGCACGCGGCGCTTCGAGGACTTCCAGCGCGAGCTCGGCATCGGCCGCAACATCCTCACGCTGCGGTTGAACCGGCTCGTCGACGAGGGCCTGCTGCGGCGTGAGGAGTACCAGCAGCGACCGGTGCGCCACGAGTACCGGCTCACCGACAAGGGTCGCGACGTCTACCCCGTCCTCGCGGCCATGGCCGCCTTCGGCGAGAAGTGGCTGGTCGGCGACGAGGGGACGCCGTTGCTCCTGCACCACACGACCTGCGACCACGACATGCACGGCGTCGTGGCCTGCAGCGAGTGCGGCGAGGCGCTCGACGTCCGGCGGGTCCGGGCGCGCCCCGGACCGGGCTACCCGACCACCCGCTGAGCACCGGCTGAGCACCGGCCGCCCGGCGGCTCGGTCGGCGGGCACCGCGACGCGTACGGTCGCGCCCGTGACCGGGAACCGATGGCTGCAGCTGCTCGAGGAGTCCCCGGGCCACTCCGACCGCTACATCGAACGGTTCCGGTCGATGGCGGCCGACGGCGCCGACCTGGACGGCGAGGCGAGATTCGTCGACGCGATGGTCCAGCGGGGCGCGCACCTCCTCGACGCCGGATGCGGTCCCGGCCGCACCGGGGGACGCCTGGCGGCGATCGGCCACCGGGTGGTCGGCGTCGACCTCGACCCGGCGCTCATCGCCGCGGCGGAGCACGACCACCCCGGTCCCACCTGGCTCGTCGGCGACCTGGCCGAGCTCGACCTGGACGCCGTCACCGGTGGCGAGGGCTTCGACGCCGTCGTCGCGGCGGGCAACGTCATGGCGTTCCTCGACCCGGCCACCCGCCGGCCGGTGCTCGAGCGGCTCGGTGCCCACCTCGCGCCGGAGGGCCGGCTGGTCGTCGGCTTCGGCGCGGGCCGCGACTACCCCTTCGACGACTACTTCGACGACGTGGCGGCCGTGGGCCTCCGCGAGGACCTGCGACTGGCCACCTGGGACCTCCGGCCGTTCACCGACGCGGCCGGGTTCCTCGTGTCGGTGCTCTCCCGCTGAGCGCGGCGCCCGGACCACCCCGCAGGACCCACGCCTAGGGTGGGCACCGTGGGACGCGAGCGCGCCGCGGACGTCGTGGGCGACCTCGAGGCGCACCAGGACGCCGCCGAGCTGCCGAAGGTGCGGTCACGGTTGGCGCCCGACGAGCCGGCCATCGGGATGCGCATGCGCGACCTGTTCGCCGTCGCCACGACCCACCGCGACCTCCCGCTCGCCGAGGTGCACGTGCTGCTCGACCACCCCGCGTACGAGCCCCGCATGGCGGCCTGGTGCATCCTCGACCTGCAGGCCCGTCGCGGATCCGACCACGAGGGCCGGGCCCGACGGTTCGAGGTCTACGACGGCCGCCACGACCGGATCACCACGTGGGACATGGTGGATCGCACCGCCCCGCGGGTCGTCGGAGGTCACCTCGCCGGCGGCCCCTACCACCGCCTCCACGAGTGGGCCGGATCGCCCGTGGCCCTCGAGCGCCGCACCGCCATCACCGCACCGCTGTGCTTCGTCCAGGCGGGCTCCGACGCCGACGTCGACGAGGGCCTCGCGCTGGCCGCCACGCTGGCCCGGGACCCGGACCCTCTCGTGCACCTCGCGGTCGGGACGTTCCTGAAGCACGCCGGCACCCGGGACCCCGCTGCGGTCGCGTCGTTCCTGGACCACCACGCCGCCTCGATGGCCCGGCCGGCCGTGCGATCCGCCGCCTCGAAGCTGGACCCGGCCGTCCGGGCGAGGTTCGTCGGGCGATGACCGGCGCCGACCGGCCCTCGACCGCGCACCCGGCACCCGAGGCGCTGGCTCGGTCGCTCGTCGGGTCGGTGCGGGACCGGCTCCGCACCGTGCGGCGCCGACCGCTGGTGGTGGGGCTCGACGGCCGGAGCGGCGGCGGCAAGACGACGCTCGCCGCCACGCTCGTGACCGCCCTCTCCGTCGGCACGCCCCCGATCGACGTCGCCGTCGTCGGCGGCGACGACTTCTACGCCGGCGGCAGCGCACCGACGTGGGACGCCCGGTCGACGGTCGAGATGGCCGACCGGGTCATGGACTGGGGCCGCCAGCGCGACGTGCTCGTCGCCCTCCGGGACTCGGGCGTGGCCACCTGGTCGCCGTTCGACTGGTGCTCCGACGAGTGGGACACCGACGTCGTCCCGCGTCTCGACGCCCCGACGACGTGCCGGGCCGGCGACGTCGTGGTGCTCGAGGGGGCCTACACGTGCCGACCCGAGCTCCACCCCCACCTGGACCTCCGGGTGCTCCTGGATCCGCCGAGGGCGGTCCGGCGGGCGCAGCTGCGCCGGCGCGAGGGCGACTGGCTCCGCTCCGACTGGGACGCCCGGTGGGCCGCGGCCGAGGACCACTACTTCGGGACGATCATGACGCCGGACCGCTTCGACCTGGTGCTGGGCGGCCCGGCCGGCCCACGGACCGGCGTTCAGTCCGGGTCGCCGTCGACGTAGGTCCAGCGGCCGCCGGTCCGCTCGAAGCGGCTCACCTCGTGCAGGCGCCCCGGACCGGACGGCGTCTCGTAGGTGGCGACGAACTCCACCACCCCGGTCAGGTCGTCGGGGCCCCCGTCGCCGATCGACAGCACCCGCAGGCCGGTCCACCTCGTCGCGGGGTCCAGTTCGACCTGCGCCGGACGGGTCGTCGGGTGCCAGGTCCGCAGCAGGTGCTCCGGCAGGCGCTTCGCGTGCGCGCTGTAGCGGGAGCGCATCAGCGCCTCTGCGGTCGGGGCCTCGGCCGTGGCGAGGTGCAGCGGCCGGCAGCAGCGCGAGTACGCGGCGCCCGACCCGCACGGGCACGCCGCCGCCTGCGCCCTGCCGCTCCGTCCTGCCACGCCCGGACGCTAACCGCCGCGGGGGTCGGACCGGTCCCGACGATCGCGGGCGGCGATCGGCGACGAGGACCAGACTCTGGCCATGCCGTCCCTGTGGCCACAGACCCTCCTGGTCGTCGACGACGTCGAGCGGTCGAGCCGCTTCTACTGCGACCTCCTCGGGCTGAGGAGCGGCCACGGCGGCGACGAGTACGAGCAGCTCCTGCACGACGACGAGCTGGTGCTGCAGCTGCACAGCTCGGCGGTCGACCACCACCACGACGCGCTGGCCGATCCGGACGTGGCGCGCGGCAACGGGGTGCTGGTCTGGTTCGAGGTCGACGACTTCGAGGGTGCGCTCGACCGCGTCCGGGCGACCGGCGCACCGATCGAGCGGGATGCCGAGCTCAACCCCAACGCCCAGCAGTGGGAGGTGTGGGTCCGCGACCCCGACGGCTACTCGGTGGTCATCGCCGGCCCCACGCCGTACCGCCCGCGCTGAGGGGACCGGTCTGCGGCCCCGGACGCCCGCCCTCGGGCCCGTGCTATGACTCGTGGCCGGCCGACCCGACCCCCGACCGCGGGACCGATGGAGCGTGATCCGATGACGAAGTACCCCGAGCTCGGCTTCTACGTCCTCGCCGGCGCCCCGAGGTCACCGGCCGAGCTGGTGCCGGAGATCTCGGACGCGGAGTCGCTCGGGCTGGGCGCCGCGTTCATCTCGGAGCGCTACAACATCAAGGAGGCGTGCACGCTCAGCGGTGCGGCCGCGGTGGCGTCCCGGGACCTGCGCATCATCACCGGGGCGACGAACCACAACACCCGCCACCCCCTGGTGACCGGCTCGTACGCCACGACCATGCACTACCTCTCCGGCGGGCGCTTCACCCTCGGGTTGGGTCGCGGCATCCCGATGATGCAGGACGCCTTCGGCATCCCCCGGATCACCACGGCGGAGATGGAGGACTTCGCCGGGCTGATGCGCCGGCTGTGGAAGGGCGAGACGATCTTCGGACACGACGGTCCCGCCGGGTCGTGGCCGGTGCTCCGGCTCGATCCCGAGTTCGACGCCGACATCCCCTTGGCGCTCGTCGCCTTCGGGGAGAACTCGCTCGCCCTCGGCGGCCGGGCGTTCGACGACGTGATCCTCCACACGTTCTTCACCGATGAGACGCTGCAGCGCTGCGTGCGGACGGTGAAGCAGGCGGCCGAAGAGGCGGGCCGCGACCCCGCCGAGGTCCGGGTGTGGTCGTGCTTCGCCACCGTCGGCGATCACCTGCCCGAGCCGCTGCGACTCAAGAAGACCGTGGGCCGGCTCGCCAGCTACCTCCAGGGCTACGGCGACCTGCTGGTCGAGACCAACGGCTGGGACCCCGCGGTGCTGGCCTCGTTCCGGGCCGACCCGGTCGTGTCGTCGTTCCTCGGGCCGATCGACCAGGTCGGCACGACCGAGCAGCTCGAGCACATCGCGACCCTGCTGCCCGACGAGTGGCTGGCACCGTCCGCCACCGGGTCGCCGGAGCGTTGCGCCGCCGCGGTGCAGGGCCAGCTCGATCTCGGTGCCGACGCGGTCATCCTCCACGGCGCGACCCCGACCGAGCTCGGACCGGTGGTCGCCGCCTACGCCGCGGCCGACGAGGGGTGAGCGGACCGTGTACCTGATGCGCTTCGACCTGCGCGCGCCGGGCGCGACCGCCGAGCAGCGGGCCGAGCTCCACCGGACCGCCATCGAGATGGCCCGCTTCGGCGACGAGCACGGCTGCAGCTCGATCGTGCTGTCGGAGCACCACTGCTCCGACGACGGCTACCTCCCGTCGCCGATCACCCTGGCGGCGGCCGTCGCCGCCGTCACCGAGTCGGTGCCGATCGTCGTCGGTGCCACGCTGCTCCCGCTGCACGAACCGGCCCGGCTCGCCGAGGACCTCATCACGCTCGACCACATCAGCCGGGGCCGGGCGATGACCGTGCTCGGGCTCGGCTACCGACCCGAGGAGTACGAGCTGCACGGCGTCGACTACGCCGACCGGGCGAAGGTCGCCGACCGGAAGCTCGAGCACCTGCTGGAGCTCCTGCGGGGCGCCGACGGCTCCGGGGCCCCGCCCCGCGTCACCCCGGCGCCGTTCTCGTCGCCCATCCCGACGCTCGCCTGGGGCGGCCGGAGCCGGGCCGCGGCGCGGCGGGCGGGCCGCAACGGCATCGGCTTCTTCGCGCAGACCGACGCCCCCGGCCTGCAGGAGGCCTACGTCTCGGCCGCCGAGGCGGCCGGCCACGAGCCGGGGCTGTGCATCCTGCCCTCGCCCGACACGCCCTTCATCGTGTTCGTCGACGACGACGTGGACCGGGGCTGGGACGAGGTCGGTGCCGCCCTGCTCGTCGACGCCGAGTCGTACCGGAGCTGGAGCGACGCGGCCGGCACCACCGAGGGCACCGCCAGCCTGTCGGCGGCGACGACCGTCGACGACCTGCGCGCCGCGGAGGCGTCGCACCGGGTCGTGACCAAGGAGGGCGCCCGCCGGATCGTCGCCGAGCACGGGATCCTGGGGCTCCACCCGCTGTGCGGCGGGCTCGACCCCGAGGTCGGGTGGCGGTACCTGCGCAACGCGGTCGACGCGCTCGGCGCCTGATCCGGGTCATCCCCTGAGCCGCGCATCGGCGCGAGCATCTCCGCCATGACCGAGCGAGACGAGCTGCAGCAGGAGCTGGACACCCTCGACGCGGACCTTGCCGCGGCACGACGCCAGCTGGAGAGCCTGCGCGAACAGCGGGAGGACCCCGACGCGCTGCCCGACACGTCCGACGACGCCGTGCTGATCCGGGAGTTCGAGGACCAGCGCGAGATCGTCGCCCAGCTCGAGGCCCGCCACCGCGCGCTCACCGAGCAGCTCGGCTGACCCCGGGCCGCGATCCGGCGCCTCGAGGTCGGACCCGGTGCGAGACTCGCGGCCGTGGTCGTCAACGAGCGCACCGGCGAGCAGGTCGAGTTCGTCGTCGACACCCCCGAGCTGCTCCAGATGGACGTCACCTGGACGCGCCCCGGGCATCGATCGCTCCGCCACCGCCACCCGGGGATGGAGGAGCGCTGGACGATCGTCGAGGGCCGCGCCGCGTTCGAGATCGACGGCGTGATCGTCGACGCACGCGAGGGCACCACGGTCGTCGCACCGATCGACCGACCGCACGTGGCGTGGAACCCGACCGAGGGAGCGGTGCGGCTGCGGATCGAGATGCGCCCCGCGCTCCGTTGGGCGGAGTTCACCCGCCGGTTCTTCGCCGGCGAGGACCCGGCGGCGCTGCTCGAGGAGTACGCCGACGAGGTGGTGCTGGCCCCGCTGGAGGCCTGACCCGGCCTCACGGGGAGGTGCAGCGCCTCGTGCGAGCGGGGCGGTCACGCCTCCCGTGTGAGCAGGGTCTTGCCGACGACGAGGCGGGCCTCCATCGCACGGTGGGCCTGGGCGGCGTCCGCCATCGGGACCCGCGACCCCACGACCGGCCGGAGCCGCCGGTCGGCGACCGCGGCCACCGCCTCGGCGCTGCGGGCGACGAGCGCGGCCGGGTCGGGCGGTCCGAGGCGCCGCACCTCGACCGCCGGCGCCGCCCCCGTCGGCGTGGCCGACCCGCTGGCCATGCCGAAGGGCACGAACACGCCGCCCGGACGGACCAGGTCGAGCGCTGCGGCGCCGACCTCGCCGCCGACGCCGTCGAACGCCACGTCGATCGGGCCGACCTGGACCCGGACCCGACCGGCCCACCCCGGCGCCGCCACCACCACGGTGCGGGCCCCGAGCTCGGCGGGGACGCCGGCCTTCGCGGCCGAGCCCACGACGGCCACCACGTCGGCACCCTCGGCCACGAGCAGCTGGACCAGCAGCGTGCCGACCCCGCCCGCCGCCGGCGCGACCAGCACGGTGGCCCCGGCGGGGACGGCCCCGGCGGCGAGCACCGCGAGCGCAGTGCGGCCGTCGGCCAGGACGGCCAGCGCGTCGAGCGGATCGACGCCGTCCGGGACGTCGACCAGCGCGGATGACGGCGCGACGGCGAGCTCCGCGTCGCCACCGCGCCCGCCGGTCGACGTGACGACGGTCGCGCCGATCGACGAGCGCGCGACGCCGTCGCCGACGGCCACCACCCGGCCGGCCACGCCGTTGCCCAGCACCGCCGGCAGCTCGGGGAGCATCTGCGGGTTCGGTGGACGGCCGGCCCGGATCTGCGTCTCGACGAACGTCACGCCGGCGGCGGCCACCTCGACGAGCACCTCGCCCGGGCCCGGCGCGGGGTCGGGCACCTCCGTCCAGCGCAGCACCTCCGGGGGCCCGAACCGTTCCAGCACGACTGCTCGCATCCCTGCTCCGATCGTCCGGGGCCCTCGGACGGCCCGTCTCCTCGGTCCGCGGCATGTCGCCCGGGCCGTCCGGAGCGGATCGCTCCGTTCGACGGCCAGTATCGGAGCGTATCGCTCCGTTCGCAAGTAGCCTGCGATGCGTGGCCGAGTCGAGCGCCCGTCCCCGAGGTCGCGCCGCCGAGGCGCAGCGCAACGACCGGCTCGTGCTCGAGGCCGCCCGCGACCTCGTCGCGACCGAGGGACCCGGCGTCTCGGTCGCGGCGATCGCCGACCGGGCCGGCGTCGGCATGGGCAGCCTCTACCGCCGCTACCGCTCCAAGACCGAGCTGCTCCAGCGGCTCTGCGTGATGGCGATGGACGAGGCCATCGCCGCCGCCGAGCAGGGCTTGGCCGAGCCCGACGCGTGGACCGGCCTGGCCCACTACGTGCGGCGGTGCGTCGAGTTCCGCTCCGGCTCCCTCGGCTCGCTCGCCGGTGCGATCCCCACGACGCGCGAGATGTGGGACACGGCCGCCCGAGGGCGTGGCATGGTCGACCTCCTGGTGGCCCGCGCCCACAACGCCGGGGCGCTGCGGGCCGACGTCACCGCCATCGACGTCGCCCACCTCGTGCAGTTGTTCGCACCGTCGCTCCCGGTCGCCGACCCCGAGGAGGCCGGCAACGCCAGGGACCGGCTGCTGGCGATCGCGCTGGACGGGCTGCGGCCCGGATCGGCCGAGTCGCTCCCTGGCCGGGCGCCCGACCCGGCCGCGTACGGAGCGGCCTGGGCCGCGGCCGCCGAACCTGACTGAGCCGACCGCGGCCGGCGCCCCATCGAGCTCACCCGTCGTGTCCCGGATCAGTCGGCGGGAGCGACGTCGGCTCGGCCGAGGTCGATCGCCACCGGCAGCGAGCGGTCCCGCCAGCCCGCGAGGTCGCCGTGGCCGCGGGGCTGGTACTTGTCGAACACCAGCTGCCGGGCCGCGGCGGACTCGTCGTCGTCGACGTCCAGGACCCTCGCCTCGCCCGGGTGCGCCGGGGCGTCGCGCGTGGCGATGCCCACGGTGCAGCGGGCGTCGGCCCGCAGGTTCCGCACCCAGTCGGAGGAGTCCCGACCGCCGGCCAGGAGGTAGAGCGTCGTGCCGTCGTCGGCGACGGCGAACCAGATCTCGATCCGGTGCGGCGCGCCGCTCCGGCGGCCGGTCGTCGTGAGGTAGCAGAAGTCGGCGTCGGGGTCCGCCACCGGTCCGGTCGTCGCCATGGTCGTCCTCCTGGTCGCCCCCGGCAGCACCGACGGGCGGCCCAGGGTGCCACGGTCGCCCTCAGCCGGCCACGGCAGCTCGTCCGCCGACGGCGGCGGCGAGCGCGGCGCCCCACTCCCGGGCCCGCACCTCCTCTCCCGGTTCCAGGTCGTCGTGATCGGTCACGAAGAAGCTGGCGGGATCGACGACGAGCCGGGCGCCGTGGCGCCGCAGGAGCTTGGCGATGCCCTTCGACGCCCGGCCCGACACCACGGCGGCCATGTGCCGGCGGGTGTCGAACGCGGCGGCGTCCACCGCCAGCTCCGCACCGCCGAGCCACTCCCTCAGGCCTGTGCCGTCGGCGTCGTCGTCGAGCGTGAGCCACTCGTGTTCGCCTGCGGCCTCCCTCGCGGCGGTCCGCGTGCTCTCCCGGCTCATGCCGTGGACGTGCGTCGGCCCGCCCACCACCAGGAGGTCCACTCCGGCGAGGTCGGGACCGTCGTCGTGGCCGACCGGCACGACGGTGGCCGCCACGCCTCCGTCGCGGAGCCCGTCACCGATCGCGGTCGCGATGCGGTGGGTGTTGCCGTACATCGACTCGTAGACCACGAGCGCCCGCTGGGCGCTGCGCTGGCCGGTCCGGTCCTGGATCTCCATGGTCCACCTCCTCGGTCTCCCACCCCGATCATCGGACCGGGCGATGGCGAGGGGCAGGGCCGAAGGTCCCGACCTCGGCCGCCGCGGATCAGACGACGGCGATCGCGTCGATCTCGACGAGGCAGCCCGCGTTCAGGCCCGACACGACGTGGACGCTGATCGCCGGCGGCGGGTCCGACGGGTCCCACACCCGCTGGAAGGCGGCGACGCCCTCGTCGAAGGAGTGGCCCTCGGCGACCGCGATCGTCCAGGACACGATGTCGCCGAGGCCGGCGCCCTCGCTCTCGAGGATCGTCCGCAGGTTGCGGAAGGCCTGCTCCGACTGCTCGCCGACCGACGGGCCCACGAGCTTGCCGTCGGCGTCGACCCCGTTCTGGCCGCCGATGTAGATCGTCTTCGACGGCTGCTCCACGACCACGGCCTGGCTGAACGCCGGGCTGCGGTGGAGCCCCTCGGGGTTGATGTGTCGCGTGCCCATGGTCGCCTCCTCGTGCCGGCCGCTCCGGCGGTCGACACCACTTATAGTGGTGTCATGCACGGCGACGCAACGGGACGGGTGCTCACCGATCCCCGGACCGGCGTGTCCTTCCCCTTCGATGCGGGGGCGCACTGCCTCGACTTCGCCCACTCCGGCGGCGAGGGGCCCTACGCGGTGTTCGAGTCGCTGCACCGGCCGGAGGACCTGGCCGACTGGCTCGCCCGTCCCCCGCTCGGCGCAGGGCTGACGGAGCCTCCGACGGCCCGCGACCTGGTCGAGGCCAAGCGGCTGCGCCAGGCGATCTGGACCGCGGCCCACGCCGCCGCCGACCGACGGCCGCTCGACCCCGCCGATGTCGACACCATCAACCGCGCCGCGGCGTGGCCGACCCCGGTGCCCGAGCTGGTCGACGGGGGCGCCGCATCGGCCTGGGCCGCGCCGGTGCGGGCGCGGCAGGTCCTGTCGCTCCTGGCGAGGGAGGCGGTGGCGCTGCTGTCGGGACCGTCGGCGGGCCGCATCCGCGAGTGCGCCAGCGACGACTGCCCGCTCGTGTTCGTCGACACCTCTCGCCCCGGGGCCCGGCGGTGGTGCGCGATGGAGCGCTGCGGGAACCGCCACAAGCAGCGGGCGCGGCGGGCGCGCCGCGCCGACCCCTGAAGCACGGCTCGGACGAGGCGCCCTGAACCCGGTCGAGGCTCCTGGTGGCCGTGGCGATCGTCGGCCTCACGGCCGGACGATCGCCGGCCTCACGGCCGGGTCGACCCGCTGACCCCCGACCGCAGCGCGGCCGAGGCGCAGCGCTGGGGCGGGACGCAGGTGAACCAGCAGCCGACGTCGGCCATGCCGTTCCAGCTGCAACGGGCCGCGACCGCGAGCCAGTGCCGGACGTGGGCCAGCCGCACGCGCCGGCGCCACCCGGGATCGTCGGTCAGCGGGCGCACCAGGTCGTCGAAGTGCACGTCGACGGCCCCCGTGCCGTTCGTCGGCGCCGACGTGTCGTCCTCACCCTTGCGTGGCTCCATCCCCCGTCCCCTCGCTCGGAGTGCGTCTCCCGCGAGGCTACGACGTGCTGAGACGGATGTCACGCCTTGATGAGGGGTCGCTCACTCCCGCCGGTCGTCCCGCCCCTGCGGGTCCGCTCCGGTCACCTCGTCGACCAGTCCCCAGCCCTGCGCCGTCGCCGCCCCGATGCGCTCGCCGGTGAGGGCCAGCCGGCAGGTCCGGTGCCGGCCGACGCGGCGCGTGATCGACACCGTGCCGCCCGCGCCCGGGATGAGGCCCATCGACAGCTCCGGGAGCCCGATCGCCACGTCGGGGGCAGCCCGAACCGTGCCGGCGAACGCCGCCAGCTCGATCCCCGAGCCGACGCACGCACCGTGCAGTCGCACCTCGACCCGGTCGCGCACCGCGTGCAGGGCACGGCCCAGGCTCCGCTCCTGCCGGACGAGGTGGGCGACCGCCGGATCGGGGGCGGTGCCGAACTCGTCGAGGTCGCCGCCGCTGCAGAACGACGGGCCGGCGCCGTCGAGCACGACCCGGCGGATCGACGGGTCGAGCGCCACGAGCGCCAGCTGCTCGGCCAACGCGTCGCGCATGCCGGCGTCGAGCGCGTTGCGCCGGTCCGGCCGGTGCAGCGTCAACCGCAGCACGTCGCCGTCCCGCCGCACGAGCACCGGGTCGGCGGTGGCGGGCACCGGTTCGGCCGGGCGCGCGGCGCGCCACCGCCGGAACTCGCCGCCGGCCTGCAGCGCGCCGTAGCACGCGGACTCGGCCAGGAGCCCGGCGTCGACGGTGAGGCCGTCGGACACTCGGAGCAGCCCCACCAGCGTCAGCGCCGCGACCGGGTGGCGCCCGACGACGGCGGCGACCTGCTCCACCGCGCCGGCGTCGTCGAGCACCGCGTCGCAGCACGCGGGCGCGGCGGCGGGATCGGACGACCGCCCCACCACCACCGCCGGTAGCGACGGCGGGAGGACGACGTCGAGGTCGGTCGGTTCCGCTGCGTCGAGGTCGACCACGAGCAGGCCGGCGCCATCGGCGTCCCACGGCGGCGTCGTCGCGGCATCGGCGACCAGCCGACGCAGCTCGTCGGCTCCGACCTCGACCGCTCGCACGGCAACAATGGTCCCACGATGGCGTCCACCACGGCACCCGAGGAGCGCGACCTCGACGCGCGCCGCCGCTGGGCCGGTGCCGGGCTCGCCGAGCTGACCGGCGCCCCCGACGGACCGGCGCTCGGGCCGCCGGCCGGTCTCGTGCCCCGGCTCGACGTCGTCATCGGACGCATCGGCCGCGCGAGCGAGGCCCTCGGCCGCGTGGTCGAGGTCGACGGGCTCGCAGAGCTCGCGATGCGGACCGGTGAGCTGCAGCTGCGGCGGCGGGGGCGGGTCAGCTGCGGCGGCGCGTGCCACCTCGTGCGAGCGGTCGACGGATGGCTCGCCGTGTCGCTGGCGCGCCCGGACGACTGGTCGCTCCTGCCGGCGTGGCTGGGGCTCGACGGCGGCGAGGCGGACCGCTGGCCCGAGGTGCACGAGCGCTGCGCCGGGCGCTCGGTCGGCGAGCTCGTCGCCGCCGGGTCCGTCCTCGGGCTGCCGCTGGCGGCCCTGCCCGCCGCAGCGCCGCCTCCGACGCGGGTGCCCGGTGCCGATCCGGTGGCCGCGACCGGCGCCGCCCGGACGGCGCCGAGCGCCCGCCGCGCCGACGACCTCGTCGTGGTCGACCTCAGCAGCATGTGGGCGGGGCCGCTGTGCGGGGCCGTCCTGGCCCGGGCGGGCGCACGCGTGCTCAAGGTCGAGTCCGCCGGTCGGCGCGACGGCGCCCGCCGTGGGCCGGTGGGCGTGTGGGATCACCTGAACGGGGCCAAGGAGGACGTCGTCGTCGACGTGTCGGACGCGGTCGGGCGCGACGAGCTGATCGCCGTCCTCCGCCGCGCCGACGTGGTGGTCGAGGCGTCCCGGCCGCGGGCCCTCGCCCAGCTCGGCATCGACGTGGACCGCATCCTGGCGGCCGACGGCGGTCCCGCCGTGTGGGTGTCGATCACCGGTCACGGCCGCCGGGGCCGCGCCGCGGAGCGGGTCGCCTTCGGCGACGACGCCGCGGTGGGCGGCGGCCTGGTCGCCCGATGGGAGGGCGACCCGGTGTTCTGCGCCGACGCCGTCGCCGACCCGCTGACGGGGCTCGTCGCCGCGGCCGGGGCGCTCGAGGCCCTCGCCGCCGGGCGGCGGGGGCTCCTCGACGTGCCGATGGTGGCGGTCGCCGCGCACTTCGCCGCCTATGGGCCGACGGGCGGGCCACCGGCGCCGGAGCCGGTGACGTGACCGACGGCGCGCCGACCGTGCTGTTCCGGGACGTCGAGGTCGAGGGCCGTCGGGCCGACGTGGCCGTCCGCGGCGGCACCGTCGCCGACGTCGCCCCCTCGCTGCGGCCCGGTCCCACGGACGAGGTGGTCGAGGGCCGCGGCGGCGCGCTCCTCCCCGGACTGCACGACCACCACATCCACCTCGCGGCCCTCGCCGCAGCGATGGCCTCGGTCGACGTGGGACCGCCGTCGGTCGTCACGGCGGAGCAGTTCGCCGATGCGCTGGCGGCGGCCGACCGTCGCCTGCCGCCCGGCGAGTGGATCCGTGCGGTCGGCTACCACGAGTCGGTGGCCGGCCCGCTCGACCGTCGGGTGCTCGACCACCTCGTGCGGGACCGGCCGGTGCGGGTCCAGGACCGCACCGGCGTGCGCTGGACGCTCAACACCGCCGCCCTCGAGCGGGTCGGCGCCCACGCCGCGCCGCACCCGGGTGTGGCGCGCGACGCCGACGGCTACCCGACCGGCGTCGTCGACCGCGCCGACGACTGGCTCGGTCGGGCGATCGGCGGCGGCTTCCCCGACCTGACCGCCGTCGGCCGTCGCCTCGCGGAGCTCGGCGTCACCGGCGTCACCGACTGCACGCCCTACGGCGACCCGACCGGACCGGGCGCGCTGGCCGAGGCCGTCGCGACCGGGCAGCTGCCGCAGGCCGTCCACCTGACCGGGGGCGTCGAGCTCGCCGACCTGCCGGCCCCGGCACCCCTGGAGGCCGGTCCGGTCAAGGTGGTGCTCGACGAGCACGACCTCGGCGACCTCGACGCCGTCGTCGGTGCGTTCGCGTCGGCCCACGCCGCAGGGCGGCCGGTCGCCGTCCACGTCGTCACCGCGACGACGCTCGCCGTCGCGCTCGCCGCCTGGGACGTCGCCGGCACGCTCCCCGGCGACCGCGTGGAGCACGGGTCGGTGATCACGCCCGCCGCGGCGGCGCGCGTCGCGGCGCTCGGCGTCACGGTCGTGACCCAGCCGGCGTTCGTGGCCGAGCGCGGCGACCGCTACGTCCGCGACGTCGACCCCGACGACGTGCCCCACCTGTACCGGTGCGCGTCGCTGCAGCGCCTCGGCGTGCCGGTCGCCGGCAGCAGCGACGCCCCGTACACCGATCCCGACCCGTGGCGGGCGGTCCAGGCGGCCGTCGACCGCCAGACCCGCGACGGCCACGTGCTGGGCCCCGACGAGCGCCTGGCGCCCGACCGGGCGCTCGCGCTGTTCACCGGCCACCCCGACGATCCGGGACGGCGACCGCGCCGGGTCGTCGCCGGCGCGCCGGCGGACCTGTGCCTGCTGCACCGCCCGCTGCGCGGCGCCGCCGGGGTGCCGACGGCCGCCGACGTCCGTGCGACCTACCGATCGGGGACGCCGATCTGACCGCCGATCTGACCGTCGCCCGTCGCGAGCAGCCGCCGCCGGTCAGTCGCCGCGCTGCAGCAGCAGCACGCCCGAGGGGGTGCCGCCGCCGGTCGTCACGACCGCGGTCCGGGCACCGGCCACCTGCCGGTCCCCGGCGTCGTGGCGGAGCTGCAGCACCGCCTCGTGGAGGAAGCCGAACCCGTGCGTCCGGCCCTCCGACAGCTGGCCGCCGTGCGGGTTGACCGGTAGCGGCCCGTCGAGCGCGATCGTCCGCCCCTCGTCGATCCAGTCCTGCGCCTCCCCGAGGCCGCAGAACCCCAGTCCCTCGAGCCACGACACGGCGTTGAAGGTGAAGCCGTCGTAGACGAGCGCCACGTCGACGTCCTGCGGGCCGAGGTCGGTCCGGGTCCACAGGTGGCGGGCCTGGCCGAGCACCTGCGGCTCGTGGGTCAGCGTGTCCTGGTCCCAGGAGACCCGCTCGAGGATCTGGGTGCCGACGGCCTCGACCCGGATCGCCCGGTTCGGCAGGTCGGCGGCGACCGAGGCGTCCGACACGACCACGGCGACGGCCCCGTCGCAGGGCACGTCGCAGTCGTAGAGGCCGAACGGCGACGTGATGGGTCGGGCGTCGAAGTAGTCGTCCATCGTCATCGGCTCGCGGTAGATGGCGTACGGGTTGCGCGCCGCGTTCGTGCGGGCGTTGACCGCGATCCGCCCCAACAGCGACCGGTCGGCCCCGTAGCGGTGCAGGTACTGGTTCGCGTTCACGCCGATCCAGTGCGCGGCGGACATGGCCCCGTAGGGGGCGCGCCACTGCATCCACCCGCCGAGCCCGCCACCGGGTGGGGCGAGCCGGAGCGTCGCGAAGGTCGACTCCCAGACGGTGCGGAAGCAGAGGACGTGACGGCACATCCCGCTGGCCACCGCCATCATCGCCGTGATCACGGCGCCGCCGGGGCCGGGGATGTCGCCCCCGCCGTTGATCCAGGTCGGGTGGATGCGGAGGGCCTCCTCGACCGCGGTCACGCCGCCCTCGCTCATCCCCATGCCCGCCATGCCGGGGTAGGTCGACAGGCCGTCGATGTCGTCGAGGGTGAGGCCGGCGTCGGCCACCGCCGCCAGGCATGCGTCGACCGCCAGCGAGAGCGGGTCGCGCATCAGGCGGCGGCCGATGTCGGAGCGGCCGATCCCCGACAGCACCGCCCGGTGCTCGAACCGGTCGTCGGTGAGCGGGTGTCGGGGCTCGGGCCGCGCCGGCTCCGGCACGGGGTTCGGGAGCGTGCGGCCGGTCGGTTCGAACAGCGGGACGAAGACGTCCCCGTGCTGCTCGAAGACCACGCGGACCTCGGCGCCGATGCCGACCTCGCCCGACTCGACCTGCTCCGGCCCGACCCCGACCAGGTTCGTCGTCAGCCGGACGGTCGGGTCCTCCTCGAGCGCCACGACCGCGATCACGTAGGGCGGCGCGAACCCGGGGAGCCAGTGGTGTCGGTTGACCGTGAAGCCGGCCACGGTGGCGCGGCCCGACACCGGCACCGGTCCGTGGGACCGGCTCCGGCACGCCGGGCACACGGGCACCGGCGGGTGCACGAGCGCGCCGCAGTCCTGGCAGCCCTGGATGCGCAGCGTGCCGTCGACGCCGCCGGTCCAGAACCACTCGTTCGCCGGCGTCAGCTCGGGCAGCGGCCGGTTCGGCACGGCCGGGGCCTCGGTCGCGGCCGCCCCCCGGGCGTCGTCCGCCACCGGCGCTAGCTCCGGCCCATCAGCAGCTTGGCCAGCATGGTGGCGCCGGGGAACGACTCGGTGATGCCCGAGCTCATGTAGCCGGCGTCGGTGATCATCGTGATGCCGTTGATGGCGACGGCGGCGTCGCTGCACAGGAACACGAGCGGGTAGGCCTGCTCCTGCGGCGTCGAGGCCTCGATGGCCAGCGCCTCCCGGTAGTCGGCGCCGAAGGCGAGCCAGGTGTCCTCGTTGGCGAGGGCGAGCGGGGTCTCGGTCGGCCCGGGGCAGATCGCGTTGATGCGAATGCCCTTCTGGAGCATGGGGAAGGCCTGGCTCGCCACGTACGCGCAGACGACCTGCTTGGTGTGGTAATAGTCCGCCTTCTCGTTCTCGTGGAACCAGGCGGCGCCGCTGTCGAAGTCGGTGGTCTCGAGCGCCCCCTTGATGGCCTCCATGTTCGCCTCCCAGCCCAGGCCGGCGGCCGAGGAGATGAAGGCGATCGAGCCGCCGGCGCCGAGGTGCCCGAGCTCGATCATGCGGTCGATCAGGTGCCGGTGGCCGACGAAGTTGATCCGCTCGATGCCGGGCGTGCCGTCGGCGACGCCGGCGCACGCCATGATGGCGTCGACCGGTCCGCCGCACTCCTCGATGGCGGCGTCGATCGAGGCCTGCTCGGCGAGGTTGACGTGGATGGCCTTGACGCCGTCGAGCGCGACGTCTGCGTAGTCCATCACCACGACATCCGCGCCGGCGTCGAGCACGAGCGCGGCCGCGGCCGCTCCCATGCCGGTGGCGCCGCCCACCACCAGCACGCGCTTCCCGTCGAAGCGGAACGCATCGAAGATCGACATCGGAACTCCTCCTGTCGGGTCGTGGACCCTGTCTGTCGTGGAACGGTGTGTGTCGTGACCTGTCGTGATCGGATGTCTGTCGTGACCGGATGTCTGTGATCGTCGCCGTCGGCCGTCGAGGGCGGGTCAGAGGACCCGTCGCTCGTCGATCCCGGTCCGCTCCATCGAGCGCACCATGCCGTCGAGGGCGAACGACGCGAGCAGCGCCCCGTCCTCGTCGTGCACCCGGCACTCGGAGCGCGTCATGCCGTCCCCGGCGAACGTGGAGCGGTGGTGGTAGAGCATCCAGCGATCGGCCCGGACGTCCGCGTGGAGCGCCAGGCTGATGGCGTTGACGGCGGTCGACAGCGAGCGGTGGGCCTGGTCCTGGCCGAGCCCCCCGTGGGGCCGGAGCGCCGCGGCGATCGACATGTGGCCGGTGAACTGGGCCAGCAGCGCCGCCTGCAGGGACGGGTCCTCGGGCACCTCGTCGAAGCGGACCCACACGTCGAGCTCGGGGGGACCAGGCGGTGCGTCGGGGTCGCCGGTGTAGGCGCCGTCGACGATGCGGACCTCGCGTCCGGTCACCCCCATGTCGTAGGGCTCGCTGTCGCCCGGACCGGCGACGTCGGGGGCGGGCTCGTGGTGGCGGATCAGGTCGGGAGCCCCGACGTCGAGCAGGACGTCGCCGCCGGCGCAGCGGCGGTCGCCCTGGCGCACGTCGATCCGCAGCGCGGTGAACGTGCGGCCGTTCGACAGCTCGTCGAGCTCGAACGTCAGCGGCACGGCGCCGTCGGCCACCCGGACGAAGGCCATCCACGCCGACACGGGCCGGCGGCCCGGGGCGTGGCGGCCGGCGGCGAGGAGCGCCTGGCCGAGCATCTGGCTGCCCTCCACCACGCTGCGGCCGCCGCCGCCGTGCGGCACGCCGAGGTAGCGGCCGGGACCGTCGGGCCGCACGTCGAGGACGCGCACGAGGTCCGCGCTGTCCCCCCAGACGCCCGCCCCCTCGGTCTCCATGACCTGCACCCCCCGGTCGATGAGCGATCGCTCACTTCCGAACCTACACCAGCGCCCAGGGCGCACCGGCCGAGCCGGCGCGCTCAGGCGAACTCGGCGGCCAGCTCCTCGCGCAGCGCCCGCCGGAGCAGCTTGCCGGTCTCGTTGTACGGGAGCTCCTCGAGCACGGCGATGCGCTCGGGGGTCCTCGTCGAGCGCAGCCGGCCGCGCACCAGGTCCTGGAGCTCCGCCTCGTCGACGTGACGGCCCGGCACCGTGACCACGGCCGCGACGACGCGCTCGCCCCACTCCGTGTCGGGGATCCCGACGACCGCCGCCTCCTCGACCGCCTCGTGGTCGAGCAGCACGGCCTCGATCTCGCCGGGCGACAGGTTCTCGCCGCCGCGGACGATCACGTCGTCGAGCCGGCCGTGGACGAACAGGTAGCCCTCGTCGTCGAGGTGGACCGAGTCGCGGGTGCGGAACCAGCCCTCGTCGTCGCCGCCGGCCGCGCCCCGGTACTCCCCGGAGACCTGCTCCCCGCGCACCCACAGCTCGCCGACGGTCCCCGGCGGCACCTCCCGACCGAGCTCGTCGCGGACGGTCACCTCGAGCGTCGGCAGCGGCCGTCCGACCGACCCGAGCCGGGCTCGCACCGCCGGGTCGTCGGACGACATGGCCTCACGGTGGTCGTCCGGTCCGAGCAGCGCGATCGTGCTCGACGTCTCGGTCAGCCCGTACGCGTTCACGAAGCCCGTGTCGGGCAGGAGCGCCATGGCCCGCTCGATGACGGGCAGCGGCATCGGGCCGCCGCCGTAGGAGAGGGTCCGCAGCGCCGGCAGCCCCCCGCCGTCGGCCGCCACCACGTCGAGGATGCGGTTGAGCATCGTCGGCACGACCATGGCGTGCGTGATGCCCTCCTCGCGCGCCGTGCGGACCCACTCGGCCGGGTCGAAGGACTCCAGGTACACCACGCGCCGCCCGCCGTAGAGCGACGACAGCGACGCCGAGATGCCGGCGATGTGGTACGGCGGCACGCTCACGAGCGCGGCCTCGTCGGGCTCGGCGCCGCCGAGCTCGACGGTGGTGACGATGTAGGACCCGAGGTGCAGGTGGCGGAGGACGGCGGCCTTCGGCTCCCCGGTGGTGCCGCTCGTGTAGAGGAGGACCGCCACCGCGTCGGGGTCGGGGATGGCGTCGACCGCAGCGATCGACTCGTCGGCCGACAGGTCCAGCAGCTCCTGGCGCGTGAGCAGCTCGACCCCGTCGACGTCGCCGAGGCGCTCGGCCACGCCGTCGCCCACCACGACGACCGCCGGCGCGATCCGCTCGACGAGGCGGCGGAGCTGGTCGTCGGTGAGCCGGTAGTTGATCGGCACGAACGGCCGGCCCGCCACCGCGGCGCCGAAGAGCGTGAGCGGCACCGCCGAGGAGTTGAGGTCGATCAGCCCGACGTGCTCGATCGGCCGCTCGGCGAGGGCCGCGCCGACGCGCCGGGCCCGCGTCGCGAGGTCCTGCACGGTCAGCCCGTCGGACATCGGTCCGACGGCGATCCGGTCGCCGTGGACGTCGGCGGCCATCGAGAGGATCAGGTCGAGGTGCACGGCTCAGTCCGACGACGGGAGCGGCTTGGCGCCCTTGATCTCCAGGTCGGTCTCGCCCACGGACAGCGAGCCGTCGCCCGCCTTCGAGCAGAGGAGCTCGAGCTCGCCGCCGTCGGTGTAGCGCTTGCCGATCAGCGACCCGCCGGCGTGCTCCGGCGAGAGGGCGGCACCGGCCGGCGCCTCGTCGTCGGCGCCGAGCACCGCAGCGCCGCCGCAGCGGAGGTCCACCTCGCCCGACGGCGCCTTCACCACGACCACCTCGGTGCTGCACACCGCGGAGCGGAACCGGTCACCCGGTCGAAGCTCGATCCCCACTGGTCCCCCTGTTCACTCGGTCGGTTCGCTCTGGTCCGGCGCTCGGATCGACGCCGCCGGGAGGCCGGTCCCCGCCGCCGGCCCGCACGGTGCACGACTCTGGCACGAACCCGCAGGGCCGACCACCGGGTCCCCCACCTGGTGGGACGGCCCGCGGCATCGATTGAAGTGAGCGCTCGCTCACACATATCCTGCCTCGCGGGGGCACGTCCGGGGGGCCGGCTGCCGCTCGTCCGCAGGAGGTGCGCCATGGCCATGCGAGGGATGCCGGTCTTCGACGCCGACAACCACCTGTACGAGACGCAGGACGCGTTCACCCGGTTCCTCCCCGACCGCTACCGGCGCGCCATCGACTACGTGGAGGTCCGGGGCCGGACCAAGATCGTCGTCCGGGGCCAGATCAGCGACTACATCCCGAACCCGACGTTCGACGTGGTGGCCCGGCCCGGCGCCCAGGAGGACTACTACCGGCGCGGCAACCCCGAGGGCCGCAGCACGCGCGAAATCTTCGGCGAGCCGATGCGGTCGATCCCCGCGTTCCGCGAGCCGGGGCCCCGGCTCGAGCTCATGGACGAGCAGGGCCTCGACCGCACGCTGATGTTCCCGACGCTCGCCAGCCTCCTCGAGGAGCGGATGCGCGACGACCCCGAGCTCACCCACGCCGCGGTCCACGCCCTCAACCGGTGGCTGTACGAGACGTGGCGGTTCGACTACGAGGGCCGGATCTTCACCACGCCGGTCATCACGCTGCCGATCGTCGAGCGGGCGATCGAGGAGCTGGAGTGGGTCGTCGAGCGCGGCGCCCGCGCCGTCCTCATCCGGCCCGCACCCGTCCCCGGCTACGAGGGGCCGCGCTCCTTCGCGCTCCCCGAGTTCGACCCGTTCTGGGAGCGGGTGGTCGCCTCGGGCGTGCTGGTGGCGTTCCACTCCTCCGACAGCGGGTACGCGCGGTTCACCGGCGAGTGGTCCGGCGGGCGCGGCGAGATGCTGCCGTTCCGCCACGACGCGTTCCGGATGATGTCGTCCTGGCGACCGGTCGAGGACGCCGCCGCGTCGCTCCTCTGCCACGGGCTGCTGTCGCGGTTCCCCGGGCTGGACGTCGCGTTCATCGAGAACGGGAGCACGTGGGTCGCGCCGCTGCTCGGGAACCTCGCCAGCGTCTACAAGAAGATGCCGCAGGAGTTCGCCGAGGACCCGGTCGAGGTCTTCAAGCGCCAGGTCCACATCAGCCCGTTCTGGGAGGAGGACCTGGGCGCGCTCGCGGACCTCATCGGCCCGACGCAGGTGCTGTTCGGCTCCGACTACCCGCACCCCGAGGGCCTCGCCGACCCGACGTCCTACATCGACGAGATGGCCCACGTGCCCGAGGAGACCGTCCGCCTCGTCATGGGCGGCAACCTTGCACGGCTCATGCGGGTCGACGCCCCGGTGGGCGTCGCCTAGGCCGACACCGCGGACCGCCGCACCAGCCAGCCACACCGAACGAGCCAGCCACACCCGACGAGCCAGCCACACCCGACGAGCCAGCCACACCCGACGAGCCAGCCACACCGAACGAGCCAGCCACACCGAACGAGACACAGGGGGACAGATGACGGAGCTGCCGACCATCCGGCCGGAGTCGAGGATGCTGATCGACGGGAAGCTGGTGGAGTCGTCCACCGGCGAGACCTTCGACGTGATCAACCCGACGAACCAGCAGCTGGTGGGTCGGGTCGCCGACGCGACCGCCGACGACATGGCGACGGCGATCGCGGCGGCCCGCCGGGCCTTCGACGAGACGTCGTGGTCGACCGACCGCGAGCTGCGCAAGCGCTGCCTCCAGCAGCTGCAGGACGCGCTCGACGCCGAGGTCGAGGAGATGCGCGAGCAGCTGATCCAGGAGGCCGGGGCCCCGCGCATGCTCACCGGCAGCGCCCAGCTCGAGACGCCGCTGCAGGACGGCTTGCGCCACCCGATCAAGCTCATCGACGACTTCGAGTGGGAGCGCGACCTCGGCGAGGCGATCAACATCCAGGGCAACCTCGACCACCGGAAGTACGTCCACATGGCGGCCGGCGTCGTCGGGGCGATCACGCCGTGGAACTTCCCGTTCGAGGTGACGATCAACAAGCTGGGCCAGGCGCTGGCCACCGGCAACACGATGGTGCTGAAGCCGGCCCCCGACACCCCGCTGAACGCGACGCTGATCGGCCGGCTCGTCGCGGAGCGCACCGACATCCCGCCGGGCGTGCTCAACATCGTGACGTCGTCGGACCACCTCCGCGGCGAGGACCTGACGCTCTCGCCGCAGGTCGACCTCATCTCGTTCACCGGGTCCACCGCCGTCGGGCAGCGGATCATGGAGAAGGGCGCCGCCACCCTGAAGCGGCTGTTCCTCGAGCTCGGGGGCAAGTCCGCCACGGTCGTGCTGGACGACGCCGACCTCGTCGCGGCGTCGTTCATGGGACTGGCCGTGTGCACGCACGGCGGCCAGGGCTGCGCGATCCCGACCCGGATGCTGCTCCCCCGCTCCCGCTACGACGAGGGCATCGAGCTGCTCGTCGCCATGATGGAGAACGTGCCCTACGGCGATCCGCAGCGCCCCGACGTGCTCCAGGGCCCGCAGGTCTCCGAGAAGCAGCGCCAGCGGGTGCTCGGCTACATCGAGAAGGGCCAGGAGGAGGGCGCCCGGCTCGTGCTCGGCGGTGGTGTGCCCGAGGGCGAGGAGTTCGACCGCGGCTTCTTCGTGGAGCCCACGCTCTTCGCCGACGTCGACAACTCGATGACGATCGCCCAGGAGGAGATCTTCGGCCCCGTGCTCGTGGTCATCCCGTTCGACGACGACGACGACGCCGTCCGCATCGCCAACGAGAGCCGCTATGGCCTCGGCGGCGGCGTGATGGCCGGGTCCAACGAACGGGCCATGGCCGTCGCCGACCGCATCCGCACCGGGATGCTGAGCATCAACGGCGGCGCCCCGTACGGCGCCGACCTGCCCTTCGGCGGCTTCAAGTACTCGGGGGTCGGCCGCCAGAACGGCACCGCCGGGTTCGAGCAGTACCTCGAGCTGAAGTCCTACGCCTGGCCGGCGGGCTCATGAGTCCGACCGCCGCACCCGAGCTCTACTACGACCCGTTCGACTTCGAGATCGACGACGACCCGTACCCGGTCTGGAAGCGCCTCCGCGACGAGGCGCCCCTCTACTACAACGAGAAGTACGACTTCTGGGCCCTGAGCCGGTTCCACGACGTCGAGGAGGGGCTCAAGGACTGGCGGCGCTTCAGCTCCGCCAAGGGCACGCTGCTCGAGCTCATCAAGGCCGACATCGAGCTGCCGCCCGGCACGTTCATCTTCGAGGACCCGCCCGCGCACGACCTGCACCGCGGCCTGCTGTCGCGGGTCTTCACGCCCCGGCGCATGGCCGCGATCGAGCCCGACATCCGGGCGTTCTGCGCCCGCAGCCTCGATCCGTTCACGGGCTCGGGCGGCTTCGACGTGATCGCGGACCTCGGCGCCCAGGTGCCGATGCGCACGATCGGCATGCTGCTCGGCATCCCCGAGTCGGACCAGGAGGCGCTGCGCGACGAGATCGACGGCGGGCTGAAGCTCGACGGCGGCGAGATGCCCTCGATGGCCGACGGGCTCGACGTGGCGGGCCAGACCGAGCTGTTCGCCGACTACATCGACTTCCGGTACGCCCACCCTGCCGACGACGTGATGACCGACCTCATCACCGCCGAGTACACCGACGAGGACGGCCAGCAGCGCCGGCTGACCAAGGAGGAGGCGCTCGGCTACATCAACCTCGTGGCCGCCGCCGGCAACGAGACCACCAACCGCCTCATCGGGTGGACCACGCGGCTCCTCGCGCTGCACCCCGACCAGCGCCGGCTCGTCCGCGACGACCGCTCGCTGATCAACCCGACGATCGAGGAGGTGCTGCGGTACGAGTCGCCCTCACCGGTGCAGGCCCGGTACGTCACCGAGGACGTCGAGCTGCACGGCACGGTCGTCGCCGAGGGCTCGG
This sequence comes from Dermatobacter hominis, assembly GCF_020715685.1. GTDB lineage: Bacteria > Actinomycetota > Acidimicrobiia > Acidimicrobiales > Microtrichaceae > Dermatobacter > Dermatobacter hominis. The sequence goes on from NZ_CP085840.1 coordinate 763,005, forward strand.
CGCTGCTGCTGCTCAACGGCTCGGGCAACCGCGACGAGCGCGCGTTCGAGGACCCGGACCGGTTCGACGTGCGACGCGACATCGCCCACCACCTGGCCTTCGGCTACGGCATCCACTTCTGCCTGGGCGCGGCGCTCGCCCGCATCGAGGGGCGGGTCGTGCTCGACGAGATGCTCGACCGGTTCCCGGAGTGGGACCTCGACGAGGAGCGTGCCGTGCGCGGCCGGACGTCGACCGTGCGCGGCTGGGAGACGATGCCGATCCTGATCTGAGCCGGGCCGGCCCCGACGACGGGGCCGTCCGCGCCAGGTGCCGCGCCGGGTCGTGTGCGCCGGGCCGGCGTCAGCTGCGACCGGCGAAGGCCGGGAAGTAGCCCCGGGCGGTGCCGCGGGCGACGCCGTCGAACATCTCGCGCGACACCTCGCCCCCCTCGGAGTGGGTCGACTCGAGGGCCAGGATCAGCGCCGTGCCGATCACGGCCCGGGTCGAGATGGGCGTGAGGCCGACCTCGACGCCGAACCGCTCCTCCACCCCCTGCCACGCCGACGCCAACCGGTCCATGGCGACGGCGAAGTGCTCCCGGTAGAAGCGCGTCGCCACCTCGGGGTCGCCAAAGAGGACGAGCCCGAGCAGGGGCAGGACCTCGGCGAGCATCGAGGTGAGCGTCTCGTACACGTCGGCGAGGGACTCGAGCTGGCGCTCGGCCGGGAGCGGGAACTGCCGCTCCAGGTCGGCCGTCGCCTCGACCAGCGCGTCGACGGCCTCTCGGAGCGGCTCGACGACCGCCTCGTAGAAGAGCTGGTCCTTGCTCTCGAAGTGCCGGTAGATCACGCCCTCGCTGATGCCGGCACGATCCGCGATCGTCCGCATCGTCGTGCCGTTCATGTCGCCGGTGTCGCCGAACGACTTCCTGGCCGCCTCGAGGATCGAGCGCCGCCGCTCCTCGGCGGTCAGCCGCCGTGCCCTCGGCCTCCCCTCGACCGGACCCGCGGTCTTCGCCATCCCTCACCTGCCTTCGGAGCGTCCGGCCGCCGCTCCCGACGACCGGACGCCCATGATACGGCGAGTCGGGCGTCTGCGAGCGATCGATCACTCCGCAATACAAAGTGAGCCTTCACTCGTCTACGGTGCGGGGAGCAGATCCACACTCCGACGACCATCCAGGGGGGACGGCGAATGGGTGAAGCAACGATCGTCGCGACCGCACGGACGCCCATCGGGACCGCCTTCAAGGGCACCCTGAAGGACGTCGACCCGTACGCGCTGGCCATCCACGCGGTGTCGAGCGCGGTCGAGCGGGCCGGCCTCGACCCCGCGGCCTACGACGACGTGGTGCTCGGCGAGTCCCGCTACGGCGGCGGCGACATCGCCCGCTACGCGGCGATCGAGTCCGGTCTCGTCGACGTGGCCGGCCTCGCCCACAACCGCCACTGCGCCTCCGGGCTGGCCGCGGTCACGACGGCCGCAGCCGGCATCCGTGCCGGCATGGACCGGGCGGTGGTCGCCGGCGGCGTCGAGTCGTCCTCCACGTCGCCGCGCAACATGCGGCGGGTGCCGGGCACCGACGAGTGGGACGCGTGGTCACCGCCGAGCCACCTCTCCACCCCCGACGCCCCGAACGAGGACATGACGATCACGGTCGGCTGGAACGCCGCCGTCGAGACCGGTGTGACCCGTGAGGAGATGGACGCCTGGGCCTTCCGCTCCCACCAGCGGGCGATCGCCGCGATCGACGAGGGCCGGTTCGCCGACGAGATCGCGCCGATCGACGTGGCCCTGCGGGACGGGACCACGACGACGTTCGCCGTCGACGAGCACCCCCGGCGCGACTCCACGCTCGAGAAGCTCGCGACCCTCAAGCCGATCCACCCCGAGATCGACGGGTTCAGCATCACCGCCGGCAACGCCTGCGGCGCCAACGACGGCGGCGCTGCGCTGGTCATCGTCGACGACGCCCTGGCCGCGTCGGAGGGCCTGGAGCCGCTCGGGGTGGTGACCGCCTGGGCGTCGGCCGGCGTCGAGCCGGCCCGGACCGGCCTCGCCCCCACCGTCGCCATCCCGAAGGCGCTCGACCGTGCCGGTCTCTCGATCGGCGACGTCGACCTGTGGGAGATCAACGAGGCCTTCGCCTCGATGTGCGTCGCCACCACCCGGATCCTCGGCATCGACGAGGAGATCGTGAACGTCGAGGGCAGCGGCTGCAGCCTGGGCCACCCGGTCGCCATGACCGGCGCTCGCATGATCATCTCGATGGTCCACGAGCTGCGCCGCCGGGGCGGGGGCAACGGCGTCGCCGCCATGTGCGCCGGCGGCGGCATGTCGACCGCCGTGGTCGTGCGGGTCTGAGCGGCTCCGACGATGCTCGTCCGACCCACCCCGGACCAGGAGTTCCTGCGCGAGACCACGGCGCGCTTCCTCGCCGACAAGGTCCCGCCGTCGACGATCCGGGCGCTGCGCGCCGACGACGACGGGTTCACGCCCGAGTACTGGCGCCAGGGCGTCGAGCTCGGGTGGACGCACCTGCTGGTGTCCGAGGACCTGGGCGGCGGCTCGGCCTCGGGCGCCGGGATCGTCGACCTGTCGCTCATCGCCCACGAGTTCGGGCGGTGCGCCGCCCCCGGTCCGCTGCTCGTCAACGCCGTCGTGGCGGGCGCGCTCAGCGAGGCCCGCGGCCACGACGACGTGGTGAAGCGGCTCCTGACCGGCGAGGACCTCGCGACCTGGGCGTTCCTCGACGGACCCCGCCGCGACGAGGCGTCCTCGCAGCGGCTCCGCATCACCCCCGACGGCGACTCGCTCGTGCTCGACGGCACCAAGCGACCCGTCGAGTCGGCGTCCCGCTCCGACCACCTCCTCGTCACCGGCACCTCGCCCGACGGCCCGACGCAGGTCCTGGTGCCGGCCGGGACGCCGGGCGTCTCGACGGCCCGCATGCACAGCGTCGACCTGACCCGCCGCTTCGACGTCGTCACGTTCGACGGCGTGCGCGTGGGCGCCGACGCGGTGGTCGGCACGGTGGGCGGCGCGGCCGAGGCCGTCGAGCGCCAGCTCCGGTGGGCGCTCGTCGTGTCGTGCGCCGAGGCGGTCGGCGCCATGCAGACGGCGTTCGACATGACGCTGGCGTGGACGTCGGACCGCTACTCCTTCGGGCGGCCGCTCGGCTCCTACCAGGCGATCAAGCACCGCATGGCGCACATGAAGACCTGGCTCGAGGCCGGCCACGCGATCACCGACGACGCGGCCGCCGCCGTCGCGGTCGACGCGCCCGACGCCGGCAAGCTCGCCAGCGCCGCCGCCGCCTACGTCGGCGAGCAGGGCAGCGAGCTCATGCAGGAGTGCGTGCAGCTCCACGGCGGCATCGGCGTCACGTTCGAGCACGACCTCCACCTGTACCTGCGGCGCCAGACGCTCGACCGGGCGCTGTACGGCACCCCGTCCGAGCACCGCAGGAGGGTGGCGGCCTTCCTCGACCGCGAGGTCGAGGCCGAGCTCGGGAGCGGTGCCGCATGACCACCGAGCCGCTCGACGACTTCCGGGCCCGGGCCCGGGCCTTCATCCGGAGCGAGGTGGGACCGGCCCGGTCCTCGACGATCGCCGGGCTCCGGGTCACCGGCACCGACGAGGACGACCTGCGCGAGGTGCAGCGCGACCGCGACCTCCAGCGCATGTTCTTCGACGCCGGCCTCGCGGGCATCACCGTGCCCGTCGAGTACGGCGGTCAGGGGCTGACGCGGGCCCACCAGGAGGTCCTCAACGAGGAGCTGCTCGGCTACGACTGCCCCGTCCGCAACCAGGTGCCGACGATGACGCCGTGCATGGCCGTCCTCCTCGACTTCGGCACCGAGGAGCAGAAGCGCACCCACGTCCCCGCCATCCTGCGGGGCGAGGAGCTCTGGATGCAGTTCCTCTCCGAGCCGAGCGGCGGGTCCGACGTCGCCGGCGCGCTCACGACCGCGGTGCGCGACGGCGACGAGTGGATCCTCAACGGCTCGAAGGTCTGGACGACCGGCGCGTGGTGGTCCGACTGGGGCCTGTGCCTCGCCCGCACGAACTGGGACGTGCCCAAGCACCGGGGCCTGTCGGTGTTCATCTTCCCGATCGACGCCGAGGGCATCGAGGTCCAGCGGATCGAGATGCTCAACGGCAACATGGACTTCTGCCAGGAGTACCTGACCGACCTGCGCGTGCCCGACTCGAACCGCGTCGGCGAGGTCGACGACGGCTGGACCGTCGGCACGCGGTGGATGTTCCACGAGCGGATGGCGTCGAACTCGCCGTACGTGACCCGCCCGACGGAGCAGGAGCTCGCCTCGGTCGACGGACGCAACATCCGCAGCGTCGCGATCGAGGGCGGCCGGGCCGACGACCCGGCGGCTCAGGAGCGCGTCGGCGAGGCCGAGGTCCTCGCGCTGGTGGGCAGCGCGCTCGGTCGGCGGATCGGCGCGGGCGTGCTGAGCGGCGCCATGAGCGACCAGGCCTCGGCGATCGGGCGCCTGTTCGGGGGCCTCAGCCTGGTGCGCCGGAACACGATCGCGTTCGAGCTGTCGATGAGCGCGGGCGCGGCCTGGACCGACGACGACGGCGCGCTCGAGGCCCGGGGCGACGACTTCCTGATGCGCCAGTCGAGCTGCATCGGCGGCGGGACGATCGAGATGGCCGCCAACGTGATCAGCGAGCGGGTGCTCGGCATGCCGCGGGAGCCGGCGTTCGACCGCGACCGGCCGTTCCGCGAGGTGCCGAGGGGGCCGTCCCAGGCCTGACCGGCACCGGCGGGAGCAGTCGAACGAGAGCGCAGGGGCACGACCGCAGGGGGCGTCGTGCCGACACCAAGGGGGAACCATGAGAGTCGTCGTCCTCGGAGCGTCGAGCGGGCTCGGCCGCTGCGTCGCCATCGGCCTGGGCAGCGCCGGACACGACGTCGCCCTGCTCGCGCGTCGGAAGGACCGCCTGGACCGCACCGTCGAGGAGATGGGCGGTGCCGCCACCGCGATCGAGTGCGACGTCACCGACGAGGTCGGCTGCCACGAGGCGGTCGCCGAGGCGGCCCGGCAGCTCGGCGGCATCGACGCCCTGGTCTACGCCACCGGCGTGGGCACGCTCGGCCACCTCGCCGACATGGACGCCGCCACGTGGACCCGGACGCTGGCCACCAACGTCGTCGGCGCCGCGATCGCGACCCAGGCCGCGCTCCCCCACCTCCAGGCGTCCGACGGGCGGGCGATCTACTTCTCGTCGGTGTCGGCGTCGATGACCCCGGCGTGGCCCGGCCTGGGGGCCTACATCTCGAGCAAGGCCGCGCTCGACAAGATGGTCGAGGCGTGGCGGATCGAGCACCCCGAGGTCGGCTTCACGCGGCTGATCGTGGGTGACTGCGGCGGCGGCGACGGCGACTCGGCGATCGGCTTCACCGAGGGCTGGGACATGGACCTCGCCGTCGAGGTCGGGCGCACCTGGTACGAGAAGGGGTACATCGCCGGTGCGCTGCTCGACGTGCAGGACCTGGTCGACGCCGTCGACGGCGTGATCCGGCTGGGCAGCTCGGCGGTCGTGCCGACCATGGCGGTGCTGCCACGGGTCCCGCGGGCCCAGGGGTGAGCGTGCCCGGCCGCCGCCGATCCGTCGGAGGGCGCCGCCCGTGATGTTCGGGCTGCGGTTCGACCTCCGCCACCCGGACCTCAGCCCGGTCACCGCCAGCGAGCGGTACCGCGCCTGCGTCGACATGTGCGAGTGGGCCGACGCTCGGGGTGCGGTCTTCATCGGCCTGAGCGAGCACCACGGGTCCGAGGACGGCTACCTCCCGAGCCCGCTCACGCTCGCGGCCGCGGTCGCGGCCCGGACGTCGAGCGCGGTCATCAACGTCGCCGCGCTGATCGCGCCGTTCCACGACCCGCTGCGGCTGGCCGAGGACGCCGCGGTCGTCGACCTGATCAGCGGCGGCCGCCTCGCCCTGATCGTCGCCGGCGGCTACGTGCCGAGCGAGTTCGAGATGTTCGGCGTGCCGATGTCGGAGCGGGCGCAGCGGGTCACCGAGGCGATGACGACCCTGCGTGCTGCGTGGACCGGCCAGCCGTTCGAGCACCGTGGTCGCACCGTGACCGTCCGGCCGACGCCGACCTCCGAGGGCGGACCGATGCTGCTGATGGGCGGCACGTCCGAGGGGGCGGCCCGGCGCGCGGCACGGCTGGCCGACGGGTTCGTCCCGTCGGACCTGGCGTGCTGGGAGCACTACCGCGACGAGTGCCTCGCCCTCGGCAGGCCGGACCCCGGTCCGAGTCGCGCCGCGGCGGGCGGCGAGGTCGTCGTGCTCGCCGAGGACCCGGAGGCGGCGTGGGAGGAGCTCGGGCCGTACTTCCTCCACGAGACCAACGCCTACGGGCGCTGGCAGCAGGAGTCGGGCCTGCCGACGCCGTTCGCGGTCGCGTCCGACGTCGACGAGCTGCGCGCCGGGGACCAGTACCGGATCCTCACGCCCGACGAGCACCGGGCCGAGGTCGAGGCCGCCGGCGACGAGGCGTTCGTCGTCCTGCACCCCATGGTCGGCGGCATCCCGCCCGACCTGGCCTGGCGCCACCTCCACCTCTTCGAGCAGACCTTCCTCACCTGACCGCCGCGCCCGCGATCTCGGGGACGTCCCCGACACGGCCCCGTCGCCAAACCCGGGGACGACGGATCGCTCGGCGAACGACCATCCCCACGTTCGCCGACGGAGGGCGGCTGGGCGTCCCACCCACAGGGACGGCGAGAGCCGAGTGAACGCTCGCCCACTACGATCGCGGCACGTGCACAGGGGGGCTGCGCACCGACAGGAGGCAGAGCCGTGCAGATGGACGACATGATCCTGGTCAGCATCGACGACCACATGATCGAGCCGCCGGACCTGTTCGAGCACCACGTGCCCGCCAAGTGGCTCGACCAGGCGCCCAAGGTGGTGCGCAACGAGAACGGCGTCGACGAGTGGCACTTCCAGGGCTCCGCGACGTCGACCCCGTTCGGCATGGCCGCCACGGTCGGCTGGCCCCGTGAGGAGTGGGGCTTCAACCCGGGCTCCTACTCCGAGCTCCGCCCCGGCTGCTTCGACGTCCACCAGCGCGTCCGGGACATGGACGCGAACGGCGTGCTCGCCTCGCTCAACTTCCCGACGATGGCCGGCTTCAGCGCCCGGACCTTCAACGAGGGCGAGGACAAGGACGTCGCCCTCATCATGATGAAGGCCTACAACGACTGGGTCATCGACGAGTGGTGCGCCGAGTACCCCGGTCGGTTCATCCCGCTCGGCATGGTCCCGAACTGGGACCCCGAGGTCGCCGCCGAGGAGGTCCGCCGCCTGGGCGACAAGGGCTGCCGCTCGATCAGCTTCCTCGAGACGCCCCACGTGTACGGCCTCCCGAGCTTCATGTCGGGCCACTGGGACCCGATGCTCCAGGCCATCTGCGACACCAACCAGGTGCTGTCGCTGCACATCGGGGCCGGCTTCGAGGTGATCCGCCGGCCGCCGGAGGCACCGGTCGACCACCTCATGGTGCTCGCCACGCAGATCGCCGCCATCACCGCCCAGGACCTGCTGTTCGGCCCGACGCTCCGGGCGTTCCCCGACCTGCGGATCGCCCTGTCGGAGGGCGGCATCGGCTGGGTGCCCTTCTACCTCGACCGGATCGACCGCCACTGGACCAACCAGTCGTGGCTGCACGACGGCACGGAGTTCGGCGGCAAGCTGCCGTCCGAGGTGTTCCGCGAGCACTTCCTCTGCTGCTACATCACCGACCCCTCAGGGCTCCTCCTGCGCGACCGGATCGGACTCGACAACATCGCGTGGGAGTGCGACTACCCGCACACCGACACGACCTGGCCCGAGTCGCCCGAGTTCTCCTGGAAGGAGCTCCAGGACGCGAACTGCACCGAGGACGAGATCCACCAGATCACCTGGCAGAACGCCTGCCGCTTCTTCGACTGGGACCCGTTCGCCCACACCGCGCGCGAGGACGCCACGGTCGGCGCCCTGCGGGCGCAGGCGACCGACGTCGACGTGACCCGGATGTCGCGGGCCGAGTGGAAGCAGCGCAACGAGGCAGCCGGCGTCGGGGTCTTCTGACCGTCGCCCGGGCGCGGACGCCGCCGATCCACGGGCCGCAACCTCGTTCTCGCGCTACGGTATCGCCGTTCTCATCGGCCGTCCCACCCAGGGGGACACCGGGTGCGGGCAGGGCCGTCCGGGGGGAACGGAACTGCGACACTTGCCACACCTCGGGCCCAGTGCCCGGCGATCACACCACATGACAGCGATGGACAGCGTCGTCGACCGACGACCGACCACCGGGGGGACCATGCGACCAGTCCGATCTCGCGATCGACGGACGTTCCGTCGACTCACACTTGCACTCGCCGCCGTGACCGCGCTGAGCCTCGGCGCCGCGGCCTGCGCGGACGACAAGGCCGCCGACTCCGGATCCAGCACCACGTCCTCCGACTCGGGCGGCGGGAGCTCCGACGACATCCTCGGCACCCCCGACCCCGCCACGGGCGACCCCGTGAAGGTCGGCGTCGTCTCCGACGGCGCCACCCAGGCGTTCGACAACACGTCCGAGCTGGTCGCCGCCAAGGCCGCGTCCGACTACTGGAACGAGTACAAGGGCGGACTGGCCGGGCACGAGGTCGAGACCGTCACGTGCGAGACCAAGGGCGAGCCGACCGGCGCCACGGACTGCGCCAACAAGATGGTCACGGAGGGCGTCGTCGGCGTGGTCGTCGGCCAGTCCGCCGTGGCCGCCGACATCTGGAAGCCGCTGCACGAGGCGAAGGTCCCGGTGATGTTCCTGGCCGCGAGCGGCGAGGGTCCCCTCACCGACCCCGACAGCACGTACAACCTCTCGAACGGCTACGGCACGCTCTTCACGCTGCCGGTCACCGTCGCCGAGCAGAACGACACCGACAAGGTGGCGTTCGTCGTGATCGACGTGCCGCAGGCCCTGGAGGCGTTCGACGAGGCGGCGCCGCAGATGCTCGATGCCGCCGGCCTCGAGTACGACCTGATCAAGGTGCCGATCGGCACCGCGGACATGACCCCGCAGATGCAGCAGGTGAAGGACAGCGGCGCCGGCGTCGTGCAGGTCGTCGGCAACGACTCGTTCTGCATCGCGGCGTTCAACGGCCTGAAGGCCGTCGGGTACGAGGGCGACATCACGGCCGTCACGCAGTGCATCACCGACGCCACCCGCGAGGCCGTGGACCCGTCGGTCCTCGAAGGGATGTACATCACGGCCACCTCGACCGTCGGCGCCGAGGAGGACGAGGGCTACCAGCTCTACAAGGCGACGATGGAGAAGTACGCGCCGGGCACCGAGCCCAACGACAGCATCCCGATGAACGCGTGGGTCTCGATGATGTCGTTCCTGACCGCACTCGAGAAGCTCGACGGCGACGTCACCGCCGAGTCCGTCAACACCACCATCAAGGCGATGGACAAGTCCCTGATGCCGGGCGCCGGCGGCATCGAGTACCAGTGCAACGGCAAGGCCAACCCGGCGACGCCGGCGGTCTGCACCGCGCAGGTCCTGCAGGCGCAGCTCGACGGCGAGGGGAACCCGTCCAGCTACTCGGTCGGCGAAGCCGTGGCGGGCTGAGCCGGACCACCTACCGTCCCTTCCGGGGCCGGGGAGCCCGCTCCCCGGCCCCGCCGGAGTCGTCGTGAACCACCTGGGCAACCTCCTCCTCGGCATCGGCAACGGCGGCGTGTTCGCGGCCCTGGCCGTCGCGCTGGTCATCACGTACCGGAGCTCCGGCGTGGTCAACTTCGCGACCGGCGCCATCTCGCTGACCGCCGCCTACATCTACGCCGGGCTGCGGAAGGGCGAGCTCCTGCTGATCGTGCCCGGGCTGCCCCGCTCGGTCGACGTGGGGGCGCCGCTCAACTTCGCGTCGTCCGCGCTGATCGCGCTCGCCATCGCCGGCGCGATCGGGGCCCTGCTCCACCTGTTGGTCTTCCGACCCATGCGCAACGCGCCGCAGCTGGCCAAGGCGGTCGCCAGCCTCGGGGTGCTCGTGGTGCTCCAGGGCACCCTCGCCACCCGCTTCGGCACGGCGCCGATCAGCGTGGCGCCGCTGTTCCGCTCGGAGCGGTGGGAGCTGGGATCCGTCGGGGTCCTGTCCGATCGCTTCTACCTCGCCGTCACCGTGCTGGCGCTGACGCTGCTGCTGGCGGCGGCGTACCGGTTCACCCGCTTCGGGCTGCTCACCCGGGCTGCGGCGGAGTCCCAGACCGGTGCGTACATCAGCCGCATCTCCCCCGACCGGATCGCGCTCGCCAACTGGGTCATCAGCGCGGTGGTCGCGGGCATCGCCGGCATCCTCATCGCACCGCTGAGCCCGCTCACGCCGATCACCTACACGCTCTTCGTGGTCCCGGCGCTGGCCGCCGCGGTGATCGGCCGATTCGAGTACCTGCTGGTCGCGGCCGTCGCCGGGCTCGGGATCGGCATGCTGCAGTCCGAGGCCACGTCCATGTCCAACTACGACTGGATGCCCGCGACCGGCGGTGCCGAGCTCGTGCCGCTGATCGTCATCATCATCGCCCTGCTCGTCGCCGGGCGCGACATGCCCGCCCGGTCGGGGCTCGTGCGCCAGCCGCTCGGCCGGGCCCCGCGGCCCCGGTCGCTGCTCACGTGCACCGTCGCCGGCACCGCCGTCGGGGTGATCGCGCTCGTCGCGACCTCCGGCGAGTGGCGGGCGGCCGTGATCGCCTCGATGATCGCCGGCGTCATCGCCCTGTCCCTCGTCGTCGTCACCGGCTACGCCGGGCAGGTCTCGCTGGCCCAGCTCGCCTTCGCCGGCGCCGCGGCGTTCACCCTCAGCGCCGTCACCACCACCTGGGACCTGCCGTTCCCGATCGCGCCGATCGTCGCTGCGCTCGTGGCCACGGTGGTCGGCGTGCTGGTCGGCCTCCCGGCCCTCCGCCTCCGCGGCGTCGCCCTCGGCGTGGTGACCCTCGCGCTCGCCTACGCGATCGAAGCGGTGTGGTTCCGCAACACCGACATCGTCGGCACCTCGGGGGCGAACATCGAGCCGCCGAGCCTGTTCGGCATCGACCTGGGCGTGGGCGTCGGCGCCGCGTTCCCCCGGATCGAGTTCGGCCTGCTCTGCCTCGTGACGCTGGTCGGCGTCGCCCTGGGCGTCGCGCTGCTGCGCCGCAGCGCGCTCGGCTCGGCCATGCTCGCCATCCGGGCCAACGAGCGCTCCGCCGCCGGCGTGGGCGTGAACGTCACCCGCGTCAAGGTGATCACGTTCGCGATCAGCTCGTTCATCGCCGGGCTCGGGGGGTGCCTGATGGCGTACCGCCGGACCACGGTCACGTTCGAGTCGTTCACCGCGCTGGGCGGGCTGGCGCTGCTCGCCACCGTCTACCTCGCCGGCATCACGTCGGTCTGGGGCGGTGTGCTCGCAGGCATCCTCGCCAGCGCCGGCATCGTGTTCTTCCTCATGGGCCGCATCTTCGAGCTCGGCGGCTGGTACGACGTGATCACCGGTGCCCTCCTGGTCGTGACCCTGATCACCAACCCCGAGGGGCTGGCGCTGTTCGGCCACAAGCTGGCCGAGCGACTCCACCTGCGCCGGACGGCCACCGCGGCCGAGCCGACCGCCCCGACCGCCATCGACCTCGTCACCCCGGTCGAGCCGCGCCGCACGGCGGGCCCCGCGGAGCTCGTGGTCGGCGACCTCTCCGTGCACTACGGCGGGGTCACCGCCGTCAGCCACGTCTCGTTCGACGTCCCCCCGGGATCCGTCGTCGGGCTGATCGGCCCCAACGGCGCCGGCAAGACCAGCGTGATCGACGCCGTCACCGGGTTCGCACGGGCGGACGGGTCGGTCCGGCTCGGCGATGCCGACGTGTCGAGGATGCCGCCCCACGTGCGCGTCCGGCGCGGCATCGCCCGCACGTTCCAGTCGCTCGAGCTGTACGATGACCTGTCGGTCGAGGAGAACGTGAGCGTCGCCGCCGAAGGGCTCCCGCCGGGCGAGCGCGGCGACGCGATCACCGCCGCCCTCGTGCAGGCCGGGATCTCCGGACTGCGGGCGCGGGCCGCGGGCGACCTGAGCCAGGGCGAGCGCCAGCTCGTCTCAATCGCCCGGGCGTGCGTCACGAACCCCCGCGTGCTGCTCCTGGACGAGCCGGCGGCCGGGTTGGACCGCGCCGAGCGCCTGCAGCTGAGCGACCGCATCCGCCACATCGCCGATGCCGGGACGGGCGTGCTGCTCGTCGACCACGACGTGTCGCTCGTGCTCGGCGTCTGCCAGCGGATCATCGTCCTCGACTTCGGCGCGGTGATCGCGGCCGGGACCCCCGAGGAGATCCGCAACGACCGCATGGTCGCCGAGGCGTACCTCGGCGGGGTGCACGACGAGTCGGAGGTCCCGGCGTGAGCCGGCGACCGCTCGAGCGCCGCGCCCCGGGCGTGGTGGCCGTCCGCACGCCCAGCCCCCGGGAGGTGGTCGCGTGACGGCCCGACTCGAGTGCCGGAACCTCACCGCCGCCCGGGAGACGATCACCGTCCTGCGCGACCTCGACCTCGACGTCGACGCCGGGCAGGTCCTCACGCTCCTCGGCCCGAACGGCGCCGGCAAGACCACGCTGCTGCTGACCCTCGCCGGGCTCCTGCCGGCCCGTGCCGGCTCGGTGTCGGTGGACGGCGTCGAGCTCCGCAACGCCAGCGCGACCCAGGCCAACCGCCACGGCGTCGTCCTGGTGCCCGACAACCGGTGCCTCTTCACGTCGCTCACGGTGGAGCAGAACCTCGCGGTCCCCCGACGGCGTGGGGGGCCGACCCCTCGCGACATGCTGTCCACGTTCCCGGCGCTCGAACGGCGCTGGAAGGTCTCGGCCGGCGCGCTCTCGGGCGGCGAGCAGCAGATGCTCGCGATGGCTCGTGCCCTGATCCAGGAGCCGAAGGTCCTCCTGATCGACGAGATGAGCATGGGGCTCGCGCCGCTCGTCGTCGAGTCGCTGTTCCAGGCCGTCCGAGCCATCGCGGCGGAGCACGGGACGGCCATCGTGCTCGTCGAGCAGCACGTGAAGCTGTCGCTCGAGGTCGCGGACGAGGCGATCGTGCTCAACCACGGTCAGGTCGTCCTCCGGGACCGTGCCGAATCGCTGCGCCACGACGACCGCGTCGAGCGCGCGTACTTCGACGACACGGGCGACGCCGTACCGTCCGGCGACGGCGCCACGTCGTTCGCGCCCGCCGGTCCGGCCGCCGCCCACGAGCCGCTCGACGGGCGCAGCGACGGCCACGCCGCACCCCAGGTGGGCTCGAACCCGAACGGCTGACCGCCGTCTACGAGGGCGGGCCGGCCGCCCCGTCGGGTGCGGCGAGCGCGGCCTTGGCCAGCGTGTTCTCGGCCAGGCGCATGTGGGCGGCGTCGACCAGCCGGCCGTCGCGGCCGATCGCACCGACCCCGTCGGCCTCCGACGCCCGGTAGTCCTCGATCGCCAGCCGCGCCGCCGCCACCTCGTCCTCCGTCGGCGCGAACACCTCGTGCGCGATGGGGACCTGTCCGGGGTGGATCGCCCACTTCCCGTCGAAGCCGAGGAGGCTGGCGTGCTGCGCGGCGCGCCGGTAGCCGTCCGGGTCCTGGTACGCGGGGTACGGCGCGTCGATGGCGTCGATGCCCGCCGCCCGCGCCGCGGTCAGGACCTGCGCCCGGGCGAAGTGCCAGAAGTCGCCGGGGTACTCCCCCACCGGCTCGAAGTTGCCGTCGACCCGCGCCCGCTGCGACGCCGACAGGTCGCCGGCGCCGAAGATGATCGCCTCGAGCCGTGGGCTCGACCGGGCGATGGCGGCGGCGTCGGCGAGGCCCGCCGACTCCTCGATCAGCACCTCGAGGCCGACGCGGTGATCGGTGCGCAGCTTGGCCTCGAGCTGCGTGAGCAGCACGTCGACCCACCACACGTCCCGGGCCGACCGGGCCTTCGGGACGATGAGGACGTCGAGGTGCTCGCCCGCACCGGTCACGACCTCGACGACGTCGTCGTGGCACCACGGGGTGTCGATCCCGTTGATGCGGACGGCGCGCACCGTGCGGCCCCAGTCCAGCTCCCGCAGCGCGGCGACCGCGGTGGCCCGTGCCGCCTCCTTCGCCGACGGGGCGCACGCGTCCTCGAGGTCGAGGAACACGAGGTCCGCGCCCGACGAGGCCGCCTTCTCGCACATCCGCTCGTTGCTCGCCGGCGTGGCGAGCTCCGCTCGTCGGATCCGGGTTCGTCGCACCGGGACCTCCTCGGGCCGGTCCGCGCCGCAGCGCGGGTCAGATGACGCCGTCCTCCACGAGGGCGGCTCGCTCCTGCTCGTCCAGGCCCAGGAGCGAGCCGTAGACGTCGTCGTTGTCGGCGCCGAGGGCGGGGCCGAGGCGCCCCACCACGCCGGGCGTCGCGCTCATCCGGGCCACCGGCGCCTGGACCCGCACCGGGCCGAGGTCGTCGTCGTCGACGCGCACGAACGTCCCCCGGGCCGCCAGGTGCTCGTCGTCGAGCAGCTGGCGCCCGTCGTAGACCGGCGCGGCCGCGACGTCGGCGGCGAGGAACGTCGACATCGCCTCGTCGAGCGTGCGGGTCCGGACCCATGCCGCCACCAGGTCGTCGACCTCGGCGGCGCGCTCCTGGCGTCGGATCGGGTCGACGTAGTCGGGGTCCTCGGCCAGGTCGGTCCGGCCGATCGCCCGGTAGACGCGGACGGCGACGCTGGGCGAGGCGCTCGAGAGCGCGAGCCAGCGGTCGTCCGACGTGCGGTACGCGTTGCGCGGCGCGCTGGCGTCCAGGCGGTTGCCGGACCGGCGCGGGACGATGCCGAGCTGGTCGACGGCGAGCGTGTTCCACTCCATGAGCCGGGCCAGGGGCTCGACCAGGTTGACGTCGACGAGCTGGCCGCTGCCGCCACCGACGTCCCGGTGGTAGAGCGCGGCCACGACGGCGACCGCGGCGGCGAGCGACGCCACCCCGTCGGCGAGCATGAACGGCGGGAGCGTGGGCGGCCCGTCGGCCTGGCCGGTGAGGTGGGCGAACCCGCTCATCGCCTCGGCGAGCGTGCCGTAGCCCGGTCGGTCGGCCGCAGGGCCGCCGCCGCCGTACCCGCTCACGTGGCACATGACGACGTCGGGGTGCGCGGCGTGCACCGACTCCCAGTCGATGCCCCACCGGCGGAGCGCGCTCGGTCGGTTGCCGACGACGAGCACGTCGGCGACTCCGAGCAGGCGGTGGAACAGCCGCTGCCCGTCGTCCCGGCGGAGGTCGAGCGTGACGCAGCGCTTGCCCCGGGTGACGCTCTTCCACATCAGCCCGATGCCGTCCTTGCGGACGCCCCAGGTGCGCATGGGGTCGCCCGAGCCCGGCGGTTCGACCTTGATCACCTCGGCGCCGAACTCTCCGAGCTGGGTGCCGACCATCGGACCGGCCGCGAGCGTGGCGGCCTCGATCACCCGCACCCCCGACAGCGGTCCGCCGGCGCCCACGGTCGCGCTCAGCCCCGCGCCGCCGGGCGCTCCAGGCCGAGGTGGTCCCGCAGCGTCGTGCCCTCGTACCGCTCGCGGAACAGGCCGCGGCGCTGCAGCTCCGGCACCACCATCCGGACGACGTCCTCGTAGGCACCGGGCGTGTGGGTCGCGGCGATCACGAAGCCGTCGCACGCGCCGGTCGTGAACCACTCCTCCATCTGGTCGGCGACGTCCGCGCCGGTCCCGACGAACCGGGGTCCCTGCAGCAGCGTGGCGCGGTGGCCGGCGAGGTCGGCGAGGGTGACGCGATCGCCGATGTGCTGGCGCAGGTTCTGGACGAGGCCCCGGATGCCCGACACCGACTCGATCAGCTCGTCGGTGATCTCGGCGTCGAGCGGCAGCGTGGAGAAGTCGTGGTTCATCAGCTCCGACAGGAGCGTGAGCGACGCGGTGGGGTCGACGAGGTCGTTGAGGAACACCTGCTCGCGCTCCTCGGCCTGGGCCCGCGACTCGCCCACCACCGTGTACGCCATCGGCAGCATGCGCACGGCGTCGGGGTCGCGGCCGAGCTCGGCGATGCGATCCTTCTGGTCCTTGTAGTGCGTGCGGGCGATGTCGACGTCGGGATCCCCGGTGAAGATGAGCTCCGCCCAGCGCGCCGCGAAGTCGCGACCGCGGCCCGACGAGCCGGCCTGCAGGAGCACCGGTCGGCCCTGGGGGGTGCGCGGCACGGTGAGCGGACCCCTGACGTCGAACCACTCCCCGTGGTGGCCGAGCTCGTGGACCTTGTCGGGGTCGGCGAACGTGCCGCCGGCGCGGTCGAGGACCAGCGCGTCGTCGTCCCAGGTGTCCCACAGCCCGGTCGTGGCCTCGAGGAACTCGTCGGCGCGGTCGTAGCGGGCGTTGTGGTCGAGGATGGCGTCGACACCGAAGTTCTGCGCCTCCCCGTCGTTGACCGAGGTGACCACGTTCCACGCCGCCCGGCCACCGGTGAGGTGGTCGAGCGTCGCGAACGTCCGGGCCACGTGGTACGGCGAGTAGTAGGTGGTCGAGTACGTCGCGCCCAGGCCGATGCGCTCGGTCACGCCGGCGATCAGCCCGAGCACCACGCTGAGGTCGAGCTTCACCGGCCGTGCCCCCAACCGGACCGCCTCGGCCACCGACCCGCCGTAGATGCCGGGCATGGCGAGGCGGTCGTCGAAGAACATCATGTCGAAGCAGCCCTGCTCCAGGACCCGCCCGAGCTGCTGGTAGTAGCGCTGGTCGAGGAACCCGTGGTCGGTCGCGGGGTGGCGCCACGACCCCGAGTACACGGTCACGTTGCCGGCCTGCATGAAGGCGACGAGCGACATGGCCCCACGGGACGTGCCGGCACGGTCGGTCATGGTGGCTCCCTTCCGTCCCCTGCGGCCGCCCCGGGCGGCATCGCTGCGAGAACGCCGTTTCCGTCCTGGTAGAAGCACAGTAGCAGCACGGCGGGTCCGCTGCACCCGCGTTGTCGTCCTCGCCTACCGACGCTCTCCGCTCGCGATAACCTCGTTCTCCGCACCGGCGCAGGCGCGTCGCTGCGGAACCGGAGGACCCAGTGCCACGTCGTCGCGATCCCGGCCCACCCGTCCGACTGCGCGCCGCCCGCATGGTCGACGTCGACGCCGGCACGCTCGTCGAACCCGGCGACCTCCTGGTCGAGGCCGGGCGCATCGTCGACGTCAGCCCCGGCACCGTCCCCGACGGCACGGTCGAGGTCCACCTCGGCGACGTCACGCTGCTGCCCGGGCTCATGGACATGGAGGTGAACCTCGTCATGGGCGGCCCCGACCACGAGAGCCCCCTGGTCGCGGTGCAGGACGACCCGGCGGTGAAGCTGCTGCGGGCCGTCGCCAACTGCCGGCGGACGCTGCGCTCGGGCTTCACCACCGTGCGCAACCTGGGTCTGTTCGTGCAGACCGGCGGGATCCTCCTCGACGTCGCGCTGATGAAGGCGGTCGACCGGGGCTGGATCGACGGGCCCCGCATCGTGCCCGCCGGCCACGCCATCAGCCCGACCGGCGGCCACCTCGAGCCGACGATGTTCCAGGCCCTCGGGCCGCACGTCCTGCCGCTGACCGTCGAGGAGGGCGTGGCCGACGGCGTCGACCAGGTGCGGCGCGCGGTCCGCTACCAGATCAAGTACGGCGCACGGCTCATCAAGGTGTGCGCCTCCGGCGGGATCATGTCCCACACGGGTCCGGCGGGCGCGCAGCAGTACTCGCGGGAGGAGCTGGCGACCGTCGTCGACGAGGCCCACCGCGCCGGGCTGCGCGTCGCCGCTCACGCCCACGGCGACGACGGCATCCGGACCGCGATCGAGGTCGGCATCGACTGCATCGAGCACGGCTCGCTCATGTCCGAGGAGACCATGCAGATGATGATCGACGCCGGCACCTTCCTCGTCCCGACCACCTACCTCGCCGACGGGATGGACGTCTCGCGCGCCGCACCGGAGCTGCAGGCCAAGGCGGCCGAGGTGTTCCCGCAGGCCAAGCGCACGGTGAGCGCGGCGATCGAGCGGGGCGTCATGGTCGCGTGCGGCACCGATGCGCCCGCCATCCCCCACGGTCGCAACGCCAGGGAGCTGATCGCCCTGGTCGACCGCGGGATGACGCCGGCGCAGGCGCTCCGGGCCGCGACGACGGTCGCGGCCGACCTCATCGACGTCCAGGACCGCGGCCGGCTGGCGCCGGGCCTGCTGGCCGACGTGATCGCGGTCGAGGGCGATCCGCTCGCCGACATCACCGCCACCGAGCGCGTCCGGTTCGTGATGAAGGACGGCGTCACGTTCCGCGACGACACCGCGACCGGCTGAGCGGGCCGGGCGAGCGCCCCGGTGGGGTCGGGGCCGGGGCCGCCGAACGCCGACGGGCGTCGCGGAGCGACTAGGTCCGGGGTCCGACGCCGAGCCCGTCGAGCAGGAGCTCCCACAGGCCCTCGGCCGCCGGCTCGGCGGGGCGCACCGACGAGGCGCTGATCGTGTCGGCGAACGTGTTGAACATGACCGCCTGCAGCACGACGCCGGTGATCCGGCGGTGGTCGAGCCCCGGGCGGATCGACCCCGCCGCCGCCGCGTCGTCGAGCATGTCCTCGTACGCCGACACGAGCGGGGCGAACGCCTTGGCCGCCTCGTCGGGGTGCTTGGTCAGCAGCTGCTGGGCGAAATCGGCCATGACCGACGCGGCGTTCGCCGTGCCCTTGCCCCCGCCGCTCGGCCGGCAGATCCGGTAGTACTCGCTCGTGAAGAGGTGCAGCCGCTCGAGCGGGTCCTCGGTGCCCTCGACCCGGGCGACCACCTGCTCCGCGGCGCTGCGGACCGACTCCTCGAACATCGCCAGCAGCAGCTCGTGCTTGCCGGCGAAGTACTGGTAGAAGCTCCGCAGCGACTGGCCGGAGCGCTCCACGACCTCCTGCACCGTGAACTCGCGGTCCGGTGACGCCTGCATGAGCGCCATGGCGGCGTCGAGGAAGCGCTGCACCCGCTCCTCGGCCCGGGCCCGTGCCGGGTCGAGCGACCTCGCCACGGCCATCTCCCGCCAGGTCGCCGTCTCGGCCGCGCGCTCGTTCGCCATGGCGGCAAGGCTACCCACGCCGGGCGAGAGGACCGTTCTCGCCCACCGCTGACGCCGGCCGGACCCGGGTCACACGGCCGGTTCGACGACGACGTCCATCGATGCCGCCCCGCTGTCGGGGACACGGGGCTGGCGCCAGACCTCGACGGGGAACGAGGCGTTCACGAGCGAGTAGCACAGCCACAGCAGGCGCTCGGCGTCCTCGGGGAGGGCGTCGAGCCCGTACCCGTCGCAGTGCGCGATCGCGTCCTCGAGCCGCGGGAAGGCGGCGTCGTAGAACGCCTGGAGCTCGTCCATCGAGCTGGCCAGCCGCTTGGCGTAGCGCTCGGCCTCGGTGCGCAGCGCCCAGTCGGCGTACGGCTCGAGGTCGGCGAACTCGGGCGGCAGGACCGGGTCGGACTGCTGTGCTGGGTCGGACTGGGGGGCCGGGTCGGCGGTCGGGGTCGTCATCGTCGGTGCTCCTCCGGTCACGACGCGGCCGGGATCCGGACCGAGCTCACCGAGCGCTCGCGCGCCTGGAAGTCGGCGACGTGGTCGCGGGCGGTCTTGTGGAGGTGGCGCAGGAGCACCTCCTGGTCGTTCAGCGGGAACTCGGTGACCGCACGGGACTCGAGCATCGTCTGGGTCGCCTCGAGCGTGTTGCCGTCCTGCAGCGCGTACTCCTTGAACGTCACCGCGGCGAGCTCCTGCGCCAAGCGCTCCCGGGCGGTCGTCGGCGGCACGAAGTAGAGCGTCCCCTCGAAGATGTGCGTGCGGTGCGAGGTCGGCCAGTAGTGGTAGGTCAGGTACCAGTTGGGCGCCCACACCAGCAGCATGAAGTTCGGGAAGAACACGAAGCTGTCCACGCCCCAGGCGGGGCTGCGGGCCGGGTTGAGGCCGGGCGGCAGCTCGTCGAGCTCGAGGCCGATGTCGGGCCGGTCCCACGGGCCGAAGAGGCCGCTGCGGAGGACCCGCTCCACGGGCTTGACCATGCCGAGGTCCTTCGGCGGCGACATGCCGCCCCACGACGAGACCATGCCGTGCGGACCGTCGATCTCGTACGAGAGCGCCTCGTAGCCGTAGCCCGCGAGCTTGCGCGACTCCTCGGCGACCGCCTGCTTCGCGTGCAGGACGGGTGCGTGGTAGAACTCGGCGAAGGCGTCGATGAACAGCTTCCAGTTGCTCCCGACCTCGGCCCGGTACTTGTGCACCTGGGTCATGCGGTCGAAGGGGTAGCCGACGAGGCCGGCGCCGATCTCCCCCAGGTACTCGCTCGCCGAGGTCGTGTTGTCGGGGTCGAGGTTCACGAACACGAACCCCTCCCACACCTCGCACTGGACCGGGACCAGGCCGTAGTCGGCCTTGTCGAGGTCGAAGAACTCCTCCTCCTGCTGGACGAAGGTGAGGTCGCCCTCGAGGCCGTAGCGCCAGCCGTGGTACTTGCACGTGAACTGGCGGCACGTCCCGGAGGTCTCCTCCTTCGGGAAGTCGTTCCACACGAGCTTGTTGCCGCGGTGGCGGCAGATGTTGTGGAAGGCGCGGACGCCGCCGTCGGCGGTCCGCACCACGACGACCGACGTGCGGGCGGCGTCGATCTCCCGGGTGAAGTAGCTGCCGGTGCGGGGCAGCTGCTCGACCCGCCCCACGTTCAGCCACGTGCGGCGGAAGATCGCGTCGCGCTCCAGCTCGTAGTGCTCGGGCGAGATCGAGTCCTCGTAGGAGACCGGACCCGTCCCCAGCTCGGGGTGGGCCTCGGTCCAGCTCCCGTCGGCCGGCTTCGGGAAGTGTGCCATGCGCGTCGCTCCTGCCAGATCGGCGTACCCGGGCGACGGTAGCACACCTCTCGGCTGATGAGAACCGCGTTTCCGCCTTCGAACGCCACCGTCACCTCACGCTGTCTTCGTGGGTGCTGTCTCGTGGGGTGCTGTCCGGTGGGGGTGCTGGCCCGTGTGGGTGCTGAGCTGCGCTGCTGTTGCTTGCGCCGGCGCGGCCCGGGTCAGCCGTCGCGGCGGAGGTCGTCGTCGAGCTCGGTGCCGGCCGAGCGGATGAGCATGGCCAGCGTCTCGTACGCCCCCACCGTGAAGATCACGTCCATCAGCTGCGGCGCGTCGAGCGACGCGGCGAGCACCTCCCAGGTCGCGTCCGAGATGCGGGCATCCGCGACCAGCTCGTCGACGGCGCGCAGGAGCGCGGCCTCGAGAGGGTCCCAACCCGTTGCGTCGGGGCCCTCGGCCACCCGCGCCACCTCGTCGTCGCCGAGGCCGACGTCGACCGCGATCACGGCGTGCTGCGCCCACTCGTACTCGCAGTCCCGGACGACGGCCACGCGCAGCACGAGGAGCTCCCGCTGGCGCTGGGTGAGCGTCGTCCCGAACTGCACCTGCCCGTTGAACGTGTGGTACGCGGTCGTGAGGCGCGGGTGGTGGGCGAGCGTGCCCAGGATGTTGAGGCCCTTCGGCCGGTCGTCGCGCCGCGGTGGGAACGGGTGCGTGGGCGCCGGGGGGCGCAGCGCGGCCAGCGCGTCGCGCATGGCCGGGGGCCACTGCTCGGGCGGGATCGGGTCGAGTCGAGCCACGTCGTCCGCCGCGGCCTCAGCCCGCCGCCCCGAGCGCCCCGGACCGGAGGCGCTCGCGCAGGACGAACTTCTGGACCTTGCCCGAGGGCGTGCGTGGCATCTCCTCGACGACGTGGATCGACTCGGGCCACTTCTGCCGCGCGAGGCCGGCGCCGTCGAGGTGCGCCCGCACGGCGTCGAGCGACGGGGCGTCGTGGCCCGGCCGCAGGAGCACGACCACGGCGGCCCGCTCCCCCAGCCGGGCGTCCGGTGCGGCGACGACGCTGACCTCGGCGACGCCGTCGATGCCGGCGACCAGCTCCTCGACCTCGCGGGCGCTGATGTTCTCGCCGCCGCGGATGATCACGTCGGAGATCCGGTCCGTGATCGTCAGGTAGCCCTCGTCGTCCATCCGGCCGATGTCGCCGGTGTGGTACCAGCCGTCGTCGTCGACGGCCTGCGCCGTCAGCTCGGGGTCCGTGTAGCCGATGAACAGGTCGGGACCGCGGCTGAGGATCTGGCCGTCCTCGTCCAGACGCACCTCGACCGCCTGCAGCGCCCGGCCGTCGGTCCGGAGGCGCTTGTCCTCGGGCTCGTCGATCGTGCAGCCGGTGATCGACGGGTGCTCGGTGCTCCCGTAGGAGCGGAAGGTCGTGATGCCCAGGTCGCGGGCCCGCTCGGTGACCGCCTCGGGGACGGGCGATCCGCCCAGGCCGGCGAACGGCATGTGCCGGAGGTGCTCGGCGGTGAGGTCGGGGTGGTCGAGCAGGCTGGTGAGGAAGTACGTCGCCCCGCCCGACATGCCGAGGTCCTCGTCGATCATCAGGCGCAGCACCGTGCCGGGATCCCAGACGTCGAGCAGGTGGACGGGCCGCCACCGCAGCAGCGGCACGATGAACGCGTTGAGCATGCCGATGAAGTGCCCGACCGGCGCGCCCGTGATCGGGTCGGGGCCGCCGACCGGGAACATCGAGTCGAGCTGCCGGGCCTCGAAGCCGAGCGTGTCGTGGGAGTGGACGACGCCCTTCGGGTGCTGGGTGGTGCCCGAGGTGAACCCGATGAGCGCCGGCCCGGCGGGGTCGACGTCGGCCGGCTCCTCGAGCGGCGCGGCGTCGAGCACGTCGGCGAACGGCGTCGCCCCGGCCGGCAGCGAGGACGACGGGCCGTCGCCGACGACGATCCAGCTCGGCACCGGGTGGCGCTCGAGCACGTCGGCGTAGGTGGCGAGGTGGTCGACGTGGCCGAACGACTCGGCCGCCACGACCGCGGCCGGCTGCGTGACGCCGACGATGTGGTCGACCTCGCGAGCGCCGTAGAAGTGCACGACCGGCACGACGACGGCACCCAGGTAGAGCGCGCCCCAGAAGGCGATGCCGGCCTCGACCCAGTTGGGCAGCTGCACGACGACGACGTCGCCGGGGCCGACGCCGCGGGCCCGCAGCCCGGCCGCGAAGGCGCGCGCCGCCCGGTCCACGTCGGCGAAGGTCCCGCGCCACGGCCGCACCGCGGAGTGCACGGCGAAGGTGGCGTCGCCCATGCCGCCGAGGCCGTCGGCCACCACCCGACCGAGCGTCCGGCCCTGCCAGTGGCCCTCGCGGCGGTAGCCCGCCGCGAGCTCCTCGGGCACCGACCGCAGCCCCCAGCCCCGCTCCTGCACGTCCTGCACCGTCACGATGGCTGCCCCCTCATGCGCGCTGTCCCCCTCGGGTGCGACCGCTCGAGCACGGGCCACGGGCGTGCGGCCCGGGGTCGCGATCCCCGCGTCGACCGGCGAACCTAGTCCCGGGAGGACCCGCTGCCAACGGCGTTGCTGGATTGCGAGAACGCCATTATCGTCCGGCTCGTGGCCGTTCCAGCTCCAGCCGGGGACCGCCCGGTGCGGGACCACGGCTTCCACCGCGTGCCGGTCGCCCGCGTCGTGGCCGAGACCGAGGACGCCCGCTCGTTCGTCCTGGACGTACCACCCGAGCTGCGGCCCGGCTTCGCCTACCGGGCCGGGCAGTTCTGCACCTTCCGGGTGCACGTCGAGGGCGCCACCCACCTGCGCTGCTACTCGATGTCGTCGGCCCCGGAGGTCGACCCCGCCCTGACCGTGACCGTGAAGCGCGTCCCCGGCGGCGTCGTGTCCAACTGGCTGATCGACTCGGTCCGCCCCGGCGACGAGCTCGAGGTCACGTTCCCGGCGGGCGTCTTCCAGCTCGCCGGCTCCACCGGCGAGGTCGTCGGGTTCGCGGCCGGCAGCGGCATCACTCCGATCATCTCGCTCGTCCGCTCCGCGCTGGCGACGACCGGGCGGCACGTGCGGCTGCTCTACGCGAACCGCGACCGGGACGCGACGATCTTCGCCCGGGCGCTCGACGAGCTCGAGCGGTCGTCCGGGGGACGGCTCCGCGTGGAGCACCGCTGGGACGTCGAGCACGGGTTCGTCGACGCCGCCGCGGTGCGCACCTTCGTGCGTGGGACCGACGTCGATGCCGAGGTCTACGTCTGCGGTCCGACCCCGTTCATGGACGTGGTCGAGTCGACGCTGCTCGACGACGGCGTGGCGCGCGAGCGCATCCACATCGAGCGCTTCACGCCCGCCGGGGCGTCGGGCGCGGTCGACGGTGCCGTCGACACCGCGATCGGCGCGGACGAGGCCCCGGTCGGGCCGGCGACGGACGGGCCGGCGACGGACGGGCCGGCCGCCGAGCGGACGGTCCGGATCGAGGTCGAGGGGCGCTCGGGCGACACCGTCCACCACGAGGGGACGACGCTGCTCCAGACCGCCCGGGAGCTCGGGCTCGACCCGCCCTCGTCGTGCGAGTCGGGCAGCTGCGCCACCTGCATGGCGAGGCTGGTGGAGGGCACGGTGACCATGCACGTGAACGACGCGCTCACCGACGAGGAGGTCGCCGACGGGTGGGTGCTCACCTGCCAGTCGGTCCCCACGTCGGACCGGGTGCACGTCGTGTACGGCTACGACTGACACGAGGGGACGACGTGACGAGAGGGGACGACGTGGCGACGACCACGGACGACGTGATCGAGCTGACCCAGACGCTGGCGCGCTACGCCGTCGGCATGACGAAGGGCGACGTCGACGCCGTCGTCGACACCTTCACCCCCGACGGGACCTACCGGGCGTTCGGCGACACGTACGCGCTGTCCGACTTCCCCACCCTCGTGGCCGCCGCCCCGAAGGGCCTGTTCATGGTCGGGCCGCCCGCGCTGGCGCTCGACGGCGACGAGGGCTCGGGCGAGCAGCCGCTGTGCTTCGTGGACCAGACCGACCACGCGATGCGCATCGGCTGGTACACCGACACCTACCGCCGCACCGACGCGGGCTGGCGCATCCGGACCCGGTCGATGACCTTCCTCCGCCGCAGCGGCGCCCGCGACGGTGGCCGTCCGCACGACCCCACCCGCCCGGCGCCGAGCGCCTGATGGAGCTCGACGACTTCCGGGGGGCGCTCGACCGCTGGCTCGACGACGAGGCCGCCGCGCTGGCGCCCGGCCCCGGGGCCACCGCCACGATGGACGGCGAGATGGCGCAGCTCGCCAAGGTCAAGCGGCTCACGTTCGACGCCGGCTGGATGCGGTGGGGGTGGCCCGAGCGCGTCGGGGGCCTCGGCGGCTCGCCGCTGCTGCGCGGCTACCTCGGCGAGGCCGTGACGGCCCGGGGCCTGGTCGATCCCGGCCTGTACTCGATGACCGAGGTCCTCGCCCCGACCATGATCGACTACGCCCCGCCCGAGCTCGCCGCCGAGGCCGTCCCCCGGCTCCTGCGCGGCGACGAGACCTGGTGCCAGGGCTTCTCCGAACCGGGCACCGGGTCGAACCTGGCGGCGTTGTCCTGCCGCGCCACGCTGGTGCCGGGGGCGGGTGGCGACGTGTGGCGCGTCGACGGCCAGAAGGTCTGGACCAGCCTCGCCCAGTACGCGCAGCGGTGCGTCCTGCTGGTGCGGACCGGCACGGCCGAGGACGCGCACCGCGGGATCACGGCCCTTTTCGTCGACATGGACACCCCCGGCATCACGGTGCGGCCGATCCGGACGGTGCACGGGCGCGACGAGTTCAGCGAGGTCTTCTTCGACGGCGTCGAGGTGCCGCGGGACCGGCAGCTCGGCGAGCCCGGTCAGGGCTGGTCGGTCGCGATGGATCTCCTCCCGTACGAGCGCAGCACCGCGCTGTGGCACCGGGGCGCCTTCCTCCGCCGCCGCCTCGGCGACCTGGTGGCGACCGCACCGCCCGGGGCGCTCCACGCCGACGAGGTCGGCCGGGCGGTCGTGGACCTGTTCGCGCTGCGAGCGCGGTCGAGGGGCACCCTGCACCGCCTGGACGGCGGCGAGCAGCTCGGGGCCGAGACGTCGATCGACAAGATCATGCTGGCGACCTGCGAGCAGCAGGTGTTCGACCTGGCCGCGGACGCGCTCGCGGACCGGATCGCGCTGGGCGACGACGAGGACAGCGAGCACTGGCGATCCGAGTTCCTCTACTCGCGCGCCGCGACGATCTACGGCGGC
Organism: Dermatobacter hominis; assembly: GCF_020715685.1. Classification (GTDB taxonomy): domain Bacteria; phylum Actinomycetota; class Acidimicrobiia; order Acidimicrobiales; family Microtrichaceae; genus Dermatobacter; species Dermatobacter hominis. Next base: position 789,119 of record NZ_CP085840.1, read on the forward strand.
AGCGCCGAGATCCAGCGCAACATCGTCGCCCGGCGCCTGCTCGACCTCGGGGCCGACCGATGACCGCGTCGCTCGACGCCACCGAGGTCGACATCCTCGCCACCGCCCTCCGCCAGGCCGCCGCCACGCGGACCGGGCCGGACCTCGACGCGGCGCTCGACGAGATCGGCTGGCTCGACGCCGTCGCCCTCGTGCCCCGGGCCGCGGTCGCGGCGCTGTTCGAGGCGCAGGGCGCGGCGGGGACGACCTCAGGGGCGCTCGGCCGCCTGCTGGCCGACGGGCTCGGGATCCCGCTCGAGCCGGGCGGCGTGCCGCTCCTGCCGGCGTTCGGCACCGCGCGCCCGCCCGCCGGGCGCCGTGACGGCACCGTGGACGTCGACGGCCTCGCCGACGCCTCGATCACCGCCGCGTCACGGGTGGTGCTGGTGGCCGCCGGCTCCGACGGCGCCCCGTCGTGGACGACGGTGCCGACCGGGTCGCTGGTGGCGCAGGAGGTGCGGGGGCTCGACCCCGACCTCCGCCTGGTCGCGATCGCCGCCGACGGACTGGCCGACCCCGGGGGCTGGCGGCCGGCCGGATCGTCGTGGGACGGGGCCGTGGCGACCGCTCGGCTCGCGCTCGGCCACGAGCTGGTCGGGACGATGCGCACCATGCTCGGCCAGGCCCGCCAGCACGCGCTCGACCGGGTCCAGTTCGACCGGCCGATCGCCGGGTTCCAGGCCGTGCGCCACCGGCTCGCCGAGGCGCTCGTCGCCGTCGAGGCGGCCGAGGCCGCGCTCGACGGGGCCTGGACCGACGGGTCGCCGCTCGCCGCCGCGATCGCCGGCGCCGCGTGCGGCCACGGCGCCCGGACCGTGCGCCGGCACTGCCAGCAGGTGCTGGCCGGGATCGGCTTCACCACCGAGCACGACCTCCACCGCTCCGTCCGTCGCTCCATCGTGCTCGACGGGCTGCTCGGCGACGCCCGCACGGTCACCGCCGAGGTCGGCGCCGCGGTCCTTGCCGGCCGGCGGCTCCCCGACCTGCTGCCGCTCTAGCCCGGGACCGGGACCTCGCCGCGCTCGATCCGCTCGAGCAGGTCGTGCACGAAGCGTCGGGCCTCGGCGTGGCCGGTCGTCAGGCCGAACGACGACTCGATCGACATGATCTGGGCCAGGCCGGTCATGGCCAGCAGCGCGACGGTCGGCGGGCAGACCTCGGGCGGGATGCCCAGCTCCTCGAAGCGGGCGGTGACCGCGTCGTGCTGCAGCCGCCGGAACCGGTCGCCGAACTCGGCGACCTCGGCGCGGATCGCCTTGCGGTGGTTGGCGAGGGCCGCGAACTCGAGGTTGAACCGGGCGCCGAGCGGGTTCGACGTCAGCTCCCAGATCGCCGTGAGGGACGCGTCCTCGGCGAGCGCCTGCCCGGCGCGCTCGAGGCCCTGCTCGGCCCGCCGCCGGAACACCTCGACGAACAGCTCGTCCATCGTACGGAAGTAGTAGTGGACGAGCTGCGGGCTCACCTCGGCCCGGGCGCCCAGCTTGCGCGACGTGACCGCGGCGTAGCCCTCCTCGAGCAGCATCTCCTCGGCCACGTCGAGGAGATGCGACCGGGTGGCGGAGTCCGTCGTGCCGATGCGGCGGTTCGAGGCCATCCCCACACGTTGCCACCCCCGCCGGGGCGATGCTAAGCAGTCGCCCAGCATCCGTTTGGGCGACCGCACAGCGCCGGTCTCCCATCCACCGGACGACGCACCAGGGGGAACCGCACGTGGCCGACTACGACGAGGTCGACTTCTTCACCGACGCCTCGCTGCTCGAGGACCCGTACCCGTACTTCGAGCACCTGCGGGCCAAGTGCCCGATCGCCCCCACCGGCACCTACGGGGTGCTGGCGGTCACCGGGTGGGACGAGGCCTCGGAGATCTACCGGGACGTCGACACCTTCTCGTCGTGCAACTCGGTCATCGGCCCGTTCGCCGAGTTCCCGGTGGCGCTCGAGGGCGACGACGTGAGCGCGACGATCGACGAGTTCCGCGACCAGCTGCCGATGAACGAGCACATGGTCACGATGGACCCGCCGATGCACACGAACGAGCGGGCCCTGCTCATGCGGCTGCTCACGCCCCGGCGCCTGAAGGAGAACGAGGCGTTCATGTGGGGCCTCGCCGACCGCCAGCTCGACGAGTTCCTCGCCAACGGCCGGTGCGAGTTCATCCGCGAGTACGCGCAGCCCTTCGCCATGTTCGCGGTGGCCGATGTGCTCGGCGTGCCCGAGGAGGACCACGGCGAGTTCCGCCGCTTCTTCGGCATGAGCCAGCCGCCGGGCATGGTCAACCAGGGCGACGTGAAGGACGACGCGCCGCTCAACAAGCTCGACTCGCTCGACGAGTGGTTCGCGACCTACATCGAGGACCGCCGCGCCAACCCCCGCAAGGACGTGCTGACCGACCTCGCCCTCGGGACCTACCCCGACGGGTCGGTCCCGCCGGTCGTGAACGTCGTGCGCAGCGCGACGTTCCTCTTCGCCGCCGGCCAGGAGACGACGGCCAAGCTGCTCGCCACCTGCCTGCAGCACCTGTGCGAGCACCCCGAGGTGCAGGACGAGCTGCGGGCGGAGCGCGAGCTGATCCCCGAGTTCGTCGAGGAGGCGCTCCGGCTGGAGAGCCCGGTCAAGGCCGACTTCCGCCTGACGCGCCGCACCACGAACGTGAGCGGCGTCGAGATCGCGGCCGGCACGCCCGTCATGCTGCTCAACGGCGCCGCCAACCGCGATCCCCGCCGGTTCGAGTGCCCCGAGGAGTTCCGCATCCGCCGGCCCAACTCGCGCGAGCACGTCGCGTTCGGTCGGGGCCACCACTCCTGCCCCGGCGGGCCGCTCGCCAGGGTCGAGGCCCGGGTGAGCCTGGAGCGCATCCTCGACCGGACCCGCGACCTGCGGCTGTCGGAGGAGCACCACGGCCCGCCCGGTGACCGCCACTTCGACTACGAGCCGACGTGGATCCTCCGTGGCCTGACCAAGCTCCACATCGAGTTCACCCCCGTCGAGGCCGCGTCGTGAGCGCGGCCTCCGACGGCGCTCCCGGCGCCACCGGCGGGGGCGACGCCGCCCGGGTCGCCGTCGTCACCGGCGCGGCGTCGGGCATCGGCCTCGGCATCGCCCGTCGGCTCGCGTCCGACGGCCACGCCGTCGCGCTGCTCGACCGCAACGGCCCGGCCGCCGAGCGCGAGGCCGCCGCGATCGTCGCCGACGGCGGCCGGGCGATCGGGCTCGAGTGCGACGTCTCGGACCGGCCCGCGGTCGAGACGGCGTACGCCGTGGTCCGGGGCGACCTCGGGCCGATCACGATCGTGGTCACCAGCGCCGGCATCGAGTCGTTCGACCGGATCGAGTCGATCTCCCCCGAGCTCTGGGACCGCGTCATCGGGGTCAACCTCACCGGCACCTTCACCTGCCTGCAGCTCGCCATCGCCGACATGGAGGAGGCGGGCTGGGGCCGCATGGTGACGATCTCGTCGTCGAGCGCGCAGTCCGGGACCAGCCGGATGGCGCACTACGTGGCGTCCAAGGGCGGCGTCATCGGGCTGACCAAGGCGTTCGCCCACGAGCTCGCCAAGCGCAACATCACCGTCAACACGATCCCGCCCACGCTGGTCGACACACCGATGGCCCGCCACGCCGAGCAGGAGGGCGACGTGCCGCCGATCGACACGATCGCCGGCTTCGTGCCGCTCGGCCGCGCCGGCACGCCCGACGACATCGCCGCCGCGTGCTCGTTCCTGTGCAGCGAGGAGGCGGGCTACATCACCGGCCAGGTGATCGGCGTCAACGGCGGCATGTACATCTGACGCGCCCCGTCCCGTCCTGTTCCCGAGAACCGGGGTGTTCGCCCCAGCGGGTGGGAACAGAACGGGTGGTGGGCGTCAGCGTCCGGGCCTGGTCGACAGCTCGACGGGCACGTACTCCGGGTCGGACTCGTCGCGCATGCTGAACCGCCAGCGGCAGCACACGTCGCCGGGGTCCCGGCGCGGCGGGATCGCGAGGATGTCGACCTTCATGTTGGGGTCGTACAGCTTCGTGGTGACGATCATCGACTTCGGACAGGTCGAGTGGCAGTTCTTCTCGAGGATGTCGGGGCGACCCATCCCCTCCCACTGGTCGACGGCCACGCAGCGGTTGAACGTCATGATCCCGACGTCGGGCTCGGGCATCTCGAACGTGAGGTCGAACGCCTTGCCCGGCATCGCCGTGGCGTCCATCTGGAGGTCCTTCATCCAGTCGGCGACCGTGCCGCCGGAGATGCCGAGGTACTCCGACATCAGGCGCGTGCGGGCCGGGAGCACGGTGTCGCCCCAGAGCTGGAACTGGATCTCGAACATCGTGTCGAGCCCGTAGCGGACGACGATCTGGGCTGCCCACCCCTCGATGCACTGGAGGAGGTACTCGTGGCTGCCCAGCACGAGGGTCACCAGCTCCGACTTCGTCAGGTCCGCGTGGGACGGGTCGGGGCTGAACAGGCCGGTGTAGACGACCCGTGTCCGCGCCCGGTCGGCCTCCGGCACCGCCTCGTTCGGGTCGACGTAGCCGGCGCCGCTCGGCAGGAACTCGTCCACCATCCGTGGGATCTCGGGGAGGACCTGGTCGGTCCACGCCGCCCACTCGATCTCGGCCATCGTCTCGGCGCCGTAGCGGGCGCTCACCTCGTCCGCCCACGCGTCGACCGTGGCGAGCAGGTACTTCTCGCTGTACGGCAGGACGCGGTGCGCGAGGGCGTCCGTGGAGAAGTCCGTGTAGCGCAGGTCCGGGCGGTACGGGCCGCTGTAGTCCGCCAGCTCGGCGCCGGAGTCGACGTCGAGCTCCTGGCGGATGTCGAGGTCGCCACGAGCGAACGTGACGCCCTCGTCGACCGCCTTCGGGAACTTCGGGTAGTTCACGAGGTCGACGCCGAGCATCAGCACGAAGTCGTCCTGCGCGTAGTCGTCGTCGAGGTGCGCCCCCGGCTTGCGCAGCTCCAGGAAGGTGTCGAGCTGCTCGTCGAGCATCGCCGCCTCGGACAGGTCGTCGGACATGGGCTCCCCCTCGGACCGGACCGGCCGGGCGCCGGTCCCTGCGTTGGCGAGGCTAGCCGATCGGCTAGTCCGGCGCACCGCTGCCGGTCCGCGAGCGGCCGGTAGCGTCGGCGGCGTGGCGACCGACGAGGACGGCGATGACCCGATCGCGGTGCGCGCCGCCCGCTACAGCACGGCGCAGCGCCGGACCGCCGACGTCGCGCTGGACCTCTTCGCGGCCCACGGGGTCGCCGGCACGTCGCTGCAGATGATCGCCGACGACCTCGGCGTCACCAAGGCCGCGGTGTACCACCAGTTCCGGTCGAAGGAGTCCATCGTCGTGGCGGTGCTCGACGTGCGGCTGCTGCCGCTCGCCGACGCGGTCGACCGCGCCGAGGCGGCCGGGGGCACCCCGTCGGCGCGCCGGGAGCTCCTCACCGCGATCCTCCGGGCCGTCGTCGCGGACCGGGCGGCCTGGCGCGCCCTGCAGTCCGACCCGGTCCTGCTGCGGACGCTCGGCGAGCACGGACCGTCCCGCGACCTGTGGAGCCGCCTGTTCCGCCTCCTCGTCGGCGACGACCGGGAGCCCGCCGACCGAGTGCGGGCCGCGGTCCTGTCGGCCGCGATCGGCGCCGTCTCGCACCCCTTCGTCGCCGACCTCCCCGACGACGAGCTGGCGGCCGACCTCCTGCCGATCCTGTCGGAGCTCGCCGGCACGGCCCCGCCGCACCGGGGCCGGCGGACGGCGCCCCCGGATCCGCCGGATCGCTAGGATCAGCGGCGTGCTGTGCGGGTGCACAGCACGCTCACGTCCGGGGGACGCACCACATGCCCAGCGACACGACCGCAGCACCCATCCGGGTGGTCCAGTGGACGACCGGCAACGTCGGCACCCAGTCGGTGCGGGCCATCGTCGACAACCCGGGGCTCGAGCTCGTCGGGTGCTTCGCCTGGTCCGACGCCAAGGTCGGCGTCGACGTCGGCGAGCTGGTGGGGATCGCACCGATCGGGGTCGACGCCACCGACGACGTCGACGCCCTGCTCGCGCTCGAACCCGACTGCGTCGTCTACAACCCGATGTGGCCGTCGGTCGACGAGCTGGAGCGGATCCTCGCGAGCGGCGTGAAACGTCGTGACCACCGCCGCGTTCATCACGGGCGAGCGCCTCGGCGACGACCGGGACCGGCTGGTGGCGGCGTGCCTGAAGGGCGGCACCTCGCTGTTCGGGACCGGCGTCAGCCCCGGCTTCGCCCAGCTGGTGGCCGTGACGGTCGCCGGCATCTGCAGCCGCATCGACAAGGTCGTCGTCGCCGAGACCGCCGACACCACGTTCTACGACTCGCCCGACACGGAGCGGCCGGCCGGCTTCGGTCGCCCGATCGACGACCCGGAGCTGGCGTCGATGGCGCAGCACGGCACCGCCGTGTTCGGCGAGGCGGTCGCCATGGTGGCCGACGTCCTCGGGGTCGAGCTCGACTCGATCGTCTGCGAGACGGAGTTCGCGCAGACCACCGAGGACGTCGAGATGACGTCGTGGACCATCCCCGCCGGCCACGTGGCCGGCGTGGCCGCCAGCTGGCAGGGGCGGGTCGGCGACCGAACGGTGGTCGAGCTGAGCGTGCGCTGGAAGAAGGGCACGACGCTCGACCCCGACTGGGTGATCGAGCGCGACGGCTGGGTGATCCGGGTCGAGGGGCTGCCCACGGTCACCGCGGCGCTCGACTTCCTGCCGCCACCCGACTTCGAGGGCGAGACCCTGGAAGACTTCATGGCCATCGGCCACATCATCACGGCCGTCCCGGCCCTCAACGCCGTCCCGGCCGTGGTGGCGGCCCCGCCCGGCATCCTCACCTACGCGGATCTCGGCGCCGCCCACGCCCGGGGGTGGGTGCCGCGGTGGAGCTGACGAACCCGCCCACCGACCCCGAGGTGCGCGACGAGATCATCGACACGGTCCGCCGCTTCGTCGCCCGCGACGTCATCGGAGTGGCGTCCGAGCTGGAGCACCGTGACGAGTTCCCCGCCGACATCGTCGCCACGATGCGCGAGCTGGGGCTGTTCGGCATCACGATCCCCGAGCGGTTCGGCGGTCTGGGGCTCGACCTCCTCACCTACGTCGGCGTGATCGAGGAGCTCGCGTACGGCTGGATGAGCCTCACCGGCATCGTGAACACCCACACGATGGCGGCCACGTTGCTCATGCGCCACGGGACCGAGGAGCAGTGCGAGCGACTCCTCCCGACGATGGCGACCGGCGAGGTCCGCGGTGCGATGTCCCTCTCGGAGCCCGACGCCGGCAGCGACACGCAGAACATCTCGTGCCGGGCCGTGCGCGACGGCGACGAGTACGTCGTCGACGGCACCAAGGCCTGGGTCACCAACGGCGAGCGGGCCGGCATCGTCGCCCTGGTCGCCCGGACCGAGGAGGGCATCTCGACCTTCGTCGTCGAGAAGGAGCCCGGCCCCACGTTCGAGGGCATCTCGATCGCCAGCCATGTCGGCAAGCTCGGCTACCGGGGGACGGAGACGGTCGAGATGTCCTACGCCGGCCACCGCGTGCCGGCCGCCAACCTCGTGGGCGAGCCGGGGCGCGGCCTTCCGCAGATCCTGGGCGTGCTCGAGATCGGGCGCATCAACATCGCCTCGCGAGCGGTCGGCGTGGCCCGGGCCGCGTTCGACGCCGCGCTCACCTACGCGCAGCAGCGCGAGACCTTCGGGAAGCCGATCGCCCAGCACCAGGCGATCCAGATGAAGCTCGCCGACATGGCGACCCGCCTGCAGGCCGCCCGGCTGCTCACGCGGGACGCGGCGGAGCGCAAGGCGGCCGGCCTGCGCTGCGACGTGGAGGCGGGCATGGCCAAGCTCTTCGCGAGCGAGACGGCCTTGGAGCTCGCCACCGAGGCGATGCGCATCCACGGCGGCGTCGGCTACACGACCGACCTGCCCGTCGAGCGCTACTACCGGGACGCACCCCTCATGGTCATCGGCGAGGGCACGAACGAGATCCAGCGGATCGTGATCGCCCGAGGCCTGCTCGCCCGCTCGATGGAGGCGCCCGACCGGTCCGTCCTCTGACGGCCGACCGGCCCGACCGGCCCGACCGGGCCGTGCAGGCGCGCCAGGCGGGTCGCGGTCGGGCGAGGTGGCGGCTCAGGCGACGACGGTGTCCTCGACCCCGACCAGCGAGGCGAGGTTCCCGCCCATGATCTTGCGGATCGCGTCGTCGGGCAGCCCCGCCAGCTCGTCGACGTAGCTCGCCGGATCGGCCAGGCCCTCGGGGTGCGGGTAGTCGGAGCCGAACAGCACGTGCCCGGTGCCGATGAGCTCGGCCAGCGCGCCGAGGTCCTCCTCCCAGAACGGGCTCACGTAGATGTTCCGCTTGAAGACCGCGACCGGGTCCTCGATGAAGTCCTGCGGCATCTTCTTGTAGGTGTCGGCGAGGTTGCCGAGCAGCGGCGCGACCCAGCTGCTGCCGTTCTCGATCACCGCGACCTTGAGGTCGGGGTGGCGGGAGAGGGCGCCGTGGCAGATCAGGGCGGCGACGGCGTCCTCGACCGGCCGCCACTGCGACAGCATGCGGAACGCCTGGGGCTGGAACGGCAGCATCTCGCTGTCGCTGCCCATCCAGTCGTTCGTGTAGCGGTCGTAGCCGCTGTCGGACGAGTGCATGCCGACGAGGAGGTCGTGCTCGACCACCTTCTCCCAGAACGGGTCGAACTCGGGGAAGCCGAAGGACCGGGGGCCGCGCGGTCCCGACGGGGGTGCCGGCCGGATGAGCACGACCCGGGCGCCGCGCTCGACGACCCACTCGAGCTCCTCGATGGCGCGCTCGACGATCGGCAGCGTGATCACCGGCGTCGCGAAGATGCGGCCCTCGTAGTCGAACTGCCAGGTCTCGTACATCCACTCGTTGAGCGCGTGGACGACGGCGTGGGCGAGCTCGGGGGCGTCGCGCATCCGCTCCTCGATCAGGCTGGCCAACGTCGGGAACATGAGCGCCCGGTCGATCCCCTGCTCGTCCATCAGCGCCAACCGCGACGCCGGCTCACGGAAGGCGTCGATCGCACGCATCGGCTCGCCGAAGATCTCGCGGCGCGACTTGCCGTCGGGGTTGCCGTGCCGGAAGTAGTCCTCCTGCGCACCGGGCCGGGCGACGACGTCGAAGGTCGGGTTGGGGATGTACTCGCTGATCCGCCCGCGCACCGCGATCTTCGTGCGGCCCCGGACGTCGACGTAGTCGATCGCGCCGCGGTAGCGGTCGGGGAGGAACTTCGTCAGCGCCTCCTTGGTCTCGTACATGTGGTTGTCGGCGTCGAACACCGGGACGTCGAGGAAGCGTGTGGGTGGCATGTCGGCACCTCCGGGTGCGGTCGTTCAGGTCGTCCGGGTCACAGCTCGCCCTGCAGGGAGGCGAGGAAGTCGCGCGTGCGCTGGCGCGAGGTGATGAGCTCGTCGCGGGTGTCGCCGATCGGCACGACGCGGATCGACACGTCGGTGGCCCCGGCATCCGCGAAGGACCGCAGACGCTTGGTCACGGACGCCTCGGACCCCGCAGCGAGGATGTCGCCGACCTCGCGGGCCTCGCCATGGGTGAGGAGTTGCTGGTAGTTCGGCGACACCTCGGCCTCGGCGAGGAGCCGGTTGGCCCGGGCCACCGCCTCGTCGACCCGGTCCTCGTCGCAGACGCACACGGGCACGCCGGCGACGATCCTCGGGGCCGGCCGACCGGCCGCGGCGGCGGCCTGGCCGATGCGGGGCGCGACGTGGGTCTCGATCGACCGCTCGTCGGCCATCCAGAGGATCGTCCCGTCGGTCCGCTCCCCCGCCAGGCGCAGCATCTGCGGGCCGAGCGCCGCGATCAGGACCGGGGTCGGCGCGACGTCGGTCACGTCGAGCGGGACGTGCACCCGGTAGGTGCCGTTCTCGACGTCGACCATCCCGGGTCCGGCGAGCGCCGGCTCGAGCACGTCGAGCTGGTCCCGCATGGTGGCGATGGGGCGCTCGTACGGCAGACCGAGCATCTCGTCGATGATCCAGTGGTGCGACACGCCGAGGCCGAGGCGCAGCCGGCCGCGGCACACCGCCTGGACCGACAGCGCCTGCTGCGCCAGCGCGACCGGGTGCCGGGGCTGGACGGGCACGACGGCCGTGCCGATCTCGATGCGCTCGGTCTCGGCCCCGATGAGGGCCGCGGCCGTGAGGGCGTCGAACTCGTCGGGGATCTGCGGGACCCAGACGGTCGAGAACCCGGCCTCCTCGGCCCACCGGCCGTCGCGGCGGAGGCGATCGACCTTCGTGTCGTACCGCCCGCGCTCCGGGCCGATCATCAGGCCGATGCGCACGTTCCGTCCTCGCTCTGCCCGGCGCCGCGGCCCTCAGGCGACCGTGCCACTGGCCTTCATCGCGACGATCGCGTCCCAGTCGTAGCCGACCTCCTGGAGGATGTCGTCGCCGTGCTCGTTGAACTCGGGGGCGCGGCGCGCCTGCGGCGGTCGCTCGTCGTACTGCACCGGTGCCCCGGCCAGCCGGAACGGCGCTCCGGTCGACGTCTCGCAGTCCACGACGTAGCCGTTGGCGACGGTCTGCGGGTCCTCGGCCGCGGCGAGGGTGTCCTGGACGACGGTCCACTGCCCGCTGAACTCCTCGAGGCGCTTGCGCCACTCGTCGGCGTCGTGGGCGGCGATCGCCGCCGCCAGCTCGTCACCGGCGGCGCCGGCGTGCTCCGACAGCGAGGCGTGGTCCGCGAAGCGCTCGTCGGTGGCGAGCTCGGGCCGGCCGATGATGTCGCACACCTCGGCCCAGTAGCGGGCGGCCTGCAGGCACGAGAAGGACACGAACGTCCCGTCCGCCGCGCGGTACGTGGCCACGAGCGGGTTGCGGGACGTGCCCGGCGGCGGCGGGCCCCACGGGATGCCGAGCTGCAGCGACAGGGCGAGCGCGGCGCCCATCGACCAGAGGCCGACGCCGAGGAGCGACACGTCGACGACGGTCGGCTCGCCGGTGCGCTCGCGGTGGAACAGCGCGCCCATGATCGCCCCGGCGATCGTCATGGCCCCGATCGAGTCACCGAACGCAGGGGCCGGCGGGGGCGGGACGGTCGCGGCGTCCTGCTGCTTCACGCCGAGCGCCATGCCGGAGCGGTGCCAGTACGACAGCACGTCGTAGGAGCCCTTGTCGGCATCGGGGCCCCGACTGCCCTGGCCCGTGCCGCGGACGTAGATGATGTCGGGGTTGGATCGGCGGATGTCGTCGACGTCGATGCTGAGCTTGGTGCGGACGCTCGGCAGCTTGTTGGTGAGGAAGACGTCGCAGGTGGCGGCGATGCGTCCGAGCACCTCGAGGCCCTCGGGCGTCGACAGGTCGAGCCCGAGGCTGCGCTTGCCGCGGTTGGAGTGCTCGAGCAGCACGTGCACGTCGGAGCTCATGATCCCGACGCCGCTCGACATGAGGCCGCGCATGGCGTCGCCGCGCTCCACGTGCTCGATCTTGATGACCTCGGCACCCCAGTCGGCGAGCAGCGCTGACGCTGCGGGCACGAACGTGTGCTCGGCCACCTCCAGGACCCGTACGCCCTGCATCACGTCGGTCATCTCGACCCCCCGATCGATCCGGGACCCCCCGGTCCGCCGCGGGTGCTTCCACACCCCGCTGGCGCTCACCGTAGCAGGTAAGTGAGCAGCCGCTCATCTCGTGAGAGGCTCGTTCTCGTGACCCGCCGTGCGGGCGGCGACGTCGTTCTCGACGTCGACGTCGACGTCGGTTACGGTCCGATCGGACCCGGGCCGACCCCCGGTCCCGATGGACCCGGACGAGGGCCCACCGACGATGGGAGGCAGCCCGATGGGCGACACGGTGGCGCAGGTCCCCTTCGCACCCGAGGTGTTCACCTGGCCCAGCGACGAGCCGCAGCTGATCGGCGGACGCTGCGCGGACTGCGGCTCGGTGACCTTCCCGCGCCCGCCGTCGTGCGCCCGCTGCGGGTCGACCTCGGTCGACGAGCACCTCCTCCCCCGCACCGGCACCCTCTGGACGTTCACGACCCAGGGGTTCCTTCCGAAGGAGCCCTACAAGGGCGGCGAGACGCCCGAGTCGTTCGTGCCGTTCGGGGTGGGGCTGGTGCAGCTCGGCGACGAGGTCCGCGTCGAGTCCCGCCTCACCGAGAACGACCCCGAGCGGCTCCGCATCGGCATGCCGCTCGAGCTCGTGGTCGTGCCGTTCCGGACCGACCCCGACGGCACCGAGGTGATGACGTTCGCCTTCTCCCCGAGCACCGGAGGTGCCTGACGTGACCGACGTGGCGATCATCGGCGTCGGGCTCCACCCGTTCGGGCGCTTCGGCGACACGTCCGCCATCGACATGGCGGCGGTCGCCGTGCGGGCCGCGCTGGCCGACGCCGGCATCACGTGGCCGCAGGTGCAGTTCGGCTTCGGCGGCAGCTTCGAGGTCGACAACCCCGACGCCGTCACCGGCCGGCTCGGCCTCACCGGCATCCCCTTCATGGACGTGTACAACGGCTGCGCCACCGCGGCCACGGCGCTCCAGCTCACCGCCGACGCGATCCGCTCGGGCCAGTACGACATCGGCGTGGCGGTGGGCATGGACAAGCACGGCCACGGGGCCTTCACGTCCGACCCCGTCGACTACGGGGCGCCGCCCTGGTACGGCGACACGGGCCACTTCCTCACGACCAAGTTCTTCGCCATGAAGATCAACCGCTACATGCACGACCACGGGATCTCGCCCGAGACCCTGGCCCGGGTGGCGGCGAAGGCCTACCGCAACGGGGAGCTGAACCCGAACGCCTTCCGTCGGAAGGCCATCTCCGAGGACGAGATCCTGTCGTCGAGGATGCTCAACTTCCCGCTCACGCAGTACATGTTCTGCTCGCCCGACGAGGGCGCGGCCGCCGTCATCCTGTGCCGCGCCGACCTGGCCCGGCAGTACACCTCGACGCCGATCTACCTGCGCGCCACCACGCTGCGGACCCGCCGCTACGGGGCGTTCGAGGTGCACGCGTCGTGGGCCGCCGTCGAGCAGGACGACGCGCCGACCGTCTACGCCTCGCGCGCCGCGTACGAGATGGCCGGCATCGGCCCCGAGGACGTCGACGTGGTCCAGCTGCAGGACACCGACGCCGGCGCCGAGGTCATCCACATGGCCGAGAACGGGTTCTGCGCCGACGGCGACCAGGAGCGGCTGCTGGCCGAGGGCGCGACCGAGATCGGCGGCGCGCTGCCGATCAACACCGACGGCGGGCTCATCGCCAACGGCGAGCCGATCGGGGCCTCGGGCCTGCGGCAGGTCCACGAGCTGGTCCACCAGCTGCGAGGGACGGCCGGCGACCGGCAGGTGCCCGGCGATCCACGGGTGGGCTACGCCCAGCTCTACGGCGCCCCGGGCACCGCCGGGGTGTCGATCGTCAGCCGCTAGCGCCCCCCGGCCGGCTCAGGCCACGCCGGCGCGCTCGCGCAGCACCAGCTTCTCGACCTTGCCCGCCGCGTTGACGGGCAGGTCGTCGACCACCTCGACGCGCCGCGGGACCTTGTAGTTGGCCATCCGCTCGCGGGCCCAGGCGATCACCTCCGCCGGGTCGGGGTGCGCGCCGGCGGCCGGCACGACGAAGGCCATGCCGACCTCGCCGAGCCGCTCGTCGGGGATGCCGATCACGGCCGCCCGGGCGATCGCGGGGTGCCCGAGCAGCGCGTCCTCGATCTCGGCCGGGTACGCGTTGAACCCGCCGACGATGAACATGTCCTTGGCCCGGCCCACGATCCGGAGGCGGCCGTCGCCGTCGACCACGCCGATGTCGCCGGTGCGCAGCCAGCCGTCGGCCGACAGGGCCGCGGCGGTCGAGTCGGGGTCGTCGAGGTAGTGCGACATGACCGTGGCACCGCGCAGGAGGACCTCTCCCGCGTCGCCCTGCGGCACCTCCGCGCCGTCGCCGTCGACCACCCGCAGCTCGAAGCCCGGACGGGGTCGCCCGACGGTGGTGGCGACGGCCTCGGGCGGGTCGCCCGGCTCGGTCGCCGTCGCGGTCCCGCCCTCGGACAGCCCGTAGCCGGAGAGCACGACCTCGAACGGCAGCTCCTCCTGGACCCGACGGATCAGCGTGACCGGGATGTCGGCCGCCCCGGTCACCGCGATCCGCAGGCTCGACAGGTCGCGGTCGCCCGCTGCCGCGCCGTCGAGGATCGACTGGTACAGGGTGGGCGCCCCGGGGAGGACCGTGATCCGCTCGCGCTCGACGGTGCCCAGCACCTCGTCGGCGTCGAAGACGGCCACCGGGTGCATCGTCAGGCCGGCCACCGTCGAGGCCAGGATCCCCGCCTTGAGCCCGAACATGTGGAAGTACGGGTTGACCATCAGGTACCGGTCCTCCGCCCGGATGCCGGTCATCGCCACCCAGTCGCGGGCGACGCCCATCGTCCCGGCGTGGGTCTGGACGACGCCCTTCGGGACGCCGGTCGTCCCCGAGGTGAAGAGGATGTCGGACACGTCGGTCGCCGCCACCGCGGCGGCGCGACGGTCGAGCTCGGCCAGGTCGGCCTCGGTGACGCCGGCGAGCAGCTCGTCCCACGACGTGGTCCCCTCGACCGGCGGGCCGGCGGCGACCACGATCGTGCGGAGCGCCGGGACGTCGGTGGTGGCGCCGCGCAGCATGGCGACGTGGTCCGCGCCGAGGAAGTCGGTGACGGTGACCAGCGTGCCGGCGCCGCTGCGCGACAGGACGACGGCGGCCTCGTCGCCCTTGAAGCGCGTGTTGACCGGCACGAGGGTCGCACCGGCCGAGGCCAGGCCCAGCAGCGCCACGATCCAGCGAGCCGAGTTGGGCGCCCAGATCGCCACGCGGTCGCCGGGGCGGACGCCGACGTGGCACAGCGCGGCGCCGAAGGTCCGGGCGGCGTCGGCCAGCTCGGACCAGGTGAGCACGGTGTCGCCGTCGACGACGGCGGTGCGCCCGCCGTGGTCGCGGACGGCAGCGGCGAGCGCCGCAGGGATGGTCGTCGCGTCGGTGGTGCCCATGTCGGCCCGTCCTCTCGTCATGACGTCGGCGTGCGGCGTCGGCGCACGGTCCCCCGTGGACGGCTCGCCGTCAGGCGTCGCGCGGGAGCCCGATCGCGCCCGCCCACAGCAGGGTCAGCTGCTCCGCCGCCGTGTCGAGGTCGTAGTCGCCCCAGTGCTCGATCAGCCACAGCTCGGCGAAGCGGGCGACCATGGAGCCGAGCGCCGCCGCGGCGATCTCGGGGTCGACCTCGGCCGAGGCGGTGCCCTCCGCCTGCATCCGCCGGATCGAGCGCTCGGCCCGGTCGGCGAAGTGCTTCTGGCGACGCATCCGGGCCTCGCTCACGTGCGGGTCGTAGCGGGACACCTCCTCGATCACGCCCATGATCCGGCCGTTGTCGCGGTAGCGCTCGAGGTAGCGGCGGTTGGCCCGCGCCAACCGCTCCCAGTCGCTCAGGTCCCCGGGATCGTCCTGTCCGTCCGCGGCCGTCGCCGGGGCGGTCAGGGCCGCCTCCTGCAGCTCGGCGATCTCCCGGAACACCTGCTCCTTCGAATCGAAGTAGTGGTAGAAGGACCCGTGCGAGAGCCCGGCCTCCTTGGCGATGTCGGAGATCCGGGCCTCGAGGAAGCCGCTCTGCTCGAAGACCCGCTGCGCCGCCTCGAGGAGCCGGGCCTTGGTCTCCGCCCCCTTCCGGGAACGTGGTCCGGTGGACTGCTCCGCTGGCTCGGGGGTGGGCATCGGTGGCGTCTCCGTCCGTCCGTCCGACGGGACGGGCCGATCCGTCCCTCGCGGTGGTGGGCCGTCCCACTGTAGGAGAGCCCGTCCGCTCGCCCGTCCGGTGCCGGCACCCCTCCGACCCGGCCTCCACCGCGCTCACGAGCGCGCTCCGGGCCCGAGCTCGCCGGTGAGCCACCGGTCCCGCAGCTCGCGGCGCAGCGCCTTGCCCGACGGCAGACGGGGCACCTCGGGCACCGCCACGACGGCGCCCAGCCGCTTGTACCCGGCGAGCGACCGGTCGACCAGGTCCGCCAGCTCGCCGTCCGCGACCCCGATGGCCGGATCGAGCACGACCGCGGCCACGGGCGCCTCGCCGCGGCGGTCGTCGGCGACGCCGAACACCGCGCAGTCGAGCACGGCGGCGTGCCCCAGCAGCACCGACTCGATCTCGGCCGGCGCGACCTGGAACCCGCTCACCTTGATCATGTCCTTCGAGCGGTCGGTGAGCCGGACCCAGCCGCCCTCCTCGACCACGCCCACGTCGCCGGTGCGGTACCAACCGTCGTGGAACGCCTCCTCGTCGGCGGCCTCGGGCAGGTAGCCGGCCATCGTCGACGGGCCACGGGCCTCGAGCTCGCCGGTCGCGCCGGCGGGGAGCGGCTCGCCCGTCACGAGGTCGACGACCCGGAGCTCGACGTCCGCCGGCGGCAGGCCGGGGCTGTCGAGCCGCCACGACGCCGGGTCGTCGACCGGGTTCACGGCGAGCACCGGGACCTCGCTCGCGCCGTACGCGGCCAGGAACGGGACGCCCGTGCGGGCCGTCACCGTCGCCGCCACCGAGGCCGTCACGGGCGTGGCGCCCCACATGACGTAGCGGAGCGACGAGAGGTCGAACGACTCGAGCCGCGGGTGGTTGGCCATGGCGAGCGCGATCGGGGCGACGGCCATCTTGAGCGTCATGCGGTCCTCCTCGATCGAGCGCAGCTCCTGGTCGAGGTCGAAGCGGCGGTGGAGCCGGACGGCGGCGCCCGCCCGCAGCGCGGCGAGCAGGTTGAGCAGGCCGAGGATGTGCGACGGCGGGGTCGAGACCTGGAACCGGTCGTCGGGCCCGAGCCCGAGGGCGGCGACCCAGTGGTCGGTCGCGGCCAGGAGCGACGCGTGGGTGTGGCGCACCGCCTTGGGCATGCCGGTGGTCCCCGAGCTGAACACGAGCACCGCCTCCCCCGACCCGTCCCCCTCTGGTCGCGGCGGCTCGTCGCCCGCGGCGTCGACGGGGCGGCTGATCGCCGCGGCGTCGAGGTCGACCACGGCGTCGGCCCCGAGGCGGTCGGCCAGGATCCCGCCGTCGCCGGCGTCGACCAGGGCTCGCCGGGCCCCGGTGAGGTCGAGGGCGTGGTCCACCTCTCGCTCGCGCCACGCGGGGCTGAGGAGCACCGCCGCGGCGCCGAGCCGGCAGAGGGCGAGCACGGCGACCGGCAGCTCGGCCCGGTTGCCGCTGCGGACGGCCACCCGGTCGCCCGGGCGCACGCCCCAGCGGTCGAGCTGCGACGCGAGCCCGGTGCAGGCCGCGTCGAGCTCGGCGAAGGACCAGGACCGGTCGCCCTCCCGGATCGCGGCCCGCCCGCCGTGGGTGGCCGCGGCGTCGGTGAGCACCGCGTCGAGCCGACCGGACCGGGCCATCGTCGTCACCGCTGCCAGGGCCCTGTCGCGGCCCGCGCCGTCAGGCCGCGCCGGCGGCCATCACGGCCGCGGGGTAGGCGGGATCGACGCCGGAGGTGCGGAGCCAGGCGCCGAGCTCGTGGGTCAGCTCCGCCGAGGAGCCGAGCAGGGCGTCGAGCAGCAGCACGCGGCTGTGGAACAGGTGGTGGTCGTGCTCGGCGGTGAAGCCGATGCCCCCGAAGGCCTGCAGGGCCCGGTCGCAGGCCCGCCGGCCGTTCCGGCCGGCGATGGCCTTCACGACCTCGCCGAACCGCTCGGGAGGGTCGCGCCGGACGTCGACCCCGCGCCGCACGACCGCGTCGACGGCCACGCAGTCGGTGCCCGCCCACGACAGCAGGTGGCGCAGCGCCTGGAACGTGCCGATCGGACGGCCGAACTGCTCACGGACGCACGCGTACTCCGTGGCCATCCCGACGACCTGCTCGGCGGCGCCCAGGATCTCGGCCGCGGCGCCGAGCCGGCCCAGGTAGGCAGCACGAGCCCGGACCGCGGCGGCCGGCGCTTCGGGCAGGTCCGGGCGGCGACCGGCGAGGTCGACCTCGACCTCGACGACGGACAGCCGTCCGGGGACCTCGATCTCGGTGCGCCCGACGTCGCCGGCCTCGACGACGTGGGCGCCACGACCGGGCTCGTCGAAGAGGATCGAGCGGTCCGACGCCGCCCCGGTGAGCACCCACACGTCGCCCCGGGCCGGCGAGCGGCGGGCGATCGCGGCCACGATCGACCCGGGCGCCGCGCCCAGCAGCTCGACGTGGGGCTGGGCCAGCAGGCCGCCGAGGGCCGGCGTGTCGGCGAGCTGGCGGCCCTGGGCCCGCAGCGCGCCGATGACGGCCGAGGCCGCCTCGTCGTCGTCGAGCGCCGGCAGCAGGTCCCACCACGTGAGCGCGTCGAGTGCGGCGTCGCCCTGCTCGGCGCCCATCGCCCGCACCGCGGCGGCCGTGAACTCGTCGTCGACGGCGATCGCGGTCACGGCAGCCCCAGGATCTGCTTGGCGATCGTGTCGAGCTGCATCTGCTGCGACCCGCCGTAGACGGTGACGATCCGGGAGAAGAGGTACTCCTGCCGCCGCACCGCCACGTCGGGGACCTGCAGTCCCACGGCGATGTCGGGATCGCCGGCCAGCGCCCGGTCGTGGACCGACTGCTCGGCGGCGCAGAGCAGCAGCTTGTTGAAGGCGGCGCGCGGTCCGAGGGTGGCGCCGGTCGCGTGCGCCGCGATGCCGTCGTAGCCCGCAGCCGTGGCCGCGGCGAGGTCGAGCAGCGCGTCGCCGAGCGCGGCGTCGTCGCGGCCGGTGGCCCGGTGGGCGGTTGCGAGGAGCTCCTGGTACTGGAAGCAGTGGCGGAACCAGGCGAACGTCCCGCGCTCGTGGCTCAGGATGTGCATGGCGACCGCCCAGCCGCCGCCGACCTCGCCGACGACGCGGTCGGCCGGGACGTGCACGTCCTCGAAGTGGACCTCGGCCAGCTCGTCGGTGCCGTTGGCCTGCTCGATCGCCCGGACCTCGACGCCGGGCTGGCGCAGGTCGACGACCAGCGCGGTCAGTCCCCGGTGCCGCGACGCGGCGTCGCCGGTCCGGACCAGCAGCAGGCACCACGTGGCGTACCGGGCCCAGCTCGTCCAGATCTTGTTGCCGTTCACGACGTAGTGGTCGCCGTCGAGCACCGCGGTCGTCCGGAGGCTCGGCAGGTCCGAACCCGCGTCGGGCTCGGAGAACCCCTGCGCCCAGAGCTGGCGCCCCGACAGGTACTCGGGGAGCAGCTCGGCGACGAGGTCGGTCGGGCCGTGGGCCGCGAGCACCGGGGCGAGGATCTCGAGGTGCTCGAACAGCGCCATGCCGGGGAGGCCGCGGCGGGCCAGCGCCTCCCACATCGCGGCCCGGTGGACGATCGAGCCGCCGGCACCCCCGAGCTCGACCGGCCAACCGACCCGCGACCAGCCGGCTGCGTGGAGGTCGCCCATGAACCGGCGGAGGACCTCGACGCGCCGCTCGTAGTCGGGCTCGGGCTCGCAGGCGGCGGCCAGCGAGTCGGGACCGGGGTCGAGCCAGCGGGCCAGCTCGGTCGAGTAGGTCGGCAGGTCGAGCGGGCGGTCGACGGTGTCCGGGGCCAGCGCTGACATTGACGTCAATGTAGAAAACGGTGGCCGACGCCGCAACCGCAGCGCCGGGCGACCGCACGATCGCGGCGGCCTCGGGGCGCTACTTCGGCGGGAACCGCAGCGCGCCGTCGAGGCGGATGTTCTCGCCGTTGAGGTAGTCGTTGCGCACGATCGACTCGACCAGGAGCGCGAACTCGTCGGGCCGCCCCATGCGCTTGGGGTTGACGATGCTGCCGACGAGCTTCTCCTTCAGCTGCTCCGGCGCGGACTCCATGATCGGGGTGCCCATCGTCCCGGGGGCGATCGCGCACACGCGGATACCGACCGGGGCGAGGTCGCGGGCGAGCGGGAGCGACATGCCGAGGATCGCCGCCTTGGCCGCGCCGTACGCGAGCTGACCGGTCTGGCCCTCGAGGCCCGCGATCGACGCGGTGTTCACGACCACGCCGCGCTGGCCGTCCTCGTCGGCGTCGTGCTCGGAGATCGCAGCGGCGGCGAGCCGCGTGACGTTGAAGGTGCCGACGGCGTTCATCGCCATCGTGTCGATGAAGCCCTGCTTGTCGTGGGGCGTGCCGTCCCGGCTGAGCGTCCGCCAGCCACCGGTCGCTCCGCCGGCCACGTTGACGACGATCGACAGGGTGCCCACACCCTCGGCGGCGGCGATGGCGCCGGCCACGTCGTCGTCGTCGGTCACGTCGCCGCCGACGCCGACTGCGGCGTCGCCGAGCTCGTCGGCGAGGGCCACCGCCCGGTCGCCGTCGCGGTCGAACACCGCGACGCCGACGCCGAGGTCGACGAGGTGGCGGACGGTCGCCGCCCCGAGGCCGCCGGCCCCTCCGGTCACGATCGCGGAACGGCCTTCGAGCTGCATCTGGTCCCCCTGTTGGTGAGTGCCGGCCGAGGTCGGTCGGCCGGCGGTCGGACAGTACGGCCCGGCACCGGTGCCGGCGCCGGTGGCGTCCCGCTCAGCGAGAGCGCTCGAGCATGCGGGCGAGGTTCGCCCGGAACGCGGGTTCGTCGAACGACCGGGTCTCGGCGTCGATGCTCGGGCGCAGCACCGAGTCGACCGCGGCGCGCAGTGCGGTGTTCAGCGCGACCTTCGTCTCGCGCACCGCCTGCGGGGGCAGCGCGGCCAGGCGCCGGGCCAGCTCGGTGGCGACGTCGAGCGCCGTGCCGGTCGGCACGACCCGGTTGGCGAGCCCCAGCTCGAGCGCCTGGGCCGCGGGGAGGCGGTCCCCGAGCAGCAGGAACTCCTTGGCCCGCAGCAGGCTGGTCAGGAGCGGCCACGTCAGGGCGCCGCCGTCGGCCGCCACGAGGCCGAGCATGACGTGCGGGTCGGCGTAGTACGCCTGCTCCTCCATCACGACGAGGTCGCTCATCGCGGCCAGGCTGCAGCCCAGCCCGACGGCCGGGCCGTTGACCGCGGCGACGATCGGCACGGGCACGGCGGTCATCGCCTCGACGATGTCCACCCCCTCGGCCATGATCCGCTCGCGCAGCGCGAGGTCCCCGGTCATGCGCTGCAGCAGGTCGAGGTCGCCACCACCCGAGAAGGCCCGCCCGCTGCCGGTCAGCACGATCGCCAGCACGTCGGGGTCCGCCGACAGCCTCGGCCAGACCGCCGCGAGCGCGCCGTGCAGCGCCTCGTCGGTCGCGTTCAGCGACTCGGGCCGGTTCAACGTCACGACGGCGATGCCGTCGTCGACCGCCACCAGGAGCTCGTCACCCATCGTGTCCCTCCTCGTCCCGTCCGACCCTCAGCCCTCGGCCCGGACCTGGTCGCGACGCGCCGGCACGACGGGCGGCGCCTCCTTCCAGTTCGGGACGCCGTCGGACTCCTGGGCGATCGGGTACCGGTCGTCGTGCACCTGCGCCCAGTGCGAGTGGTTCAGCTCGTGCAGCGTGAAGCACGCGTTGAGCGCGTTGTAGAAGCCCATGTTGTCGACGCTCTGGTTGACCGCCTCCTTGATGAGCAGGGCGGCCATCGTCGGGGTGTCCGCGATGCGGCGTGCGAACTCGAGGGTGCGCTCCGGCAGCTCGTCGACCGGGAACACCTTGGACACCATGCCGAGCTGGTACGCCTCGTCGACCGACAGCGAGTCGCCGGTGAGCAGGAGCTCCTTCGCCTTCCTCGGACCGAACTCCCACGGGTGGGCGAAGTACTCGACGCCGCACATCCCCAGGCGGGTGCCGACCACGTCCGCGAACACCACGTCGTCGGCGGCGACGATGAGGTCGCAGGCCCACATGAGCATCAGCCCCGCGGCGTACACCGGCCCGTGCACCTGGGCGATCGTGATCTTGCGCAGGTTGCGCCAGCGCCGGGTGTTCTCGAAGTAGTGGTGCCACTCCTGGAGCATCAGGCGCTCGGCCCCCTGGCGGGTGGCGCCGTTCTCCTGCCACGACGGATGCGTCTGCATCTCCTCGATCGACACCTTCGAGCCGAGGTCGTGGCCCGAGGTGAACATGGGGCCGGCGCCGCCGAGGATCACCACGCGCACGTCGTCGTCGGCCTCGGCCCGCAGGAAGGCGTCGTGCAGCTCCACGAGCATCCCGCGGTTCTGGGCGTTCCGCGCCTCGGGCCGGTCCAGCAGGATCCGCACGATGCGGCCGTCGTCGAGCGGCTCGTAGCGGACGTACTCGTACTCGGACATGGTGTGCGTGCTCCCTCGATCGGATGTCTGGTTCGGTCGGGCCGCCGGCGGGCGACCGTCGTGGCGGTGGTCAGCCGGTGCGCACCGGCAGCCGCTCCCACCCCCGCACGTGGGCGGTGTGGGCCTGCTTGGCGTTGTCCCAGTCGACGTCCCACTCGGGCCACCGGTCGAGCACCTCGTCGAGCGCGACCCGCCCCTCGACGCGGGCGAGCGCGGCGCCGAGGCAGAAGTGGATGCCGTGGCCGAAGCTGAGGTGGCTGCGCTGCTCCCGGTGGATGTCGAAGCGGTCGCCGTCGGCGAACTCCCGGTCGTCGCGGTTGGCCGACCCGTTGAGCAGCACGATCACGCTGCCCGCGGGGAGGTGCTCGCCGTACCACTCGACGTCGCGGGAGCAGACCCTCGCCTGGACCGGCGACGGCGCCTCGAAGCGCAGGATCTCCTCGACCGCCTGGTTGACGAGCGACCGGTCCTCCACGATCTGGCGGCGCTGGTCGGGGTGCTCGGCCAGCAGCTTGCCCGTCCAGCCGATCAGCCGCGTCGCCGTCTCGTTGCCCGCGCCGGCGATCATCACGATGTACAGCAGGGCCTCGTCGCGGGTGAGCGTGCGGACGGTCCCGGTCTCGTCGGTGAACTCCGTGTGGATGAGCTCGCTCATCAGGTCGTCGCGCGGGTGCGCCATGCGGTCGTCGACGTATGGGCTGAAGTCGACGCCGCCGAAGGGCCCCTCGTCGCGGTCCACGTCGAGCGAGAGGGCCGCGTCCATGCGGTCGCGGATCTCCTCCTGGTCGTCCTCGGGGATGCCGAGCAGCATCCCGATCGTGCGCATGGGCATCTGCGCGCCGAGGTCGGCGATGAAGTCGAACCCGCCCGAGCCGACCAGCGGGTCGAGGCTGCGAGCGCAGAAGGCCCGGACCTGGTCCTCGAGCGCGTTCATGCGGCGCGGCGTGAACACCCGGGACAGGAGGCCGCGGTGCACGTCGTGGACCGGCGGGTCCTCCATGAGGATGATCCCCGCCGGGACCTCGATCCCGGCCTTGATGAAGTCGAGCGTGGACCCCTTGCCGGAGCGGTAGGCGTCCCAGTCGCGCATCGCCTCCTGGACGTCCGCGAAGCGGCTCAGCGCCCAGAAGTCGTGGCGCTCGTTGTACCAGAGGGGCGCCTCCTCCCGGAGCCGGCGCCACACCGGGTACGGGTCCCGGTCGAGCTCGATGTCGAACGGGTCGTAGTAGAGCTCGGGCTCCTCGACGGTGGTCACTCCGGCCTCCTGCTCGCCCTCGGACCGGCCACCCCGGAGCCGGCGGCACCGCCGCCCGCACCACCGTCGCCGACCGGCGTTCCCCCGGCGCTCGTGCCCCCGCCGGGATCGGATGGACGTCGGCGGCGACCATAACACCGGCCGATCGGAGGGGTGATTCCGACGTCGACGTCGGTTACCGTCCCCACGGTGGAGCCGCCGGCCGTCGTCCTGCACCCGGGAACACCGACGGCGGCCCCCGTCCAGCGGGCCCTCCCGGCGGGGTCGGCGTGAGCCTCACCCACGTCCGCGGACCGCTGGGCACGGAGCCGGCCGGCTCGTCCTCCCCTGCCCTGCCCGACGGCGGCACCACCTACGTCGAGCCGCACCCGCGCCGGATCCGCGGCGTGGTCGACGGGGTCGCGGTGATCGACACCGAGCGGGCCCTGCTCGTGCACCGCCCGGGCCGCACCCTCCAGTACGCCTTCCCGGCCGACGCCGTGGCGGACCTGCCGTCCGAGCCCGCTCCCCTGTCGCCCGGCTTCGTCACCGTGCCGTGGGACGCGGTCGACACCTGGACCGAGGAGGGACGGGAGCTCGTGCACTACCCGCCCAACCCGTACCACCGGGTCGACTGCCGTCCGGGCGACCGACGGCTGCGCGTCGAGGTCGCCGGCGAGGTGCTCGTCGACGCCGACCGCACCGTCGCGCTGTTCGAGACCGGGCTCGCGCCGCGGCTGTACGTGGAGCCGGGGCTCGTCCGCACCGACCTGCTGCGCCGGTCCTCGACGTCGACCTACTGCAACTACAAGGGCTGGGCGACGTACTGGGACGCCGTCGTCGACGGGTCCATCGTGGCCGACGTCGCCTGGTCCTACGAGGAGCCGCTGGCCGAGAGCACCGCCATCGCCGGGCACCTGTCGTTCGACGCGGCGCGCGCCGCGGTCGTCGCCGAGCTGCCGGGCTGAGCGCGCCGGTCCGGCCGGCCGGGCCCCGACGCTCAACCGAGGTGGACGGGCAAGGTCTCCCATCCGCGCATCGTCGAGGTGTACACCCGCCGGGCCGCGTCGTCGTCGACCTCCCAGTCGGGGAACCGCGCCAGGACCTCCTCGAGCGCGATCCGCCCCTCGAGCCGGGCCAGCGAGGCGCCGAGGCAGAAGTGGGCGCCGTGGCCGAAGGTCAGGTGCGTGCCGTCGGTGCGGTGGATGTCGAAGCGGTCCGGGTCGGTGAACCGGCGCGGGTCCCGGTTGCCGGCGGCCACGACCAGCATCAGCGCGCTGCCGGCCGGCAGCGTCTGACCGTGCAGCTGGACGTCGACGTTGACGTAGCGGGCGATGCTCGCTCCGGTCGGCTCGTAGCGGAGGACCTCGTCGACCACGCTCGGCAGCAGCGAGGGATCGGCCGCCACCTCTCGGCGCACGTCGGGGTGGTCGCCGAGGATCCGGCCGAGCCAGCCGATCAGCCGGCCGGTGGTCTCGAAGCCGGCGCCGGCGATGACGCCGACGAAGATGAGCAGCTCGTCCCGGGTCAGCCGGCGGGTGACGCCGCTCGAGTCGGTGAACTCGACGCCGAGGAGTTCGGTCACCAGGTCGTCCGACGGGTGCTCGGCGCGCCAGTCGACGTACTCGCCGAAGCTGTCGGCCGTGAAGTAGCGATCGCGGCGAACGGCCATCGGGCTGCCCGCCTCGGAGTGGAGGCGCCGGTCCGTGCGGTCGCGCTCCGCCGGCTGCATCGAGTCGGGGATGCCGAGGAGCATCCCGATCGCCCGCATCGGCAGCTCGTCGCCGAGGTCGGCCACGAAGTCGAACCGGTCCGCGCCCTCGAACGGCTCGAGGCACGACACGCAGAACGCCCGGATGCGGTCCTCGACGTCGCGCATGCGCCGCGGCGTGAACGCCCGGGCCACGAGCGCCCGGTGGATCGTGTGGTCGGGCGGGTCCTCGTTGATGAACATCCCGGGCGGGATCGCCGGATCGGCCTTGATGACCTCGAGGATGTTGCCGTGCGCCGAGCTGTACCGGTCGACGTCGCGGAAGGCGGCCTCGATGTCGGCGAAGCGCGACAGGGCCCAGAAGTCCTTCTCCTCGTTGTGGTACAGCGGCGCCTCCTCGCGGAGCCGGCGGTACACCTCGTTCGGGTCAGGCGCCAGCTCGACCGTGTACGGGTCGTAGTGGAGCTCCTCGCTGGCGATCGACATCGAGACCCCCCGGTCGGCGCGGATGCTGCTGTGCGAGTGCCCACGCAGCGATGGCGGGTCGGCCAGGGCTGCGTAGGCGAACGCTGCTGTGCGACTGCTTAGCACAGGCGATGTGGCTCGGGGACGGTCATGCCGTTGGATGAGACCGACGTGCCCGTCCCACGGAAACGTCGTTCTCTCACGCGCTAGCTTCTGACGACGGACGGGCACACCGGGTGGGGGCCATGAGCGACGACGCCACGACCGAGGACACCATGACCCAGGACATCGACGCGCCGGACTTCTTCACCGACGGGGAGCTGCTGCGCGACCCGTACGACTGGTTCCGCGCCCTCCGTGACGAGTGCCCGCTGCGCCGCGAGGTGCACCACGACGTCGTGATGGTGACGGGCTACGACGAGGTCGTGTCGATCTACAACGACACCGAGCACTTCTCGTCGTGCACCTCGGTGACCGGACCGTTCCCCGGCTTCCCGGTCCCGGTCGACGGCCTCGACGACATCTCGGAGCTGATCGAACAGCACCGCGACGACCTGCCGTTCAGCGACCAGCTGCCGACGCTCGACCCGCCGGTCCACACCGACCACCGCGCCCTGCTCGCCCGGATGATCACGCCGAAGCGCCTGCGGGAGAACGAGCAGTTCATCCGCCGCATCGTCGACGAGCAGCTCGATCACGCCCTGTCGGGCGACGGCCGCACCGAGCTCATCGGCGACTTCGCCGCACCCGTCGCCATGCTCGTGGTCGCCGACCTGCTCGGCGTCCCCGAGGAGGACCACCCTGAGTTCCGGGAGGCGATGCTCAACAAGGCCGGCACGGTCGGCAGCACCAAGGGCGAGGACATGAAGCACTCGCCGCTCGAGTACCTGTACGAGCGGTTCGGCGTCTACATCGCCGACCGCCGGGCGGCGCCGCAGGACGACGTGCTGACCGGCGTCGCCGCCGCCACGTTCCCCGACGGCAGCACGCCCGAGGTCATCGACGCCGTGCGCGTCGCGGCCAACCTGTTCGCGGCCGGCGGCGAGACGACCGTCCGCCTGCTGAGCACCGCCGCCATGTTGATCGCCGAGGACCCCGAGCTGCAGGCGTCGCTGCGCGCCGACCGCTCGCTGGTGCCCAACTTCATCGAGGAGTGCCTCCGCTACGAGTCGCCGGTCCGCGGCGACTTCCGCCTGTCGAAGGTGCCGGTGACCGTCGGCGGCGTCGAGCTGCCGGCCGGCACCACCGTCATGCTCGTGAACGCCGCCGCCAACCGCGACCCGGCCCGCTTCCCCGACCCCGACGTGTTCGACCCCACGAGGGAGAACGCCCGCAGCCACGTCACCTTCGGGCGTGGCGTGCACACCTGCCCGGGCGCACCGCTGGCCCGCGCCGAGGCGGTCGTGAGCATCGAGCGGCTGCTCGACCGGACCGCCGACATCGCCATCGACGACGAGCACCACGGACCGCCCGACGCGCGGCGCTACCGCTACGTGCCGACGTTCATCCTGCGTGGGCTGACCCAGCTCCACCTGCGGTTCACGCCGGCGGCCGGGTGAAGGTCACCGTCGACCCCGACCTCTGCGCGGCGCACGGGGCCTGCATGGTGATCTGCCCGGAGGTGTTCCGGATCGGGGACGAGGGCTGGGCCGAGGTCCTGGTCGACGAGGTGCCCGCCGAGCTCGAGGAGCAGGTGCAGCGCGCCGTCGTGCAGTGCCCGACGCAGGCCATCTCGGTCACCGTCGACCGCTCCGCTCACGCAGACTGACCGCCTCGGACCGGACGAGGGAGACGACATGCCGTTCGAAGGCACCACTGCGATCGTGACGGGCGGCGCGTCCGGCATCGGGCTCGCCATCACCGAGGCGCTCGCCGAGCAAGGCTGCTCCGTGGCGGTGCTCGACCTCCAGCAGGAGGCGCTCGACGAGCAGGTCGCCCGGCTGCGCGACCTCGGGCGCGACGTCCACGGCCACGTCTGCGACGTCACCGACCGCCCGGGCGTCGAGGCCACGGTCGAGCGGGTACGGGAGGAGCAGGGCGTGCCGCTGATCCTCGTCAACAACGCGGGGCGGCCACTCTTCCGGCCCTTCCTCGGCATCACCCTCGAGGAGTGGCAGGGGGTGCTCGACGTCAACCTCACCGGCACCTTCCACCTCTGCCAGGTCGTCCTGCCGGGCATGGTCGACGCGGGGTGGGGACGGGTCGTGAACATCTCGTCGTCGAGCACCCACGGCGGCCAGCCGTACCTGTCGGGCTACGTCGCGGCCAAGAGCGCGGTGGTCGGCCTGACCAAGTCGCTCGCGCTCGAGCACGGTCCCGACGGGATCACCGTCAACACCATCCCGCCCGGGTTCATCGACACGCCGATGCTGCAGGCCGACGCCGCCCGCGGCCGGCTCGGGCCCGGCGGGGTCGACGACGCGATCGCCCGCACCCCGGTGCGCAGGATCGGCCGGCCCGAGGACATCGCCCACGTCTGCGTGTTCCTGTGCCAGGACGAGTCGTCCTACATCACCGGCCAGGTGATCGGCGTCAACGGCGGCCGCAACACCTGACGGCCGTGCCCGCCGGCGCGGTCAGCGCTCGGCGGGGACGAACCGCTCGCGCAGCGCCCGCTTGGCGAGCTTGCCGGCCTCGGTGCGGGGCAGGTCGTCGGCGAAGAACCAGCGGCGCGGCACCTTGTAGCTGGCGAGCCGGGTCCGGCAGTGCGCCTCGAGCTCGGCCTCGACACCGGCGTCGGGCACCCGGTCCCCCACGAGCTGCACGACGGCCGCGACGGTCTCGCCCCAGTCGGGGTCGGGCACGCCGATGACCCCGGCGTCGTGGACGGCGGGGTGGTCGAGCAGGACGCCCTCGACCTCGGCCGGGTACACGTTGGTGCCGCCGGTGATGATCATGTCCTTGGCGCGATCCGCGATGAAGAGGAACCCGTCCTCGTCGAGGTAGCCGACGTCGCCCAGGCTGAAGCGCCGGCCCCGGAACGCGGCCGCCGTCTGCTCGGGGTCGTCGTGGTAGGCGAACCCGACCCCGTTGTCGACGTAGATGTTGCCGACCTCGCCCGGCGGCAGCTCGTTGCCGTCGTCGTCGAGGATCGACAGCCGCACGCCGCGGACGGCGCGGCCGACGGTGCCCGGGTGCTCGAGCCAGGCGGCCGGCTTGGCGATCGTCGCCGCGCCCTCCATGCCGCCGTACGTCTCCCAGATCACCGGGCCCCACCAGGCGAGCATCTGCTCCTTGACCACCCTCGGGCACGGCGCGGCCGAGTGCACGATCGAGTGCAGGCTCGACAGGTCGTACCGGCGGCGCACGTCGTCGGGGAGCTGCAGGAGCCGGTGGAACTGCGTCGGCACCATGTAGCCGGTCCGGACCCGGTGCTCCTCGATCGTCGCCAGCGTCCGCTCGGCGTCGAAGCGATCCATGACCACGAGCGCGTGGCCGACGTTGAGGCCACCCATGTAGTAGGCGTGCGAGCCGCCGTGGAACATGCCCGTCGACACGAGCATCGGTCCCTCGAACGGCCGGAAGTCGAACGCGCGGCCGAACACGGCGGCGGCGTTCGCGAGCTCGCCCACGTCGCCCTGCGCCAGGGGCCGGCGGATGCCCTTCGGATGCCCCGTGGTGCCCGACGTGTAGACGAACAGACCGCCCTGGCGCCGGTCGGCGGGCTCGGTCGTGGGGTGCGGGGCGCGAGCGTCGGCGAGGCTGGTCAGGCCCTCGGCCTCGCCGATGGCCAGCACCGTCACGTCGAGCCCCGAGAGGTCGACGTCGTCGAGGAGCGCGGCGAAGCGCGCGCCGAGGAGCAGCACGCCGGCCTGCGAGTGGCGCAGGATCGCCTCGAGCTCGTGCGCGCTCAGGTGGGTGTTGAGCGGGATCATGTGCAGGCCGCTCTCGTGGCACGCGAGCGACGCCTCGAGCAGCGTGTTGCCGTTGTCGGCCATGACCGCCACGGGCGCGTCGGGACCGGCGCCGAGGTGGCGGAAGAGGTGCACCAGCTGGTGCGCCCGAGCCGCCAGCTCGGCGTAGGTGAGCGGTCCGTCGGGCCCGGCCAGGACCGCGGGCGCGTCGGGGTGGTCCTCGGCGATCCACCAGAACCCCAGCCGCCGGTCCCACGGGTGCGCAGGCGTCGTCCCGGTCATGACGGAAAATACTAACCGAATTTCCGCACCCGGCTATCGTCCGGTCATGGTCGACGTCGAACGCTTCCGCGCCGAGGTGCGGGAGTTCCTGGACGCCCGCTACGTGCTGCTCGACCCGCTCGCCGACGACCGGCGCGAGGACATCATCTCCCGCACCCCCGACGGCGAGCAGGCCTTCGTCGACGACGCCGTCGCGCTCCAGCGCGAGCTCGCCGCCGCGGGGCTCGCCGCCGTGCACGTCCCGGTCGAGTACGGCGGTCGCGGGCTCACGCCCGAGCACCAGAAGGTGGTCGAGGCGGAGCTGCGCCGCTACGACGCGCCGTCGCTGCGGCCGCTGCGGATCGGGATGCACCTCGCGCTGGCCACGCTCCTCCGGTCGGCCTCCGACGAGCAGAAGGCGCGCTACGTGCCCCCGCTCGTCCGGGCCGAGGAGCAGTGGTGCCAGCTGTTCTCCGAGCCGGACGCCGGCTCCGACCTCGTGGCGCTGCGGACCCGGGGCGTCCGCGACGTCGACGGCTGGGTGCTCGACGGCCAGAAGGTGTGGTCGTCCTACGCCGCCCGGGCCGACTTCGGCCTCCTGCTCGCCCGCACCGACCCCGATGCGCCCAAGCCGCAGGCCGGGATCACGATGTTCGTCCTGCCGATGGGCGCGGCCGGCGTGACCGTCCGGCCGCTCGTCGACATCACGGGCGGCCGGCACTTCAACGAGGTCTTCCTCGAGGGCGTGCGGGTCCGCGACGACGACGTGATCGGCGAGGTCCACGGCGGCTGGTCGGTCTCGCAGGGCACGCTCGGCGGCGAGCGTTCCGGCTACATGGGCGGCTCGGGAGGGGGCCGGCGCCGGCGCCAGGTCGTGCGGGCCGCGACGCGGACCGGCCGGCTCGACGACCCCGTCCTGCGCCAGCGGATCGCGAAGGTCGTCACGACGGAGCGGGTGCTCGAGTGGGTGCGGGACCGCTACGTCGGCGGCACGCTGTGCGACGGCCACCCCGCCGCCGGCTCGATGATGAAGCTCATCGGCGGGTCGCTCGAGCAGGAGTGCGCCGAGCTGATCGCCGACATCGCCGGCCCGGCCGGGCAGGCCTGGTCGCCCGACGACCGCGACGGCGACGTCGTCGCGCACGACCTGAACGCCACCCGGCAGGCCCGCATCGCCGGCGGCACGCACGAGATCCAGCGCAACCTGCTCGGCGAGCGGGTGCTGGGCCTCCCCCGCCAGCCGGCCTGAGCCGCCGGGCGGCGGGCCGTCACTCGACGGCGAGGACCGTCACCGGCTCGTCGGCGTCGTGGGCGCCGATCGTGTAGCGCATCGTGGCCTCCCAGTGGGCGGCCGCCCCGGCCTCGTCGCCGGCGTCGATGAGGTCGAGGAGCTTGCGGTAGCCGCGCACCGCCCGCCGCATCAGGCGCTGGTCGATCCGGTCGATGTTGCGCGTGTAGTAGGCGCGGACCATGTGCTGCAGCAGCTTCGACAGCGTGGACAGGGTCCGGTTGCCGGAGCTCTCGACCAGCGCGTCGTGGACGCCGGCTGCGGCCAGGCCGAACGCCATGGCGTCGTCCCGCTCGGCCGCCTCGGCCGCGAGGTCGATCGCCTCCTGGAGCGCGGTGAGGTCCTCGGGACGGTGGCGGCGGGCCAGCTGGCCGGCGATCTGCGGCTCGATCAGGCGCCGGGCGTCGTCGAGGTCCGACACCGACGTGCCCTGCAGCTGCAGCGACGCCGCGAGCGCCATCGAGATCGGCGCGAGGTCGGGGTGCGTGACGATCGGGCCGCCGCCGCGGCCGCGACGGATCGTGATGAGCCCTTGCGACTCGAGCACCCGCAGGGCCTCTCGCAGCGTCGTGCGCGCCACCCCGAACTGGGCGGTGAGCTCCTCCTCGACCGGGAGGTGCTCGCCCTCGACCAGCTCGCCGTTGAGGATCCGGTCGCGCAGCTCGTCGGCCACCACCGCGTGGGTCTTCCGCCTGGGCCCCTCGGTCGCCATCGAAATCAGTCTACGATTTTGCGCCGTGGACGACGGCGGGCGGTACGAGACGATCGAGTTCGAGGTGCGTGACCACGTGGCCACGATCACGCTCGACCGGCCCGACCGGATGAACTCGTTCGACCGGACGATGTGCGAGGAGCTGCAGGCCGCCTGGATCACCGTCCGCGAGACCGACGACGTCCACGTCGCGGTGCTGCAGGCCAACGGCGACCGGGCCTTCTGCACCGGCATGGACGTCAAGGAGGGCGTCTGGTGGCGTGACCAGAACATCTGGAACCACGTCGACCCGGGCGCCTACCTGGGACCCCGCTCCAACAAGGTGTGGAAGCCCGTGGTGTGCGCCGTGCAGGGCATGTGCGCCGGCGGCGGCCAGTACATGGTCAACGAGTGCGACATCGTGATCGCCGCCGAGGAGGCCACCTTCTTCGACCCGCACGCCAACGGGTCGATCGTGTCGGCCGTCGAGCCGATCGGCATGCTGCACCGCGGCGTCCCGCTGGGCGAGGTCCTGCGCTGGGCGCTGATGGGCTCCGACGAGCGCCTGACCGCCGCCACCGCCCAGCGGATCGGGCTCGTGACCGAGGTCGTCACCGGCGGCGACCTCCGGGCCCGCGCCGCCGACGTTGCGGCGCAGATCGCGGCGCGCGACCCGATCGCGATCCAGGGCACGGTCCGGGCCATCTGGGAGGCGACCGAGATGCCGCCATCCATGGCCAAGCAGAACGGGCTGCTCTACACGCACGTCGGGAACCGCCCGCCGGGCGAGCGGCTGGTGCAGCCGAAG
The DNA here is from genome assembly GCF_020715685.1 of Dermatobacter hominis. GTDB lineage: Bacteria > Actinomycetota > Acidimicrobiia > Acidimicrobiales > Microtrichaceae > Dermatobacter > Dermatobacter hominis. Next base: position 821,649 of record NZ_CP085840.1, read on the forward strand.
CGCGAGGGCCCCCCGCACCTCCGCTGACCGCTCTCTCCCCTTCCTCCCCGTCGCCCGCTCTGTTCCACCTTTTCGACGCTGTGACGTCGAAAAGGTGGAACAGAGCGGGCGGGGGTCAGTCGCGGAGGCGGTCGATCTCGTGCTCGAGCATGGCGTCGATCGAGTCGGCGGGCGGAGTCGGCAGCACCACCGGTCCGTGCTCCCGGCTGGGGAGCAGCACCACCGCGGTGCCCGGGCTCGTGACGACGCCGCGCTGGTTGGTCACCCGGATGTCGAGGTGGACCTCGGACCGCACGCCCTGGTCGGTGTCGACCCGGCGCTTGTCGGTGACCTCGCCGGTCAGCCACGACGCGTCGCCCATGAAGTTGAAGCGCCGGTGCTGGCACTCCAGCCGCCACAGCCAGGCGTCGTCGCCCATCCAGTCGGTCACGAGGTGGCAGAGCCACGCCTCCCGCAACCCGCCGTAGTCGTACGACATGGGCAGGCCCAGCTCGCGCGCCCGCTCGGGCTCCCAGTGGAGGCGCTGCACGGTGTCGGGCACGTTGAGCGAGTTGGGCGGGTACAGCCCCGGCGCCTTCTGCCGCACCTTCCACGCGAGGCGGAAGCTGCCCGGGGGCGTCAGCTGCATGCCCCAGCCGAGGTGCCACACCACGACATCGGTGGTGGTCAGCGGGCCCTTCACCTTGCGGTCGAGCTCGTCGCCGACCTCGACGTCCTCGAACCAGCGCGGCTCGGCCCCGCGGCGCGACTCCGCGGCGTAGGCGGCGTCGATCTCGGCGAGCTGCTCGGGGGTGTACGGCTCGGCCAGCTGGTGGCGGTCATCGCGGTCCCCGGACCGCTCCTTGGACGCGCTGCGCTCGGTGTTGACCCACGTGCCGCGCCGGATGGCGTGCAGCCGGTCGTCCTGGTCGGCGTAGATGAAGTCGTGCGTGACGTGGGCGCTGCGGCCGCCGAAGTCGCTCCGCTTGTCCTGCACGCCGACCTGGGCGCGCAGGCAGCGGAGCCGGTCGCCGAGGTGGAGCGGTCGCCACCACTCGAACGCCATCACCGCCTGGTACGAGCCCAGCCCGGCGAACGGGTCGCCCCGCAGGACGGCCTTGTGCTCGGGCGGCGTCGGGCGGGGCGAGGCGTCCTCGCCCATCGTGTAGAGGAACGCCGGCGGGGCGACGACGCCGCCCCAGCGCGAGGCCGAGGCGTGCTCCTCGTCGCAGTACAGGGGGTTGTCGTCGCCGTACCCGTAGGCGAAGTGCCGGATCCCGTCGCGCGACACCTCCAGGTTGTGCGGCATGTTCGGCAGCCGCACCGGCACGCCGATGCGCGACCGCGAGCGTTCGAAGCTCTCGTCGGTGAGCCGCCCGTAGTCCGCTGCGCTGGTGTCGGTCACGATCGTCCTCCCGTCGCGGTGGCCCCCGCCGCGCTCGCCGCCCCGTCGCCGACGAGCTCGACGATCGCCTCGGCGTACGCCGTGGCCCGCCTCGGCGAGACCATGAACGACGGGACCGAGTGGAAGCGCAGGTCGGGCAGGCGCCGACGCGCCGCCAACCGGTCCCGGGCCTCGGCCGCGGTGCCGTACACGGCGATGGCGTCGAGCATGTCGACGGGGATCGCGTCCGCCATCGCGTCCATGTCGCCGGCCCGGAACGCCTCGCGGACGGCGCGGACGGCGTCGTCCCACCCGTGCATCGAGGTGAGCGTGTCGTAGGTCTTCACGGTGACGTAGAAGCCGACCATGAGACGGGCGTCGCGCTCCGCCCGGGCCGGATCGGCGTCGTCGACCGACGTGATGACCCACCCCCAGCGCTGGAGCGAGCCGGCGTCGCGGCCCGCGCTCGACGCGCCGGCCGCCAGGTGCGGGTCGACGACCTCGTCCCACCACCGGTCGGTGAACAGCCCGTGGCCGATGATGCCGTCGGCCACCCGTCCGGCGACCTCGAGCATCCCGCGGTTGAACGCGCCCACGACGATCGGGACGTCGATCGGCCCGAGCACCGGTGCCATGATCGTGGCGTCGATCGGGTAGAACTCGCCGTCGTGGCGGACCGGCCGGCGGTTCGGGGCCCGGAGGTAGGCCCGCACCGCCCCGACCATGTCGGCCATGCGGGCCAGCGGGCGGTCGGCGGGGACGGCGAACCAGTCCTCGTTCATCCGACGGGTCCCGGCGCCGAGCCCCAGGAACGTGCGCCCCGGTGCGAGCTTGTCCACGTGGCGCATCGCCGACGCGTGCACGAACGGCGACCGGGCGAAGGCGTAGGCGACGCCGGTGCCGATCCGGGCGGAGCTCGTGTTCGCCGCCATCTCGGCGAGCGTCACGTAGGCGTTGCCGTCGACGAACTCGCCGGTGCAGAACGCCGAGCACCCCGCCGCCTCGGCGAGGGCGCCCACCTCCGCGCCGGGCCAGCGCATCCCCCAGCCCGACCACGGCGGTGCGCCCGCCGAGCCGGCCTCGTCCTGCCGGGACTCTCCGTCCTGCGACACGGTCACGACCTCCTCATCTCCCTGAACGGGACGTCGGCGTCCACCGCCGGCTCGCGGGGCAGGCCCAACGTGCGCTCGCCGACGATGTTGCGCTGGATCTCGTTCGTGCCCCCGCCGAGCGAGGGCACGAAGGCCGAGAGGCCGGTGCGGACGACGCGGCCGCCGTCGGGCGCGTCGTCGCCGGCGAGCATGGCGTCGGGCCCGAGCAGCGCCATCGACACGTCCCGGGACTCGTGCGCCAGCCGGGCCAGGTCGAGCTTCATCGCCGAGCCGTCGAGCGCGGTCGGCACCCGGGCGCGGGCCAGGTCGCGGACGCGCTGGCCGTTCCGCCGGTACACCTCGCTGTGGACGAAGTAGCGCACCACCCGGTCGCGCAGCGCCGGGCGGTCCGCCACGCCGCGCGCGCGGGCGAGCTGCACGACGGCCCGCGAGCTCAGCAGCGGCGGCTGCCGGCGCGGCGCCCCGCCGGCGGCCTCCCACTCCCGCACGAGGTCGCCGACCCGGCGGTCGAGGTTCCCGGCGATGGTCCCGGCCTCGACGACCACGGCGCCCGTGCCGGCGGCGGCCGCCGAGGCGGCGCGCTCGTGCGCCAGCGTCGTGCGGGCGACGTCCCACCCCCCGCCGATCGCGCCGACGACGTCCGCGACCGGGACACGGGCCTCGGTCAGGAACACCTCGCTGAACTCGCTCGCGCCGTTCATCTGCACCAGCGGGCGGACCTCGACGCCGGGCTGGCGCATGTCGAGCATGAGGAACGTGATGCCGCGGTGCTTGGGCACGTCGAGGTCGGTCCGGCAGAGGAGCATCCCCCACTCGCTGACGTCGGCCTTCGAGCTCCACACCTTCTGACCGGACACGACCCACTCGTCGCCGTCGAGCTCGGCGCGCGTCGACAGGCTGGCCAGGTCGGATCCGGCCCCGGGCTCGCTGAACAGCTGGCACCACTGCGCCCTGCCGCGGCCCATCGGGGCGACGAACCGCTCCCGTTGCTCCGCCGTGCCGTGCTCGATCACCGTCGGGCCCCCCATGTTCGGGCCGTTGCCCGCGGGCGCGGCGATCGCACCGGCGTCGGCCAGCGCCGCGGCGACCCGGCGTGCCTCGGCCGCGGTGGCCCCGGTGCCGCCGAGGCCGGCCGGCCACGTCGGGAACGCGAGGCCCGCGTCGAACAGCAGGTCCCACCACTCGCCGAGGGTCAGGTCGGGCGTCCAGTGCTCACCGATCCACGCCGCCCACTCGCTGTCGGACATCGACCCCCCGGACGATCGTCGGCCCCTCGCCGCGGCGACGCCCGTTCCGAGGGCTCGCCGTTAAATAGGTGAGTATATTCCGGGGATGGACCTGACGCTCGATGACGCGGAGCGGGAGCTCGCGGAGCTCTGCCGCAGCTTCGCCGACAAGGAGATCGCCGTCCGGGCGCCGGCGGCCTGGGAGCGCGCAGAGTGCCCCACCGACCTGCTCCGGGAGATGGGCGAGCTCGGCCTGCTGGGCATGCTGGTCCCCGAGCGGTGGGGCGGCATCGGCATGTCGACCGTCGGCTTCGTCGCCGCGCTCGAGCAGCTCGGCCGCGCCGACCAGTCGGTGGCCGCCGCCTTCCAGGCCCACGTCACGATCGGGTCGGTGCCCCTGCTGCTGTTCGGCACCGACGAGCAGCGCGAGCGCTGGCTGCGCCCGCTGGCCGAGGGCAGGGTGCTCGGCGCCTTCGGGCTCACCGAGCCCGACGCCGGCTCCGACGCACGCGGCATCAGCACCCGCGCGGAGCGCCACGACGGCGGGTGGCTGCTCAACGGCCGCAAGACGTTCATCTCGAACGCCGGCACCGACATGAGCTTCGGGGTGACCGTGCTGGCCCGCACGGGCGACGCCGACAACGGCCCTCGCTTCGGGAGCTTCGTGGTCGAGAAGGGCACGCCCGGCTACTCGATCGGGCCGAAGATGCGCGGCATCGGCTGGCGGGGGCTCGACACGCGCGAGCTCTGGTTCGACGACGTCTGGGTGCCCGACGACCACCTGGTCGGCGACCCGGACCTGGGGCTGGGGCAGTTCCTCCAGACCCTCGAGGTCGGTCGGATCTCGATCGCCGCGCTGTCGCTCAGCCTGACCCAGGCCGTGCTCGACCTGTCGCTCGCGTACGCCGGCGAGCGTCGTCAGTTCGGCCAGCCGATCGGCAGCTTCCAGGCCATCCAGTTCAAGCTCGCCGACATGGCGACCGAGCTCGAGGCGGCGCGCTGGCTGACCTACCGGGCGGCGTGGCTCCGCGACTCGGGCCAGCCGTTCCTCAAGGAGGCGGCGATGGCGAAGCTGAAGGCCAGCCGGCTCGCGGCGTGGGCGGCGTCGGAGGCCGTGCAGATCCACGGCGGCGTCGGCTACATGCTCGAGTCGCCGGTGGCCCGCTTCTACTGCGACGCCAAGGTGCTCGAGATCGGCGAGGGCACCAACGAGATCCAGCACCTCGTCATCGCGCGGGCGCTCGGCTGCTGATGCCGGACCGGCGAGGCCCCGGTGCCGACCCCACGGCGCGGTCGTACGGGGTCGGGGCCCCCGGCTCAGGGCGCGGCGTAGCCGCCGTCGACCACGAGCGCGGCACCCGTCGTCCAGGCCGATCCCCCGCCGGCGAGGTAGGAGTACGCCCCGGCCACGTCGGCGGCGGCGCCGAGCCCGAGCGGGTGGCGCGCCGCGATGGCGTCGAGCGCCTCGTCCGGGAGCCCGTCGTGGATGGCCGATCGGAACGTCCCCGGGCAGACGCAGTTCACGCGGATCCCGTCGCGGGCGTACTCCACGGCCGCGACCTTGGCGAGCTCGATCACCCCGGCCTTGGTGACGCAGTAGGGGCCGGCGTGGCTCCACGCGGTCATGCCCGACACCGACGCGGTGAGCACGATCGACCCACCGCCCTGCGGTCTCATGACGCCGACCGCCGACCGCACGGCGTTGACGGCGCCGAGCACGTTGACCCGGAAGGCGCGCTCCCAGTCCTCGGTGCGCAGGTTGTGGATGCGGCCGTTCGGCGACAGCACGCCGGCGTTGCTGATCACGACGTCGAGCCGGCCGAACCGCTCGACGGCCCGAGCCGTCACCTCGTCGACCTGGTCGGGGTCCGACACGTCGGCGAGCAGGGTCTCGACCGATCCGGTCGCGCCCTCGAGCCCGTCGACGGTGGCACCCAGCGTGTCCTCGCGCAGGTCGCTCAGCACCAGGTCCGTCTCCGGCTCCGACGCCAGGCGGGACGAGATGGCCGCGCCCAGCGCCCCTCCCGCCCCGAGGATCGCCACGACGCGACGGCCACCGCCGTCACCGCTCCGCTCCCCCACGTCCACGCTCCCTCCGTCGGTCCCGTCCGGTCAGACGAGCAGGTAGCCGCCGTCGACCGCGAGCACGGTGCCGGTCACGAACCCCGCGGCCTCCGACGCCAGGAACAGGTAGGCCCCGGCCAGGTCCGCCGGGCGGCCCCACCGGCCCTGAGCGGTGTGGTTCAGCACCGCTCGGGAGAGCCGCTCGTTCGACGTCCAGCCCGCGGCGAGCGGCGAGTCGAACCAGCCCGGGTTCACGACGTTCACGGTGATCCCGGCCGGCGCGAGATCGAGCGCCAGCGACTTGGCCAGGGCGACGAGCCCGGCCTTCGACGCGCTGTAGGCGGCGAGCCCGCGGGCGGGCCGCTCGGCGAGCACCGAGCCGGTGAAGATCAGCCGTCCGCCGTCGCCCATCACCGACGCGGCGGCCCTCGCCCCGAGGAAGGCGCCGGTGAGGTTCACCTCGAGCACGTGGCGCCACACGTCCGGGTCGACGTCGAGCGGTCCTGCGACGACCGGCGAGATGCCGGCGTTGCAGATCCACGCGTCCACGCCGCCCCACTCCGCCACCACCGCCGCCGCGACGGCTGCGTTCACCGCGTCGTCGCAGACGTCGCCGGCCACGACCAGCGACTCGCCCGGCAGCGCGGCGGCCACCTCCTTGAGGTCGCCCTCGTCGCGGGCGACCAGGGCCACCCGTGCCCCGGCGTGGGAGAAGGCGTGGGCGAGCAGCTCGCCGAGGCCGCGGCTCGCGCCGGTGATCACCACGCGCCGTCCGGCGACGCCACCGTCGGGGAACGACGCCGGTATCTCGATCCGCTCCGCCATCGGGCGCTCCACCTCCTGGCGCGACACCCTAACCCCTAGATTGGACTGATCGGTACAGCGATGGACCTCACCTACGACGCCACCAGCCGCACGGTCGACACGCCGGTCGGCGCGCTCCACTACCACGAGGCCGGCGACGGCCCGCCGCTCGTGCTCCTGCACGGGTCCGGTCCCGGCGTCAGCGCGTGGGCGAACTTCCGCGACAACCTCGGTGCGTTCGCCGAGCACTTCCGGACGATCGCGCTCGACTTCCCCGGCTTCGGCACCAGCGCCCCCTGCGACGACAACCCGCTCGCCGTCGCCCCGGGCGCCGTCACCGCGCTGCTCGACGCCCTCGAGCTCGGCCCGGTCCCGGTGCTCGGCAACTCGATGGGCGGCAACGTGGCCGCCAGGGTCGCGGCGGCCGAGCCCGAGCGGATCACGCGGCTGGTCACCATCGGGGGCCTCGGGGTCGGGCTGTTCAGCGCGAGCCCGCCCGAGGGCGTGAAGCTGCTGGTGCAGTTCGTCGAGGACCCGACCCGCGACCGCCTGGTCGCGTGGATGGAGTCGATGGTGTTCGACCCGGCGATCCTCACGGACGAGTTCGTCGAGCTGCGGTGGCGGACGGCCAACGACCCCGCCGCCCTGGCGGACGTGCGTCGCATGTTCAACCCGAAGGTGCTCGCCGCCATGCGGCGCGCCCCGCTCGGCGCCCCCGACCAGGTGGCGACGCTCGCCCGCATCAAGGCGCCCACGCTCGTGACGTGGGGCCGCGACGACCGCGTCACCCCGCTCGACAACGTGCTGCTGCCGCTGCGCGTCATCCGCGACTGCGAGGTCCACGTGTTCCCCGACTGCGGGCACTGGGCGATGATCGAGCGCAAGGACGAGTTCGAGCGCGTGGTGCTCGAGTACCTACTGAGAGGGCGGTGACCGGCGCTCCCGGGACACGTCGAGGGGGCGGAGGTACGACACGTCGTCGGCGTCGCGCCGGGGCGCCACGAACACCGGGTACCTCGGCGGCCCGCCCTGCGCCGTGCCCTCCCACTCGACCACCACGACCCGGCGGGCGATGCGCCACGTCCGGTCCCGGCGCTCGAGCCGGTCGACGTAGCGGCCGCCGCTCAGCAGGACCTCGCCCGCGTCGTCGCGGCGGAGCACGCACAGGTAGTAGCTCTCGGCGTGGGCCGTGTCCCCGTCGAGGTCGACCGAGGTGTTGGTGACGAAGCGCTGGTAGCCCGGGAACGGCGCGTGGGCCGAGGCCAGGAAGTCCACGAGCCCGTCGACGTCGCCGATGTACGCGCCGTGGTCCTCGACCGCGTCCGGGTGGTACGCCGAGCGGACGAGCTCGACGTCACCGCGGTCGACGCCCCTGGCGTAGCGGTGGATGCAGTCGACGACGGCCTGCCGGTCGACCAGGGCCCGCAGCGCCGCGACGTCCAGGTCGCCCACGTCCTCGTTCGCCATGCGACGGACCCTATGTGGGCACCCCGTCGGGCCGCCGCCCACATCCCGTCCGATGAGACGGGTGGTTGACCCCTCCGACGGTCCGCCGTTATGACCACCTTGTGCCAGATGGATCGCTGAGCCAGGCCTCACCGCGGTTCGACGGCGACGTCGACCCGGAACGTGTCCCCGAGCGCTACCGGCTCGGGCCGGCGTTCGTGCCCAAGGGACGGTACCTCGACGAGGACTTCCTGCAGCTCGAGCTCGAGCTCGTGTTCCCCCGGACGTGGCTCATGGCCTGCCGCCTGGAGGAGCTCCCGGGCACCGGCAGCTACGTCGAGTACCGGATCGGCGACCGCTCGATCCTGATCGTCCGCGAAGGGCCCGACTCCATCCGGGCGTACCACAACGCCTGCCGCCACCGCGGCACCCGCCTGGCGACCGGCCGCGGCCGCGTCGGCTCGATCATCTGCCCGTTCCACGGGTGGCGGTGGAACCTGGACGGCACGATCCGGCTCCAGCTCGACCCCGAGGAGTTCGTCCCCCGCTCCGACGAGGACCTCGGCCTCCAGCCCGTGCTCTGCGACACCTGGGGCGGGTTCGTGTTCATCAACATGGACCGCGACGCCATGCCGCTGCACGAGTACCTGGACCCCATCCCGACGGTGCTGGCGCCGTTCGGGCTCGAGAACATGCGCGTCCGCTGGTTCAAGTCGACGATCGTCCCGTGCAACTGGAAGACGGTGCTCGACGGGTTCCTCGAGGGCTACCACATCCCCGGTACGCACCCGCAGCTCAACCGCCCCGATCGCGGCAACGACAAGTTGGCGACCATGAAGGAGATGGACACGCTCCGCAGCTGGTCGCCGACGACCGTGACCGAGCGCCACGCGATGTACCAGAGCCTCGGGGTCAAGCGCCGACAGAACAAGCGCCAGGACAAGGACCCGTCCCGTCGCCCCGGCGCCGGGCTCGGCGAGGACCCGCGCGAGGGCATCGCCAACGCCGTCGAGTACATCTACGAGGAGCTCCGCGCGCTCGAGACCGAGCGCAGCGTCCGCGCCGCACAGCTCCTGCGGGAGTCCGAGGTGCCCGAGGGCGTGTCGGCCGGCGAGTACCACCTGCAGCTCTACCGGGAGCTGGCGCTCGCGGACGGCCTCGACTGGGCCACGATCACGCCGCAGCAGTGGGCCGCGGCCGGGACGGCATGGCACGTGTTCCCCAACACGATCATCCTCGGCAACCAGGGCTCGTCGCTCGTGTACCGGGCCCGCCCCGACGGGCTGGACCCCGACCGGGCGCTGTTCGAGATCATGTGCCTCGAGCAGATCCCCGTCTCGGACTACGACCGCAGGTGGGAGGTCACGCCGGTGCACTACGAGGACCACCGCATCGGCGACTTCGGCCAGATCCTCACGCAGGACCTGGAGAACGTGGAGAACATCACCGTCGGCATGCACTCGCCGAGCTTCGACGGGCACCGGCTCAGCACCGAGCAGGAGATGACGATCTACAACCACCACCGCGTGGCCGACCGCTACCTGTGGGGAACGTGAGCGCCTCGGAGCTGCGGTCGCTGAGCGACCTGCTGCGCGAGGTCATCCAGCTCGCGTACGTCACCGACGACATCGCCGCCGGCGTCGAGTGGCTGCAGGACACCCTCGGCACGAGCCCCTGCCACGTCATGTACGCGTCGTCGCTCGGCGGGACGGTCGTGGTCGACGGCGAGGTGGCGGACGAGTGGGTGATCGACGTGGCGCTCGTGAACGCCGGGCCGACGAACATCGAGCTGATCCGCCCGGTCAGCGGGGCGGTCGCCATGTACCGCGACGGCATCCGACCGGGCGCGCCGGCGACGTTCCACCACCTGGGCGTCCGGGTCGACGACCTGGACGCGGCCACGGCGCTCATCGAGGCGCACGGCCGGTCCTGGGAGCAGCACGGGACGATGCAGGGCGCGATCCGGTTCGGCTACCTGGACATGACCGCCGAGCTGGGCCACCGCATCGAGGTCATGGAGCTCCTCCCGGGCATGCGCCAGATGCTCGACCTCCTCGAGGAGGAGTCGGACCGGCCCGCTCGGGCCCGGCCGCCGTCCGCCCCGTCCTGAGAACCCGGTTTCCGTCCTGTAGTAAGGTAGCGTTCACTCACCAACGCCAGGGACGGGGGGTTCGCATGGCGACGAGCGACCACACCAAGCAGGGGGATCGCCGGTCCGGCGCCGAGGCGGGTCCGGACGGGCTCGACGGCCTGGACGGCGAATCGGGCAGGAGCCTGGTCGGGCGGATCGCCTCGATCATGGACTCGTTCGACCAGCAGGACCCGGTCCTGTCGCTCGTCGAGCTCAGCCGCCGGTCGGGCCTGCCGAAGTCCACCGCCCACCGCCTGGCCGAGCAGCTCCGTGCGCTCGGGTGGCTCGAGCGCGACGGCCGCGGGTACCGCGTCGGCATGCGCCTGTTCGAGCTCGGCGGTCTGGCATCCGAGCAGAGCCAGCTGCGGGACCCGGCCGTCCCCCACCTGCACGCGCTCGCCGGCCGGACCGGGCTGGCGGTGCAGCTCGGCGTCCTCGACGGACCCGACGTCGTCTACCTCGACCGGGTCGTCGTCGGGAACTACCGGCTCCCCACCCGCCAGGGCGGGCGCATGCCGGCCTACTGCACCGGGCTCGGAAAGGCGATGCTCGCGTTCGACGACGCTGCGGCGCAGCAGGTGCTCGGCGCCGAGCTGCCGGTGCGCACGTCGAGCACCCTGTCCGACGTCGACCGCCTGCGCGACGACCTGCAGCGGGTCCGCTCCACCGGCGTGGCGTTCGACCGCCAGGAGGCGTACGACGGCCTCGGCTGCGTGGCCGCGCCCATCCGCAACTCCGGTCGGGCGATCGGCGCGGTGTCGGTCACCGGCCCGATCGGCCGCATCGACTGGGACGTGCTCACGACGATGGTGCAGAACACCGCGTCGAGCATCTGGAACTCCCGGTTCGCCCCCCGCGGCGCGCACGCCGCGAACTGACGCGACCATCCGAGCGGCCGACGCGGCGCGCTCGCCAGCGGCACGGCGCGCACGCCGCGAACTGACGCGACCATCCGAGCGGCCGACGCGGCGCGCTCGCCAGCGGCACGGCGCGCACGCCGCGAACTGACGGAGCCTGCACGCCGCGACCTGCGTCAGTCGGCGAACGCGGCGCGCACGGTCCCGAGTCCGCTGAAGCGGGCCTCGTAGGTCCGGCCCGGCTCGGCGACCGCCAGCGGTCCGAGCGATCCCGACAGGATCACCTCGCCGGCCTGCAGCGGCGCACCGCGCTCGGCCACCGCGTTGGCGAGCCACACGACCGCGTTGACCGGGTGGCCGAGGCACGCCGCACCGGTGCCCGAGCTCACGACGTCGCCCTCGCACGTGAGCGCCATCTCGATCGAGCGGACGTCGTCGACGTCGGTGAGCCGCCGCGGCGAGCCCCCGATCACGAACAGGCCCGACGAGGCGTTGTCGGCCACGGTGTCGACGATCGAGATGTCCCAGTCGCGGATCCGGCTGTCGACGACCTCGATCGCGGCGACCACGAACTCGGTCGCCCGGAGCACGTCGGTGGTCACGACGGGGCGGTCGGGCAGGTCGGTGCCGAGGACGAAGGCGACCTCGGCCTCGACCCTGGGCTGCAGGAGCCGCTCCGACGGGATCGGCTCGGAGTCGCCGAAGGCCATGTCGGCGAGCAGCACGCCGAAGTCGGGCGTGTCGACGCCCATCTGCTGCTGCACCGCCGCCGAGGTGAGACCGATCTTCCGCCCGACTCGGCGCACGCCGGCGCGGCTCAGCTCGAGCGAGCGCTGCGCCACGGCGTAGGCGTCGTCGATCGTCCCGTCGGGGAGCAGGTCGCGGATCGGCTCGCAGGGCGTCCGCGTCGCCGCGGCCTCGACGAGGCGCTGGGCCGCCGCCTCGTGCGCCTCCCCCACCGCGGTCCGGCTCATCGTTCGGGCGGCGGGCTGAACCGGTGGCCCCAGAAGGCGCCGGCGGTGATCTCGTACGTGGGCACCGGCTCCTCGACGCGCAGGCCGTCCCAGCCGAACTCGATCGCGTGGTCCTCGGGTGAGTACACGTAGAACGACACCATCCGGTCGTTCGTGTGCTTGCCCAGCGTGTGCATCATCGGGACGCCCATGCGGTGGGCGCGGTCGAGGGCGAGCCCCACGTCGTCGAGCGTCGCCACCTCGACCATCAGGTGCAGCAGCCGGCCGGGGCCCTCCTGGGTGGTGATCCCGAGCGTGTGGTGGCGGGGGTTGCAGCCGAGGAACACGACCCGCCCCCGGGCCATCGTGTTGCGCTCGATGAACCCGAGCACGCGCGTGTAGAAGTCGTACGCCGCCTCGCCGTCCTCGGCGCTGACGATGACGTGGCCCATCCCCATGTCGCCGGTGACGAAGGCCGACACGGTCGGGGTCTGCACCGGCGAGTGCTGGAGCAGCGGGCCGTAGAACAGCTCGATCGGGTTGCCGCCCGGGTCGGCGAAGCGGACCAGCCCGCTGACGCGCCGCTCCTTGCACTCCTCGCGGGTGCCGGGGGTGACCTCGATGCCCTCGGCCGCGACGGCGTCGGCCAGCTCGGCCAGCTCCCGGCGGTCCATCACCTCGAACCCGATGGCCGTGGCTGCGGCCTCGCCCGGCGAGACGACGAGCCGCGCCGGGAAGTCGTCGATCCGGAAGTACGCCGATTCGGGGTCGCCGCCCTCGGCCGGCATCATGCCGAGGAAGTCGCCGGCGAATGTCCGCCACGCGTCGACGTCGGGGGCGGCCAGCCGCAGGTAGCCGAGTGATCGAACGCCCATCCGTGCGGAACGTAGCATCGGCCCCCTCCGGCGCTCCGGGAGCCGTCTCGCCGAACGGAACAGGGCCCTCTCCGGCGCCGTCGCCATCGGCCACGATGATCCCATGACCTCCTCCGCCGTGATCGTGGGCTCGGGCAACATCGGCACCGACCTCATGTTCAAGCTGCTCCGCTCCGAGCAGATCGACCTGCGGGCGGTGATCGGGATCGACCCCCGGAGCGAGGGCCTCGCGCTCGCCCGCGAGCACGGCGTCGAACCGGTCGCCGACGGCGTGGACTGGATCTTCGAGCAGTCCGAGCTGCCCGACATCGTCTTCGAGGCCACCTCGGCCTACGCCCACGTCGCCAACGCCCCGCGGTACCAGGAGGCGGGCATCAGGGCGGTCGACCTCACGCCGGCGGCGATCGGGCCGTACGTCATCCCGGTCGTGAACCTGGACGAGCACGTCGACCGGCCCAACGTGAACATGGTGACCTGCGGCGGCCAGGCGACGATCCCCATGGTGTCGGCGGTGTCGCGGGTGGTCGACGTCCCCTACGCCGAGATCGTGGCCACGGTCGCGTCGGTGTCGGCGGGCCCCGGCACCCGCGCCAACATCGACGAGTTCACCCGCACGACCTCGTCCGCGGTCGAGGTGCTGGGCGGGGCCGAGCGGGGCAAGGCGATCATCATCCTCAACCCCGCCGAGCCGCCGCTGATCATGCGCGACACGATCTTCTGCCAGATCCCCGACGACGCCGACCAGGCGGCCATCGAGGCGTCGATCGACCAGGTGATCGCCGAGGTGCAGGAGTACGTGCCCGGCTACCGGCTCCGACAGCGCCCGCAGTTCGACGAGTCGTCGCCCGGGCGGCCGGCCCGCGTCGCCATCTTCATCGAGGTCGAGGGGGCCGGTGACTACCTCCCGCCGTACTCGGGCAACCTCGACATCATGACCGCCGCCGCCACCAAGGTCGGCGAGGAGATCGCCCGCCACCTCTCCCGCACGGAGGTCCGCACCTGATGCCCTACTCCGACGAGCTCGACATCCGCATGACCGACTCGGCGCTGCGCGACGGATCGCACGCCAAGTCGCACCAGTTCACCGAGCAGATGGTCCGCGACGTCGTGACCGGCCTGGACCGCGCCGGCATGCCGGTGATCGAGGTCACCCACGGCGACGGCCTCGGCGGCTCCTCCTTCAACTACGGCTTCAGCCACACCGACGAGCGCGTGCTCATCGCCGCCGCGGTCGAGAGCGCGGAGCGGGCGAAGATCGCCGCGCTGATGCTGCCCGGGCTGGGCACGAAGGACGACATCACCGCGGCGGCCGACCTCGGCGTGTCGGTCATCCGCATCGCCACCCACTGCACCGAGGCCGACATCGCGGACCAGCACTTCGGCCTCGCCCGCGACACCGGGCTCGAGACCGTCGGCTTCCTGATGATGGCCCACTCGCAGCCGCCCGAGGTGCTGGCCGCGCAGGGCCGGATCATGGTCGACGCCGGCTGCCAGTGCGTCTACGTCGTCGACTCGGCCGGGGCGATGATCCTCGACGATGTGACCGAGCGGGTGGCCGCGCTCGTGGCCGAGGTCGGCGACGACGCCCAGGTCGGCTTCCACGGCCACGAGAACCTCGGGCTCGGCGTGGCCAACTCGATCTGCGCCATCCGGGCGGGCGCGACCCAGGTCGACGGCTCGACCCGCCGCTTCGGCGCCGGTGCCGGCAACACGCCGTGCGAGGCGCTCGCCGCGGTGTGCGAGAAGCTCGGCATCCGCACCGGCATCGACGTCCTGGCCATGTTCGACGTCGCCGAGGACGTCGTCCGCCCGGTCATGGACGGCGAGGCCGCGCTCGACCGCCTGGCGCTGATCATGGGCTACGCCGGCGTGTACTCGTCGTTCCTGCGCCACGCCTACCGGGCGGCCGAGCGCTACGGGGTGTCCGGCGCCGACATCCTGCTCGAGTGCGGCGAGCGCCGGCTCGTCGGCGGCCAGGAGGACCAGATCATCGAGATCGCGGTCGGCCTCGCCGCCACCCCCCACTGACCCACCCCCCGTTCCGGACGCCACCCCCGGTTTTGACGCCACCAGGTGCGCTCTGTGACGCACGATCGTCACGAGAACGCGGGCGCCGCGCGTTCCCATGTCGATCCTGCGTCACCAGCCCCACTTCGTGGCGTCAGAAACCGGTCAGGTGGGCGGCCGGAGGGGGTCCTCGCCGGCCATGTCCAGCGCAGCGAGCCACGAGAACACCATCGCCGAGCCGATCGGACCGCCGGCCCCGGGGTACACGCGACCGGTGGCCGGGGCCATCGTGTTGCCCGACGCGTAGAGCCCGTGGATGACCGTGCCGTCGGGCCGCAGGGCGCGGGCGTGGTCGTCGGTGCGCACGCCGCCCTTGGTGCCGAGGTCGGTGACGACGACCTGCACCGCGTACCACGGCGGGGCGTCGAGCACGCCCAGGCACCGGTTCGGCCCGTCGGTGTGCGGGGTGACCACGTTGGCGATGACGCGGTCCCAGGGCGACTCGCCCCGATGGAACCGCTCGTCGACGCCGGAGCGGGCGAAGCCGTTGTACTCCTCGACGGTCGCGACGAGCGCGTCGGCGGGCACGCCGATCAGGCCGGCGAGCTCCTCGAGGGTGTCGGCCCGCTGCAGCACGCCGGCCTCGAGCCACCGGTCGACGTCGAACCAGTCGGGCACCTGCGGGTCGACCGGCAGCATCCGGAACCCCTGCTGGTCGACCTGGCGCTGGTCGAAGACCCAGTGCGCCGGGATGTGGTCGACGTCGGTCGTGTTCTGCAGGCGCATGAGCTCGTGGCCGGCCCGGTCGTAGGGCAGCCGCTCGTTCATGAACCGCTCCCCCGCTGCGTTCACCCAGACCCCGCCCCACACCATCGTGTAGAAGACCGGCCCCCCGGACGGTGTGACGAGTCCCGGTGCGAACCACGCCTCGTCGAGCAGCGCGGTGTCGGCGCCCACCTCGATCGCGGCGAGGAGCGCGTCGCCGGTGTTCTCGGGGCAGCCGCTCGTCCACTCGTCGGTGAGCGGCGCCTGGAACCTCTGGCGCAGCTCGCGGTTGCGCTCGAACCCGCCGGCGGCGAGCAGCACGCCCCGGTCGGCCAGGTAGCGGACCGGCTCGCCGTCGCGCTCGGCGTCGACGCCGACCACGCGGTCCCCCTCCACCACCAGCGCCTTCAGCGCCGTCGAGGTGTGGACGGTCGCGTTGCCGGTGGCCATCAGCGCCAGCAGCGAACGGGCGGTGAGCGCCTGGCCGCCGACCATGCGCTCGGTCGGCTCGGTCCCCCAGCGCTCGGTCCACAGCGGGCGGCGCACCAGCGGTTCGAGCTCGCCGAGCTCGGCGCGGTCGATGTCGCGCGGGAAGATCGTCCGGCCCTGCTTCAGGAACCCGGGCCGCCCCTCGAAGTAGTCGGGGATGCCCCGCCACGAGAACTCGCCAAAGTGCTCGTCGCGCTCCAGCTCCTCGATCATCGGCGGCCCGGCCCGGAGGAACGCCTCGCGCAGCTCGACCGGCGCGTCGTCGCCCACGATGGAGTCGAGGTAGGGCCGCGCCGCGTCGGGCGAGTCCTCGATGCCGGCCCGCAGGATCGCGGGGTTGCCGGGGAGCCAGATGCCGGCCCCCGAGTACGCGGTCGTCCCACCGACGTGGGCGGCCTTCTCGATCACGAGCGTCCGCAGGCCCCGACCGGCCGCGGCGAACGCGCCGATCAGCCCGCCGCCCGACCCGACGACCACGACGTCGTAGCGCTCCTCGGTCACGACTGCCCTCCGTGCGCCCAGGCGTCGCCCGGGTACCAGGTCGTGTCGGCGCCGTCGACGTCCTGCGGCCAGCACTCCGTGTAGGTCGCGCCGTCGGGCCCCGCCGAGATCGAGTGCACGGTGCCCTCGTCGATGACGCAGAACTCGCCGGCGCCGACGACCTGCTCCGCCGAGCCCTCGCCGTCGTCGGTCGCTGCGCTCCGCACGACCACCGTCCCGGCGAACACGATCATCAGCAGCGGCTGGTCGTGGCGGCGATCCGGTCCGCACCAGCCGGGCGCCAACCGGACCCCGTGGAGGCCGAACGAGGGGTCGATCCCCGTCGAGCGACGGATGGCCGCGAAGGTCGACGCGACGTCGACCGGCGCGGCGTCGAGCGTGCCGCCGTCGGCCCACCCGGTGCCGGACCCCTCGGGCACGAGCGGGACGGGTGCCCACCCGTCGTCGGCGAGCAGGTCCAGGAACTCGATGGGCACGACCGAACTCTGCCGATCGGGCTCGGACGGTGTCGAGAGCGATGTCCTGATGGGCGGGACCCCGCCCGTAGCGGGACGGGCGCGCCCGGCGGCCATCCGTCATCATCACGGGGATGGGCGTCTTCGTGGCCGACCTGCTGGACGATGCCGACTGGGTCCCGCTCTCCCTGGACCAGCAGGCCAACCCGACGTACTTCTGGCACGACGGCCGCCCGCTCTCGGAGGCGCCGGTCGACTTCGCCGCGACGTTCGACGGGGCGATGTGGATGTGCGCCAAGCGCATCCGGATCCGCCAGTTCAACCGGAACCCGCTGCGGGTCCGGCCGCACTTCGTCGTCCCGCGCCACCACCACAGCCTCGACGAGATGGTCATCGTCCTGGCGGGCCAGTACCGGATCGACCACGGCGACGCCGGCGACCGGGCCTCGATCACGGTCGGACCGGGCGAGTACTTCATCAGCCGCGCCGGCACCCCGTACACGATGACCGCGGGCCCCGAGGGCGTGACCTACATCGAGACGTGGCCCGAGCCGGTGCCGGAGCTGCTCACGTACTGGCACGACGAGGGCTGGGTCGACCGGGACCCCTGACCCGCCCGACGCTCTCGCCGCGCAGGGACCGCGCCGGGATGATCAGGGCCGGGGGTCGCCGGGCACCGTCGTGGTCGTGAACCGCCACGGGATCCCGAGCCCGGCCGCGGGGTCGACGACCAGCGTGTCGTCGGTGCGGGCGACGAGCCCGAGGTCGACCGCCGCGAGGTGCTCGGCCACCCGGTCGAGGTCTGCGACCTGCCAGGCGATCGAGTGGTACGAGTCGTGCGGGAGCACGGCGGCGAGCTCCCCCGCCGCGACCGTGCAGGGCTCGGGCACCGCGTACTCGACGATCCCGTCGGCCAGGTGCACCCAGGTCGCGGTCGCGCCGAGCACGTCGTCGCGCCCTCGGTGCACGACCGTGCCGCCGAACACCTCGAGCGCGAGGCGCAGCGCCCGGTCGGGCCGCGCGGTCAGCACGACGTGGTGGGAGCACCGGACGATGCCGAGCGGATCGTCGTCGGCGACGGGCGGCAGCGACCACCCGTCGTCGAGGCGGGGGTCGAGCGGGAACGGGATGCACGGCAGCAGCTCGTAGCGGAGGCCGGCGTCGTCGGGGGTCGTGAACAGGAGCGGCATCGGCGAGCCGACGGCGGTCGGGGGCTCCTCGCCGTCGACGACGCGGTCGAGCTGGTCGACGACGGTGTAGCCGTGCTCGAGCAGGGACCGGTGCAGCGAGCCGATGCCGTCGACGTACCAGCCCATGCCCTTGAGCCGGGGGCGGTCGACGTCGGCGTAGCGCTGCTGCCCTGCGACGACGTAGCGGCGCGGATCGATGGAGTCGAAGAGCACGTCGGCGATCGGTGTGAACGTCGAGTGGTCGGGCACCGGCCGGCGCGGCGGCGACCCGTCGGGCCCGGGACGGGCGAGCGCGGAGAGAGGCGTGCTGGGTCGGCCGAACACCCGGGCGAAGAACGCCTCGGCCTCGGCGAGGTCGGGGACGTGGTGGCTCGGGTGGTAGAGCATCGCCAGCCGGTGGTCGCTCAGCGCTCCTCCCGCAGCTCGCGCTTGAGCACCTTGCCCGACGGGTTGCGCGGCAGGGCTTCCAGGAACTCGACGTCCGCCGGCACCTTGAACCGGGCCAGCTGCCCGCGGCAGTGCTCGATCAGCTCGTCGGCGGTCGGCGCCGAGCCGGGCCGGGCCACGACGTACGCCACGGGGACCTCGCCCCAGCGCTCGTGCGGACGGCCGACGACGGCGACCTCGAGCACCGCCGGGTGCTCGTCGAGCACGCGCTCGACCTCGGAGCCGGCGATGTTCTCGCCGCCCGAGATGATCATGTCCTTGAGCCGGTCGACGATGTACACGTAGCCGTCGGCGTCGACGACGCCGATGTCGCCCGTGTGGAACCAGCCGCCCTCGAACGCCCGCGCCGTGGCGTCGGGGTCGCGCCAGTAGCCGGCGAAGACCTTGGGCCCCCTGAGGACGACCTCGCCGCGCTCGCCGGGCGGCACCGGACGACCCTCGGCATCCCAGACCTGCAGGTCGAGGTAGGGGCACGGACGGCCGACGCTGCCGAGCTTCGACCGCGTGCTCGCCGGGTCGAGGAACGTGTCGCCGGAGACGGTCTCCGTCAGGCCGTAGGCGTCGGCGAGCCAGGCGGACGGGAAGGTGCGCTCGAGCCGGTCGATGAACGGGATCGGCAGCTTCTCGCCGCCCGCGATGATCAGCCGCACCGACGAGAGGTCGCGGCGCTCGACGTCGGGCTCGTCGAGCACGGCGCGGAGCATGGCCGGCGCCATCCACACGCACGTCACGCGGGACCGCTCGATCTCGTCGACCACCGCGGCGGCGTCGAAGGTGCGGTGCACGACGGTGGTCGCGCCCACCGAGATCAGCGAGGTCGTGATCAGGTCGAGCGCGCCGACGTGGTACAGCGGCCCGCAGGCCAGGCCGACGTCGGCGGCGGTGAACCCGAGCTCGGCCACGTGGGCGGCGTTCTTCCACGCCAGGTTGGCGTGGGTGAGCATGACGCCCTTGGGCCGCCCGGTGGTGCCCGAGGTGTACATCAGCCGGTGGACGTCGCTGCCGGCGGCCTCGGCCCGCGGCGCCGGCTCGGCCGCCGCCAGCTCCTCGAAGGTCGCCCAGCCGTCGCCTCCCGCGCCGTCGATGCCCGGGACCGGGACGCAGATCCGGAGGAGGTCGAGACCGGCCGCGGCGTCGCCGCCGAGGTCGAGCAGCTCGGCGTCGCACACGAGCGCCCCGGCGCCCGAGTGCTCGAGGAGGTAGCGGATCTCGGGTGCCGCCAAGCGCCAGTTGATCGGCATGGCGATCGCGCCGAGCGCGTTGGCGGCGAAGATCGTCTCCAACATCTCGACGCTGTTGTACGAGAGCAGCCCGACGACGTCGCCGCGTCCGACGCCCCGGGCCGAGAGCCCGCCGGCCACGCGGAGGCTCCGGTCGAGCGCCTCTGCGTACGTCGCCGATCGGGCGGCGCTGACGGCCATCGGCCGGTCCGGCGTGCGGGCGGCGTGGTGCTCGAGCACCGACGTCCAGTTGAGGTCGGCGGGCGCCGCGACGGCGCCGCGCTCCGGCGGTTCCGGTGACAGGTCGAGCTCCCCTCTGACGCACCCACGCCCGGCGCGGAATTGTTTCGACTGGTCGTTACAGAGACTAGGGTCGCCGGGTGGCCGCCGGCGACCCCATCCGAGCAGACGCTCCGGCCGGGCCGGCGCGCAGCGCCAAGTGGCAGCGGCGCCGCCGGCTGATCGTCGACACCTCGGCGCGCGTGTTCGCGGAGCGCGGGTTCCACGGCACCAGCACCACCGAGCTGTGCGACGCCAACCAGCTGGGCAAGGGCGCCCTCTACTACTACATCGGCTCCAAGGAGGAGCTGCTCGCCGCCATCCACGACCGGGTGATGGACGAGGTCATGGCCGGCGCGGCCCGGGTGGCAGAGGCCGGCGGATCGCCGCCCGAGCAGCTGGCGCGCATGGGCCACGAGCTCCTCGACGTGATCGCCCGCTACCCCGACCACGTGTGGGTGTTCCTCCACGAGTTCCCGGCGCTGACCGGTGAGAACGCGACCCAGTTCCGCGCCCGCCGCCACGAGTACGAGCACGCCGTCGAGTCGGTCATCGCCGCCGGCGTCGCCTCGGGCGACTTCCGGCCGGTCGACCCGCGCCTGACCAGCCGGGCCTGGCTCGGCATGTACAACTACACCTACCTCTGGCTGAAGCCGGGCGGGTCGCTCTCGGCGGCCGAGGTCGCCGAGCAGTTCGCCGACGTGTTCATCAAGGGGATCGCCGAGTGAGCGACGCGGCGGCCGACGAGGTCGCCGACCTCGTCGAGCGGCACCGGCGGATGCTGCTCATCCGTGGGTTCGAGGACCGGGTGGCCGCCCTCTACCGGGACGGCGAGGTGCCGGGCTTCGTCCACCTCTCGACCGGGCAGGAGGCCTCGGCAGTCGGGGCGTGCTGGCCGCTCCGCCCGGGTGACGTCATCACCTCCACGCACCGCGGCCACGGGCACTGCCTCGCCAAGGGGCTGTCGCCGGTCGCGATGTTCGCCGAGCTGATGGCCCGCGACACCGGGACGAACCGCGGCCGGGGCGGCTCGATGCACATCGCCGATCCGTCGCTCGGGATCTTCGGCGCCAACGGCATCGTCGGGGCGGGCCTCCCGATCGCGGTCGGCGCCGCGACCGCGAGCCGGCTCCGCGCCGACAACGGGCTGGCGGTCGCCTTCTTCGGCGATGGCGCGGTCGCCCAGGGGGCGTTCCACGAGGCCGTCAACCTGGCTGCGGTCTGGCGGCTGCCGGTCGTGTTCTGGTGCGAGGACAACGGCTACGCCGAGTTCTCCCCCGCCGAAGCCCAGCACGCCGTGCCGCTCGCCCGGCGCGCCGACGGCTACGGGCTCACGCACCTCCAAGTGGACGGCAACGACGTCGAGGCCTGCGTCGACACGATGGCGCGGGCCGCCGCCCAGGTCCGGGCCGACGGCCCGCCGGTCCTCGTCGAGGCCACCACCTACCGCTGGCACGGCCACTACGAGGGCGACCCCGAGCGCTACCGCACCGCCGACGAGCGGGAGCGGTGGAAGGGGCGGGACCCGCTGCTCGTGCACCGCGCCCGCCTGCTCGAGGCGGGCGTCGACGCCACGGAGCTCGACGCGCTGGTCGCGGCGGTCGACCGCGAGCTCGACGAGGCCGTCCGCACGGCCCGGGCCGCGCCGTCGCCCTCGGTCGACTCCCTCCACGACTTCGTCGTCCGGCCCCGACCCGTGGTGCCCGAGCCGACGGCGCCCGAGCCCGATGCCGAGCCGTTCCGCATGATGGACGCGATCCACGACGCCCTCGAGGTCGAGCTCACCGACGACGAGCGGACGTTCGTCGCCGGCATCGACGTCGGCGACGGCGGCAACGTGTTCGGCCTGACCCGGGGCCTGCGCGACCGCTTCGGCGACCGTGTCCGCGACACCCCGATCTCCGAGACCGCGATCGTCGGCCTCGGCGTCGGCGCCGCGATGGCCGGCATGCGGCCCGTCGTCGAGATCATGTACCTCGACTTCGTCGGCGTGTGCCTCGACCAGCTGCTGAACCAGGCGGCCAAGCTGCCGTTCATGACCGGCGGCGGTGCGCCGATGGGCCTGACGGTCCGGACGCAGTTCGGGGCGGGGCGGTCCTCGGGGAGCCAGCACTCGCAGAGCCTCGAGGCGCTGCTCGCGCACATCCCGGGGCTCAGCGTCGTCATGCCGAGCACCCCTGCCGACGCGTACGGGCTCCTCCGCGCCGCCATCCAGGACCCGAACCCGGTCGTGTTCATCGAGAACCGCCTCACCTACGGCATGAAGGGACCGCGCCCGCCGCGGGACCACCTGCTGCCGATCGGCCGGTCCGCGATCGTCCGGGCCGGCACGCAGATCACGCTCGTGTCGGTCTCGCGGATGGTGCACGAGGCGCTCGCGGCGGCCGAGGCCGTCGCCGCGGAGGGGTTGTCGGTCGAGGTGATCGACCTGCGCACCGTCGCCCCGCTCGACCTCGGGCCGGTGCTCGAGTCGGTGGGCCGGACCAGCCGGCTGCTGATCGCGCACGAGGCGGTCGTGCCGTTCGGCATCGGGGCCGAGATCGCGGCGACGGTCGCCCGGGAGGCGTTCTGGTCGCTGGACGCGCCGATCGAGCGCATCGGTGCGGCGCCGACGCCCGCCCCGTACGCGCCCGACCTCGAGCGGGCGTGGCTGCCCGATCGCGACCGCATCGCCGAGGCGCTGCGCCGCCTCGCCGCGGTCTGAACCGATCGACGGGACGGCCGGATCGCCGTCCCTCGAAAAGTTCGACCGCTCGGTCTAATCTCGCGCACCAGCGGAACGACCCGAGGGGGGACATGGGAGACGCAGCGCCGGGGGGCGCGGTCGACGTCGAGGTGCTGGTGATCGGCGCCGGGGTGACCGGGCTGTACCAGCTGTACCGCGCCCGGGAGGACGGCTTCTCGACCCTGCTGCTCGAGGCCGGCGACGGCGTGGGCGGGACGTGGTACTGGAACCGCTACCCCGAGGCGCGGTTCGACTCGGAGAGCTACACGTACGCCTACGTGTTCTCCGAGGACATGTTCCGCGAGTGGGAGTGGAGCGAGCGCTTCGCCGGGCAGCCCGAGGTCGAGCGGTACTTCCAGCGCTTCGTCGAGCGGTTCGACCTGGCGCCGCTGATCCGGTTCGGGACGAAGGTCACCTCGGTGGTCTGGGACGACGCGTCGGGCACCTGGACGGTCACCGCCGAGGACGGCCGGCGCTGGGTCGCCCGGTTCGTCGTCGCCGCCACGGGGATGCTGTCGTACCCGTACGTCCCCGAGGTCCCGGGCCGTGACGACTTCCGCGGCGAGTCGCACCACACCGGGTTGTGGCCCGCCGAGGGGGTCGACGTCACCGGCAAGCGGGTGGCGGTGATCGGCACGGGCTCGAGCGGCGTCCAGGTCATCCCCCCGATCGCCGCCGAGGCCGCCGAGCTCGTCGTGTACCAGCGGACACCGAACTGGTGCACCCCGCTCAACAACGCGCCGATCACCCCCGACGAGCAGCGGGCTCTGCAGGCCGGCTTCGAGCACATCCAGCGGACGCTCAACACCTCCGCCACCGGCTTCCTCACGCCGCCGCCCGAGCGGATGTCGACCGAGGACACCGCCGAGGAGCGCCAGGCGTTCTTCGAGACGATGTGGAACAGCCCCGGTTTCGCCAAGCTGCTGGCCAACTACAAGGACCTGCTGAGCGACCCCGACGTCAACCGCGAGTGGTGCGATTTCATCGCCGCCAAAGTGCGCGCCGTCGTCGAGGACCCGGCGACCGCCGAGCGCCTGATCCCCAAGGACCACCGCTACGGCGAGAAGCGGCCGCCGTTCGTGACCGGCTACTTCGAGGTCTTCAACGAGCCGCACGTCTCGCTGGTGTCGCTCGAGGAGCACCCGATGGTGCGGCTCACCGAGACCGGCATCGAGACCACGGACGGCCACCGCGAGTTCGACGTCGTCGTCTGGGCGACCGGCTTCGACTACGGCACGGGCCAGCTGCGGCGGCTCGGCGTGCGAGGCGTCGACGGCGTCGCGCTCGAGGACCACTGGGCCGACGGGCCGCTCACCTACCTGGGCGTCCACAGCAGCGGCTTCCCCAACTTCTTCTTCCCCGGCGGGCCCCACGGCGCGAGCGCGAACGTGCCGCGGTACAACACCGACCAGGCCGACCACGTCGCCGACCTCCTGGTCGCCATGCGGGAGCAGGGCCACGACGTGGTCGACGTCCCGCCGGCGCTCGAGCAGGAGTTCACCGACATGATCGACCAGCTCTCGCGGCACGTGCCGTTCACGAAGATCAGCTACTTCTTCGGCTCGAACATCCCGGGCAAGCCGGTGCGGAACCTCCTGAACCCGGGCGGGCGGCCCATGCTGTTCCGGTTCATCCAGGAGCTCCGCGACGACGGGTACTCGTCGCTGTCGCTCTCGTCCCGGGCCGCCGCCGACCCGGCCGCCCCGTGATGCTCGCCGGCCGCACCGCGGTCATCACCGGCGGCGCCTCGGGCATGGGCCGCGCCGCGTCGGTCCTGTTCGCGGAGAACGGCGCGCACGTGGTCGTCGTCGACCGCGACGGACCGGCCGGCGCCGAGGTCGTCGACGAGATCCGCGCCGCGGGCGGCTCCGCCGAGCACCACGTGCTCGACCTGTCGGACCAGGGCGCGGTGGCCCCGTGGTCCGAGGCGCTCGAGCACGAGGTCGTCGACGTCCTGTTCAGCCACGCCGGGCTCCCGGGCCCGCCGGGGTGGCGGTTCGACGCCGACTCCTGGAACGAGACGATGGTCGTCAACGTGTGGGCGCCGATGGAGGTGACCCGCCAGCTGCTGCCCCGCCTCCGGCGGGCGCCGTCCGCCTCGCTGATCTACACCGCGTCCACCTCGGGCATCCGGGCGGTGCCCGGGCTGCTCACCTACTCGGCGAGCAAGGGCGCGCTCATCCAGTTCGTGCGCTCGCTCGCCGTCCAGCTGGCCCCCGAGGGCATCCGGGCGAACGCCATCTGCCCCGGCGCCACCGACACCCCGGCCCTCCGCCGCGACATCGAGGACGGCACCGTGACCGCATCGATCGAGACCATCGCCCAGCACATCCCCATGCGCCGGCTCGGCACCGTCGACGACGTCGCCGGGGTCGCGCTGTTCCTCGCGTCCGACGCGTCGGCCTACGTCACCGGCCAGGCCATCCCGATCGACGGCGGGGCGACGGCATGAGCACCGCCCTGCGCGACGACCCCCGCGTCGACCCCCGGCTGGTCGCCGCGGTCGAGCCGTTCGGCCTGGCGGACCCGCTGCCGCCGTCCGCGCTCGACGCGTCGGCGCCGCTCGAGGTCATCCGCTCGGTGCTCGGCAAGCTCGAGGCCGGCTCGGCGCCCATGATCGCGACCGCCACCCACGGGCTCGCGCCGGTCGAGGGCGTCGAGCGCTCGGTCGAGGTCGTCACCGGCGGCGACGGCCACGAGATCACGCTGCACGTCCACCGGCCCGCCGATGCCGACCGGCCGGCGCCGGGCGTGCTCCACCTGCACGGCGGCGGCGGCGTGATGATGGCCGCCGTCGATCCGAACTACGTGCGCTGGCGCGACGAGCTCGCGGCGCTCGGCCTCGTCGTCGTGGGCGTCGAGTTCCGCAACGGCGCCGGGCGCCTCGGCGCCCATCCGTTCCCCGCGGGGCTCGACGACTGCGCCGACGCGCTGGCGTGGGTCGACGCCCGGCGTGACGTGCTCGGCATCGACCGGCTCGTGGTGTCGGGCGACTCGGGCGGTGCCAACCTGGCGATCGCCACCGCGCTGCGGGCGAAGCGGGAGGGCGTGCTCGACCGGATCGACGGCGTCCACGCCATGTGTCCGTACATCTCCGGGACCTACGCGGCGCCACCCGAGGACCTGCGGTCGCTCGTCGACAACGACGGCATCCTGGTGTCGGTGGCGCTGATGGGCGCCATGGCCAAGGCGTACACGCCCGATCCGGCCGACAGCTGCAACCCGCTCGCGTGGCCGTACCACGCGACTGCGGAGGACCTCTCCGGCCTGCCGCCGCACGTGATCTCGGTCAACGAGCTCGACCCGCTCCGCGACGAGGGCCTCGCGCACTACCGCCACCTCCTCGCCGCCGGCGTCCCGGCCCGGGCCCGGACGGTCAACGGCACGTTCCACGCCGCCGAGACCGGCCACTTCGCCGCGATCCCCGACGTCGCCCGCTCGACGCTGGCCGACGTCGCCGCCTTCGCGAGGTCGCTGTGAGCGGCCTCCGACACGTCCCACCCACCGGTCGGCGCCCGTGGACGAATTCGACCGGTCGGTCTAATTTCCGGGGTGGCCCGCGCACGGGCCGGACCGGCGTGTCACAGGGGGTTTCGCCGTGAGCATGACCGAACCTCGGATCGAGGCGGGCGATCGCAGCCTGGACACGCCGTACCCGGTCACCGACGAGCAGGTCCGCAGCCTGCAGCAGGACAGCTGGGCCCCGCTCCCGGGGCTGCTCGACACCGAGACCGCGACCCAGCTGCGGGACGCGCTCCTCGCCGCCGAGCCCCGCACGACGATCAGCGGTCCCACCAAGCCGGCCGCCGACCCGCACGCCCTGCTCAGCCACGAGGGCGTCGCGTGGCGCGACCCCTTCGTCCGCAGCGTCGCGACCTCGCGCCGCCTGTCCAGCGCAGTGGTGGCGCTGATCGAGCAGACCGACGCGCTCTTCTGCCAGGACATCAGCTTCTTCAAGCCCGAGGGCGCCAGCCCGATCCCCTACCACCAGGACTACTCGTACTGGCCGTTCGATCGGAAGGGCTGCGTGACCCTCTGGATCGCGCTCGTCGACCTGACGGCCGAGATGGGATCGCTGCGCTACCTCAAGGGCTCGCACAAGGAGGGCCCGCTCGGGCTCATCGAGCAGCGCGACATCCGCGACGCCTACCCCCACCTCCGCGACAGCGAGGTGGTCGGCGGCACGCCCATGAAGGCCGGCGACGCCCGTGCCCACTGGGAGCTGACGCTGCACGGATCGGCCCGCAACAAGGGGCCGGGGCGCCGCGAGGCCGTCGCCTTCCGCTACATCCGCAGCGACACGATCTACATCGGCCTCACGCACCCGCACTACGACCAGTTCGGCCTCGAGCCGGGCCAGCGCTTCATCGAGAGCGACGCGTTCCCCCACGTCGACGCGGACGGCCTCGTCGAGCGCTGACCGGGGGGCCGACGAGCCCGACGGCGGACCGGTCGGGCGGTCGCAGCCGGGTCAGGCCCCGTCCGGATCGGCGAAGCGCGATTCGCGCGCCCGGAGCACCGCGCAGAGCGACTCGTTGTACGGCGTGTCGTGACCCAGCCGGCGGCCGAGCTCGACGACCTGGCCGTTGATCACGTCGACCTCGGACGGTCGCCGTGCGAGGTGGTCCAGCCGCATCGACGGGCTGGCGTCCGGGATCGTGGAGGCGAACTCGGCGACGTAGGCCACCGGGTCCTCGAACGAGAACGTCACGCCGAGCTCGACCCCGATGCGGTGGGCCTCGAGCATGCAGCCGATGGCGACGGCCCAGAGCTCGGGGGCGGCCTGCAGCTGCCCGACATTCACGTCGAACGCCGCGGTCGGCGCGCTCAGCGTGACGTTGCAGATGAACTTCTCCCAGATCATCTGCTCGATGTCGGTGAAGGCCCTCACGTTGAAGCCGGCGTCGCGCCACTCCCGCTCGATGCGCTGCACCCGGTCCGTGAGGCCGCCCGCCATCTCGCCGATGCGGATGAGCCGCATGCCGTTGTGGTGCACCGATCCCGGGGCGGGGATGGACGAGCCGAAACCCTCGGCGATGCCGATCACGACGTGGCGCCGGTCGACGTGGCGCACCACGCGCTCCCCCGCGCCGAGCCCGTTCTGGAAGGGCATGACGACGTCGTCGGGCCGCACGAGCGGGGCGACGTCGGCCATCACGTCGTCGACGTCGGCCGCCTTCGTGGCGATCACCCAGAGGTCGCACGGTCCGGCGTCGCCGGCCCGGGCCCCCACCTGGATGCCGTCGACCACGTAGTCGCCGCTCGCCCCCGACACCTGGAGCCCGTCGGACTCGATGGCGTCGAGGTGGGCGGCCCAGCGGTCGATGGCCCAGACCTCGTGGCCGGCCTTGGCCAGCAGCGCGGCGTACACCGCGCCCATCGACCCGGTGCCGACGATCCCGACCTTCATGCTGCGGTCCTCCTCGGGGACGAGCTCACGGCAGCACCGCCGCCACCGTCCCGCCGTCGACGAGCACGTCGGTGCCCGTGACGTACGACGCCGCGTCGGAGCAGAGGAACGCGATCACCGACGCGAGCTCCTCGGGTCGACCGGCGCGGCCGAGGCTGCTCGCGGCGGCCATCTGGTCGGTGCCGTTGCCGGACGCGATCTCCGCCTCGCCCATCGGCGTGTCGACGACGCCGGGCGACACCGACACGATGCGCGCGCCGCGCCGTCCCCAGGCCGGAGCGGTGCGGCGCACCAGGCGGATGACGCCCTGCTTGGCGTAGACGTAGGCCATCGACGGGTCGTCGGTGAGCCCCAGGACGGCGTCCCGGTCGAGCGGACGGTCGACGACCTCGAGCACCTCGGGCGGCAGCGCCATCAGGTGGCCCGCCATCGAGGCGACGCAGACGGCGACGGTGCCCTCCCGGACGAGCGGGTCGAACGCCTCGACCACGCGGGCCATGCCGACGAGGTCGACGTCGAGGACCAGCTCGGCGGTGCCCATGCTCGGCGACACCCCTGCGGTGACGACCAGGGCGTCCAGGTCGTCGACGGCGTCGACCAGGGCCTGCACCGAGGACGGGTCGGTGAGGTCGCAGCGCACGTCGCCGCCCGTGCGGTCGGCGACGATCGTCCGGCCCGGGAGCAGCAGCGCGACGGCCGCACCGATGCCCGACATGCCCCCGATCACCACGTTCACGACGACCCCCTCGGCGCGACGGCAGGTCCGCCGGCGGCGACGACACATCCAACCACGCGACGCCGGTCGCCCGTCGGGACCCGACCGTCCCGCGTACCGGGGGACGGGACGGGGCGACCGTTGACGGCCCGGGACGCGGCTGCCAAGCTCCCAGCAATTGATGTCACCACCGTGACACCAATTCGCGGAGACGCACGAGGGGGGCTCCTGCCGATGACCACGACGAACGCCGCGGCGGCGTACTACGACCCGTACGACGTCGCCATCAACGCGGATCCGTACCCCGCGTTCCGGGCCCTCCGCGAGGAGGCGCCCGTCTACTACAACGACGTCCACGACTTCTGGGCGCTCAGCCGGTTCGAGGACATCGACCGGGCGATCCGCGACCACGGCACGTTCATCTCCGGTCGCGGCGGCATCCTCGAGCTCATCAAGGCGGGCATCGAGATGCCCCCGGGCATCCTCATCTTCGAGGACCCGCCGTCGCACACGGTCCACCGCCGGCTCCTGTCGCGGGTGTTCACGCCCAAGCGGGTGGCCGAGCTCGAGCCCAAGGTGCGCGAGTACTGCGTCCAGTGCCTCGATCCGTTCGTCGGGGAGGAGGACTTCGACTTCATCGCCCACCTCGGTGCGCAGGTGCCGATGAAGACGATCAGCATGCTGCTCGGCATCCCCGAGAGCGACCAGGAGTTCATCCGCGACAAGGTCGACGCCAGCCTCCGGACCGAGGAGGGCAAGCCGATGGAGGTCCGCGAGGACTTCGTCAGCGGCGACATGTTCGCCGACTACGTCGACTGGCGGGCCGAGCACCCGTCCGACGACCTCATGACCGACCTGCTGCAGGCGACGTTCACCGACGACAAGGGGGAGGTCAGGTCGCTGAGCCGGGAGGAGATCCTGACCTACGTCAACGTGATCGCCGGCGCCGGCAACGAGACGACGAACCGACTGATCGGCTGGACGGGCAAGACGCTGGCGGACCACCCCGACCAGCGCCGGGAGCTCGTCGAGGACCACTCGCTGATCCCGAACGCCATCGAGGAGCTGCTCCGGTTCGAGGGGCCGGCGCCGCACGTGGGGCGCTTCGTCGTCGAGGACGTCGAGATCCGGGGCACGACCGTCCCGGCCGGCAGCGCCATCCTGCTGCTGCTCGGGTCCGGCAACCGCGACGAGCGGCGCTGGCCCGACGCCGACCGGTTCGACATCCACCGCGACGTCGGCCAGATGCTGACGTTCGGCTACGGCATCCACTTCTGCCTCGGGGCCGCACTGGCCCGCATGGAGGGCCGGGTCGCGCTCGAGGAGCTGCTCACCCGCTTCCCCGAGTGGGAGGTCGACGAGGAGCGCGCCCGCCTGTCGCCCACGTCGACGGTCCGCGGCTGGGAGACCCTCCCCGTGCGCCTGGGGGCGGGCTGATGGGAGAGCTCGACGGCAAGGTCGCGGTGATCACCGGTGCCGGGTCCGGCATGGGCAAGGCCTCGGTGAAGGTGTTCCTCCGCGAAGGGGCCACGGTCGTCGCGGCCGACATCAGCGGCGCCGAGGCCACCACCGCCGAGGAGGCGGTCGCCGAGCACGGCGGCGAGGTGCTGCCCGTGCACTGCGACGTGACGCAGGAGCCCGAGGTCGAGGCGCTGTTCGCCGCCGCGCTCGAGTCGTTCGGCCGCGTCGACTCGGTGCTCAACGTCGCCGGCATCGCCGACGGAGGGCTGCTCACCGACCTGTCGATGGAGACCTACGACCGCATCATGGAGGTGAACCTCCGCGGCGTGGTCCTGGGCATGAAGCACGGCATCCGCGCGCTGCTGCGCTCGGGCGGCGGCACGGTGACCAACTGGTCGTCGGTGGGCGGGCTCAACGGGTCGGCCGGCACCGCGGTGTACTCGGCCTCGAAGGCCGGCGTCCTCGCCGCGACGCGCTCTGGCGCGGTGGAGTTCGGCGACCAGGGCGTTCGCGTCAACGCGATCTGCCCCGGCTTCATCCTCACCGAGATCATGGGCGCGATGGGCGCCGACCTGCCGGGCATCAAGGAGAAGGCCGCGCTGAACCGCGCCGGGCTCCCCCACGAGGTCGCCGAGGTCGGCGCGTTCCTCGCGTCGGACCGGGCCTCGTTCCTCACGGGGGCGATCATCCCGGTCGACGGCGGCTGGTCGGCCAAGCTGGCGTGAGCACCCGTCCGGCCGAGCCCGCCCGTCGGCGCTACGACAACACGCTCCGCAGCGAGCAGGCGGCCGGGACGCGCCAGCGGATCGTCGACGCGGCGTGCGAGCTCGCACGAGAGTCCGGCATGCGCGACTGGCGGGGGCTGACCGTGACCGCCACGGCCGAGCGGGCCGGCGTGAGCGCACGGACCGTGTACCGCCACTTCACCTCGGAGGTCGGCCTCCGCCAGGCGGCGATGGCCGAGATGGAGCAGCGGGCCGGCATCGACCTGTCGACGCTGTCGCTCGACGGCGTGGCCGATGCCGCGGCACGGATCTTCTCCGAGGTCGGCGGGTTCCGCACCGCGCCGGCCGCCGAGGCGGACCCGGTGCTGGCCGAGGCCGGGGCCCGTCAGCGCGAGGCGCTCGTCGCCGCGGTCGCCGAGGTGGCCGACGGGTGGACCGACGAGGAGCGCATCCGGGCCGCCGCGGTGCTCGACGTGCTGTGGTCGCCCGCCGCGTACGAGCGCCTGCTCGGGAACTGGGGGCTCGGGCCCGACGGCGCCTCCGAGGCGCTCACGTGGGCGGTGCGGCTCGTCATCGGGGCGGTCCGGGGCAATCGCCAGCCCGTTGACTTTACTACGAGTTCGTAGTAAATCTCCTGCGGGGACATCGACACGACAGGGGGGACGAGGTGGCCGACACCAGCACGCTCGTGTATCCGACCGGGGGCCTCGGCGCGCCCAAGGACCGCAGCCCGGGAGCACCCGTCGACCTCGGCCTGCCCGCCGGGTTCGAGGTGTTCTCGGCCGACGACCACATCAGCCTGGCCGACGACATCTGGTACGAGGGCTTCCCGGAGCGCCTCCGCGACCAGGCGCCGCGCGTGATGCAGGTCGACGGCGGCTGGGTCCTCGGCTCGAACGGGACGACCTTCCTGCCGCCGGCGTTCATCGAGGTCCTCAACCAGTACGACCCGGTGCCGGGCTCGCACACGGGCGACATCGACGCCCGCCTCGCCGCCCTCGACGCCGAGGGCGTGACCTCCGAGCTGGCGTTCCCGAACGCGATCCTCGCCCTGCTCATGTGGCCCGACAAGGAGGTCCGGGAGCTGTGCTTCCGGATCTACAACGAGTACCTGGCCGGCGTGCAGGAGCGGTCCGGCGGGCGCATCTGGGGCGTCGGGCTCATCAACTGGTGGGACGCCGAGGGCGCCGCCCGCACGCTCGACGAGCTCACCTCGCTCGGCATCCGCACGTTCCTGATGCCGCTCAACCCGGGCAAGGGCGACGACGGCAAGCCGCTCGACTACGCCAGCGACGCCATGGACGGCGTCTGGTCCGCGATCGAGGACTCCGGCGTGCCCGTCTCGCACCACATCGGTGAGACCACGCCGGGGATCCCGAGCCAGCACAACACGCTGGGCGTCGGGATGCTGCAGTCGGTGGCGCCGTTCCGGGAGGTGTTCGCCAAGTACGTCCTCGGTGGCATCCTCGACCGCCACCCCGCGCTGCAGGTGGGCTGGTTCGAGGGCGGCATCAACTGGGTCCCCTCCGCGCTGCAGGACGCCGAGCACATCGCCGCGTCGTTCGCGCACCTCCACGACCACGAGCTGCAGCACCCGGTCCAGCACTACTGGGAGGCGCACATGACCGCCTCGTTCATGGTCGACCCGCTCGGCCTCGAGCAGATCGACCGCATCGGCGTGACCCGGGCCATGTGGTCCTCGGACTTCCCGCACAACGAGAGCACCTACGGCTACACGCCCGAGGTGCTCGCGTCGGTCGTCGCCCAGGTCGGGCCCGAGGCCGCAGAGGCGATCCTCGGCGACAACGTGCGGTCCTTCCTCGGGCTCGGCGAGGCGGCGGGCGACGGGGTCCGGGACCGCAGCCCTCGGGACGCCCGCTGATGCCCGCCGGCCTCATGGAGCGGGCCGCGCCGGCGCGGCTCCCCTCCTCCCCCGACCTCGGACGCATGCGGGCCGATCGGATCGCCAAGGTGCGGGCGAACATGCAGCAGGCGGGCCTCGACGCCGTCGTCCTGCTGGGCAACACGAACGTGGTCTACGCGACCGGCGCGACCTGGCCGCTCGGCGACCCGGGGCGGGCCAACTTCGAGCAGCCGGTCGCCGTGGTGCTGGCCGACGACGAGTGGCCCCACCTCTTCACGCCGCTGCCCGACGATCCCGGCCTGCCCGCCGACCACGTCCACGGGCCCGTGTACCTCGACCTCGACGAGGGCGTGCAGCGCTTCGAGCGCCAGCTCGCCGAGCTGGTGCCCGCCGGCGCCAGCATCGGCGTCGACGAGTGGACGTTCGCGATGGCCAGGGAGAGCTCGCTGCTCTTCTCCGACGGCACGCCGCGGGACGGCGGCAAGGCCATCACGAAGGCCAAGGCGGTCAAGACGCCCGACGAGCTGGCGGGGCTGCGCGAGGCGCTCCGCATCACCGAGCAGGCCATCGCAGAGGTGCAGGCGGCGATCGCCCCCGGGATGCGCCAGGTCGAGATGACCGCCACCTTCCTCCGGGCCGTCTTCGACGCCGGCGCCGACGCCAACACCCTCGACCCGATCTGGCAGGTGATGCCGCCCACCATGGGCGACGGCCCCTGGACGACCCACGGCGACCTCGCCTGCCCGCTGCTCACCACCGAGCGGGAGCTGCAGCGCGGCGACGTGCTGTGGGTCGACACGAGCATCACGCACCGGGGCTTCCACTCCGACTTCGGGAGGACGTGGATCGTCGGTGCGGACCCCACGCCGCGCCAGCGGGCTCAGTTCGAGCTCTGGTCCGACATCGTCCGCGCCGTCCTCGACGTCACCTGCGCCGGCGCGGCGCAGTCCGAGCTCACCGCCGCCGCACGGGCGGTCGCCGGCGACCGGACGCCGTGGATGCCGCACTTCTACCTGGGCCACGGCCTCGGCATCGACGCCGCCGAGATGCCGTACGTGGGCAGCGACCTCGGCGAGCAGTTCGACGCCGGCCACGCGCTCGAGGCCGGCATGGTCCTCGTGCTCGAGCCGCTCGTGTGGGACGACGGCGCCGCCGGCTACCGCGCCGAGGAGGTCGTCGTCATCACCGAGGACGGCTGGGAGCCCATGACCGACTACCCCTACGACCCGTTCTGATGGCCGGCACCCTCACCACCGAGGTCCAGCCCGACGCCGCCGCCCTCCGGCGCGAGCGCCGGGAGCGGGCGCTGGCCGAGATGGAGGCGGACGGCATCGACGTCCTGATCCTGGGCCGCGAGGGCAACGCCCGGTACGTCGCCGGCGCCCCCCGCCTGTGGACCGCCGGCTCGCGCCCCTTCACCCCGGGCTGCGTGCTCGTGCGGGCGACCGGCGACGTGCACCTGCTGTCGACGTGGGACGAGGGCATCCCCGACGACATCCCCCACGAGCACCTCTACGGCATCACCTTCAACCCCATGAACATGGTGCAGGTGCTGCAGGGCGTCGCCGGCGCCGCGACGGCGGCGCGCGTCGCCACGGACTCGCTCACGCCGATGTTCGCCCAGCTGCTGCCGGCCGCGTTCCCGATGGCGGAGATCGTCGACGGCGAGGCGGCCATGCGGCGCGCCCGGCGCATCAAGACGCCGGCCGAGGTGGACGAGATCCGGCGGTCGGTGGCGGTGGCCGAGCGGTGCCTGGCGGCGGCCGAGGCGGTGCTCACCGCCGGCACCACCGAGCGCCGGCTCACCGGCGCGTTCATGGAGGAGATGGCCCTGGCCGGGGTCACGACCCCGTCGAACCAGGACGTCGCCTGGATCACCTCGCCCGAGCACCCGTGGCGGCGGGGCGA
Source organism: Dermatobacter hominis (assembly GCF_020715685.1). Taxonomy (GTDB): domain Bacteria; phylum Actinomycetota; class Acidimicrobiia; order Acidimicrobiales; family Microtrichaceae; genus Dermatobacter; species Dermatobacter hominis. The sequence goes on from NZ_CP085840.1 coordinate 856,641, forward strand.
CCGGGACGCGGTCGTGGCCGACGGCGACGTGGTCGTGCTGGGCGGCGGTGTGGTGCGCGGCGGCTACGTGGGCGAGCTCGCACGGACCCATGCGGTCGGCGGCGGACACGGCCCGGTCCTCGACCGCCTCGCCGAGCTGCGGGGCGAGCTGCTGGCGGCCTGCCGGGCCGGCGCACCGGCGAGCGCGCTGCTCGACGTGTACGCATCCGGCGGGGTCACCCCGCCGCCGGCGCCGATCGCCCGTGGGCTCGGCCTGGGCTTCGACCTCCCGATCGTCGCCCCCGACCTCCCGGGCACCGCCGCTGCGGAGCCGCTCGACGTGGGCGTCGTGTTCGCGCTGACGAGCTTCGTGTGGGAGCCCGGCACCGGTGCCGCCATCGCGGTCGACCCGGTGCACGTGACCGAGCACGGCGCCGAGCTGCTGAGCAGCCCCGCGCCATCGACCAGCCCGACGAGCGCACAGGAGCAGGCGTGAGCGACATCCCCGCACCCGAGGAGATCGTCCGGTACGAGAAGGACGTGGCGAACAGGATCGCCACGATCACGTTCGACCGGCCGGACCGCCTCAACGCCCCGACCATCGGCGCCCGCCGCCGCTACGGCGACCTCATCTTCAAGGCCAGCCTCGACGACGACGTCAAGGTCCTGGTGATCCGGGGCGAGGGCGACGACCTCGGGTCCGGCGCCGACCTCGACGAGCTCATGGCCAAGCGGGAGGGCGACGCCGCGCTGCGCGAGGAGTTCGGCGTCGAGGACGACGACGACATCACGATGCCGCCGCCACGCAACTACCGGAACGGCGCGTCGCTCGTGCAGTGGTACGCCGATCCCCGGGCCGGTTGCCGGTCCCTGCAGGACTTCAAGAAGATCAGCATCCTCGAGGTCAAGGGCTACTGCTACGGCTGGCACTTCTACCAGGCCGCCGACGCCGATCTGGTGGTGTCGTCCGACGACGCGCTGTTCGGCCACGCCGCCTTCCGGTACGTCGGCTACGCGCCGCGGATGTGGCAGTGGGCGACGCTCATGGGCCTGCGGAAGTTCCAGGAGATGGTCTTCACCGGCCGGCCCTTCACCGCCGCCGAGATGGCCGAGCTCAACTTCATCAACAGCGTCGTGCCCCGCGACCAGCTCGAGGACGAGACAGCCAAGTACGCGATGGCGTGCGCGAACAACCTGCCCACCGACACGGTGTTCGCGCAGAAGGTGTTCTTCGAGATCATGAAGCAGCACCAGGGCGAGCACATGGGCAGCCTGATCAGCGCCTGGCTCGAGTCCATGCGGGGGCCGCTCAAGCCCGACGCCGACCGGTCGGTCATCGGCCTCGACCGCGAGACGATGGAGTCGGGGCTGAACAACGCGGTCAAGGGCAACGACCGGAACTTCCCGCCCGAGTGGCGGCTCTCCAAGTCCGGACGGGAGCAGCCCGAGTGAGCTCCGACGCAGCGGTCCGGCCGCTCGCAGGGCTCGAGGTCGTCGACCTGTCGAGCTGGATCGCCGGCGCGTACTGCAGCCGGCTCCTCGCCGACGCCGGCGCCGCCGTCACGCGGGTCGAGCCCGACGGCGGCCACCCGCTGCGGACCTGGTCGGCCTCGGGCGAGTCCGCCGGCGCGCTGCACCGGCACCTGACCGACGGGCTCGCCGAGCGCCCGGCGGACGAGCTCGACGACGTCCTGGCCACGGCGGGAGCGTGCGTGTGGTCGCCCGGGGCCGCGTTGGACCCCCTCGCGATCCGGACCGCCCACCCGCACCTCACCGTCGTGGCCATCTCCCCCTTCGGGCTCGACACGCCCTGGAGCGACCGTCCCGCCACCGAGTTCACCCTGCAGGCCTGGTCCGGCGGGATCATCGGCCTGGGCCGCGGCGCCGCCGACCTGCCACCCGTGCACGTCGGTGGCCAGGTCGGCGAGTGGCTCGCCGGCGCCTACGCCGCGGTCGGGCTGCTGGCGGCCCTGCGCGACGGGGGCGGTGAGCTCGTCGACGTCTCGATGCTCGAGGTCCAGGCGATGTGCCTCACCTACTACCCCGTCACCTTCCACGACTCGTTCGGCCGTCCGATGCGCAAGCGCCGCGCCCTCACCGTCCCGGGCGTCGCAGCCGCGAGCGACGGGCTCGTCGGGCTCGGGGTCGGCACCGGCCAGCAGTGGCTCGACTTCTGCGTGATGGCCGGCCACCCCGAGTGGGCCGAGGACGCCTCCCTGTTCACCGAGCGCGGCGCCCTCGCCGGGCAGATCGACGAGTGGGTCGGCGGGCAGACCGTGGCCGAGGTGCTCGACACGGCCTCCGCGTTCCGCATCCCCAACGCCCCGATCGTCGACGGCGCCAACGCCCCGACGATCGAGCACCTCCGCGAGCGCGAGGTGTTCCGCACCGCCGAGGACGGGACCGTCCGGCCCCGACCGCCGTTCCGTATCACGACCCCGACCGGCGCCGGTCCCGCCCCCACGCCACGTTCTGCCCCCGCGCCACGTTCTGTTCCCGGGACCTGGGGCGTTCGCCCCGGTCCTCGGGAACAGAACGGGCGGGGGTCGCCGTTCCGCGGGTTGCGCGTGCTGGACATGACCGCGTACTGGGCCGGCCCGTCGGCCAGCCACCTGCTCGCCCTGCTGGGCGCCGAGGTCGTGCACCTCGAGTCGGCCCGCCGCCCCGACGGCGCCCGCCTGGTCGGCGGCCGGTCCCAGGACCTCGACCGGTACTGGGAGCAGGGCCCGATCTTCGCCGCCCTCAACACCAACAAGAAGAGCCTCACGCTCGACTTCGCCAAGCCCGAGGGGCTCGACCTCCTCCGCCGCTTCATCGCCACGTGCGACGTGGTGATCGAGAACTTCACGCCGCGGGTGCTCGATCAGCTGGGCTTCACCTACGAGTCGCTCCGGGAGCTGCGCGACGACCTGATCGTGGTCAGGATGCCCGGCTTCGGGCTCGACGGGCCGTGGCGCGACAACGCCGCCTTCGCCTTCGTCATCGAGGACGCGTCGGGCCTCACCTGGATGACCGGGCACCCCGAGCAGCACCCGGTCGAGCCGTACTGCACCGGCGACTCGAACGCCGGGCTGCACGCTGCCTACGGGCTGCTCCTCGCCCTCGCCCAGCGCGACGCGACCGGCACCGGCTGCCAGGTCGAGGCGGCGATGGTCGACGCCGCGCTCAGCATCACCGCGGAGCAGGTGGTCGAGCACTCGACGAGCGGCGTCCGCCTGGCGCGCGACGGCAACCGGGGTCCCGCGGCGGCCCCCCAGAACCTCTACGAGTGCGCCGACGCCGACGAGTACGGCCGCGAACCGGCCCGGGTGGCCGTTGCGGTCGCCACCGACGAGCAGTGGACGGCGCTGCGTGGCGCCCTCGGCGACCCCGACTGGGCCGCGGACCCCTCGCTCGACGACCACGCCGGCCGCCGGGCCGCGCACGACCTGATCGACGACCGGCTGCGCGAGTGGTGCGCGTCGAGGACTGCGGACGAGGTCATCGGGGCGCTCTGGAGCGCCGGCGTGCCGGTCGGGCGGGTCCTGCAACCGCACCGCCAGCCCGAGCTGCCGCCGCTGCAGGCGCGGGGCTTCTTCGAGGAGCTCGACCACCCGGTCATGGGACCGGCGCGGTACAGCACGATCCCGTTCCGCCTCGGCGGACGGCCCGAGGCGCTGCACCGGCGTCACGCTCCGCTCCTCGGCGAGCACACCGCCGAGCTGCTCGGCGAGCTGGGGCTCGGGCCGGCGGAGCTGGCGCAGCTCGAGGCCGACGGCGTGATCGCCACGGCCCTGGAGGGCGCCGCATGACCGCCGACGCCGCACCGGCGCACGAGTGGGACCACGAAGTCGACGTCGTCATCGTCGGTTCGGGCGGCGGCGGCATGGTCGCGGCGCTCGCCGCCGCCGATGCGGGCGCGAGCGCCGTCGTGCTGGAGAAGCGCGACCTCATCGGCGGCTCGACGGCCATGTCGGGCGGGGTGGTCTGGATCCCCGACAACCCGCTGCTCCGCGCCGACGGCGTGGCCGACTCCTACGAGGACGCCATGGCCCACTTCGAGGCCGTCGTCGGCGACGTCGGGGCCTGCTCGTCGCCCGAGCGCCGCAGCGCCTTCCTCACCTCCGGACCCGAGATGGTGACGTTCCTGCAGGAGCAGGGCGTCCGCTTCGAGCGGTGCGTCGGCTACAGCGACTACTACTCCGACGAGAAGGGCGGGCTCGCCACCGGTCGTTCCATCGAGCCCGAACCGTGGGACGGCCGGCGGCTCGGCGCCCTCGAGCCGCGCCTCCAGCCCGGGCTCGCCGCCGGCGTCGGCCTGGCGGTCAAGACCAACGAGGTCCGCACGCTCGCGCACTGGAACCGGACGCCGCGGGCCTTCGGTACCGCCACCCGGGTCATCACCCGGACCTGGGCCGCGAAGGCCCGGCGCCGGCACCTGCTCACCAACGGCGCGGCGCTGATCGGCCAGATGCTCGCCATCGCCCAGGACCGGGGCGTGCCGGTGTGGACCGACTGCCCGGCCACCGACCTCGTGGTCGAGGACGGGCGCGTCGTGGGCGTGCGGGCCACGCGTGACGGCGAACCGATCACGATCCGGGCCCGGCGTGGCGTCCTGCTGGCCGCCGGCGGGTTCTCGCACAACGCCGAGATGCGCCGCGAGCACGCCCCCGACCGGCGCCAGCAGCCGCGTTGGTCGATCGCCAACCCGGGCGACACCGGGGACGCGCTGCAGGCCGCCATGGCCCTGGGAGCGCAGACCGATCTCATGGACGAGGCCTGGTGGCTGCCCACGCCGCGCGGCGGCAAGTTCGGCCAGTCGACGCTGGTCGACGCCCGGTTCCGACCCGGCGCGATCTTCGTCGACGCCGAGGGCCACCGGTTCGTGAACGAGGCCAACTCGTACATGGAGATCGGCCGGGCCATGTACGAGCGCGACCGCACCGCGCAGGCGGTGCCCTGCTGGCTCGTGTTCGACGACGGCTACCGGCGCCGCTACTCCCACGGTCTGTCGCGCCCCGGCAAGCTGCCGAAGGGCCTCATCGAGAGCGGCACGCTGAAGCGGGCCGACACCATCGAGGCGCTGGCGGCGGAGTGCGGCATCGACCCCGCCGGGCTGGCGGCCGAGGTCGCCCGGTTCAACCGCGAGGCCGAGCACGGCCGCGATCCCGAGCACGGTCGCGGGTCGTCGGCGTACAACCGCGCGATGGGCGACCCGGGCCACCGGCCCAACCCGTCGCTCGGACCGCTCGCGAGGGCGCCGTTCTACGCCGTCGAGGTGGTGCCGTCCGACATCGGCACGTGCGGCGGCCTCGTCACCGACGCCGACGCCCGCGTGCTCGGCCCCGACGACGCCCCGATCCCCGGCCTCTACGCCACCGGCAACATCACGGCCACGGTGATGGGACGGCGCTACCTCGGCGCCGGGGCGAGCATCGCCAACACGATGGTGTTCGGCTACCGGGCCGTCCGCCACGCCACCAGCCCACCGACCGACTGACTTCGGGACCGACGATGACCGACACGAACACGACCGACGCGACCACCGGGGCAGCGGGCGAGGGCGCGGCGCCGGCCGATGCGGACTACTTCCGGTCCGGCCGCCTGATCCGCGACCCCTACCCGTACTGGGACGCGCTGCGCGCCGAGTGCCCGGTGCACCAGGAGCCGCACGAGGGCGTCTACATGGTCACGGGCTACGACGAGGCGCTCGCCGTCTACCACGACCCCGGCACGTTCTCGTCGGTGAACTCCGTGATCGGCCCGTTCGGGAAGTTCCCCGTGCCGCTCGAGGGCGACGACCTCACCGAGCTGATCGAGGAGCACCGCGGCGCCCTGCCCTTCACGGACCAGCTGCCCTCGTTCGACCCGCCCAGGCACACCGAGCACCGCAGCCTGCTGATGCGGCTGTTCACGCCCCGCCGCCTCCAGGAGAACGAGGAGGCGATGGGCCGGATCTCGAACGAGCTGATCGACGGGTTCGCCGCATCGGGGGCCTGCGAGTTCGTCGGTGACTTCGCGTCGCCCATGGCGATGCTGGTGATCGCCGACCTGCTCGGCGTGCCCGAGGAGGACCGCGGTCGCTTCCGCGACCAGCTCGCCGCGCCGTCGACGAGCGGCAAGGCCGGCGTCGACCACTCCCCCCTCGAGTTCCTGTACGAGACCTTCCGCACCTACATCGAGGACCGCCGGGCGAACCCACGCGACGACGTGCTGACCCGGATCGCACAGGCCACGTTCTCCGACGGCTCGACCCCCACCGTCACCGACGTGATGCTGCTCGCCTCGAACCTGTTCGCCGCCGGGCAGGAGACCACCGTCCGGCTGCTCACCTACTCGCTGCAGAAGCTGGCCGAAGACCCGGAGCTCCAGGCCCGGCTCCGCGCCGAGCCCGACGCCATCCCCAACTTCATCGAGGAGGCCCTGCGGTTCGAGAGCCCCATCAAGGGCGACTTCCGCCTCGCAAAGCGCACCACCGAGGTCGGCGGCGTGACGATCCCCGCCGGGTCCACGGTCATGGTGATCAACGGCGCCGCCAACCGCGACGAGACCAAGTTCGAGTGCCCGAACGAGTTCCGCCCCGATCGCCCCGACGCCCGGGAGCACATGGCCTTCGGCCACGGCGTCCACTTCTGCATCGGCGCTGCGCTCGCCCGGGCCGAGGGCCGCATCACGGTGGAGTGCATGCTCGACCGCCTCGACGACATCCGCATCTCCGAGGAGCACCACGGCCCCGCCGGCGACCGCCGCTACCGGTACGTTCCCACCTACATGTTGCGAGGCCTGTCCCAGCTCCACCTCGAGTTCGCCCCGGCGGGCAGCTGAACGTGGGTGAGCTCGACGGCAAGGTCGCGATCGTCACCGGCGGCGCCAACGGGATCGGGAGGGCGACCGTCGAGCTGTTCGTCGCCGAGGGCGCCGGCGTGGTGATCGCCGACCTGGACGAGGACGCCGGCACCGCCCTGGCCGACGGGCTCGGCGACGCGGCTGCGTTCGTCCGCACCGACGTGGGCGACCGGGACTCGATCGAGGCGGCCGTCGACCGGGCCGTCCAGCGCTTCGGCGGCCTGCACGTCATGTACAACAACGCCGGCGTGTCGGGCGTGCCCCGCCGGTTCCTCAAGGACACGCTCGCCGACTTCGACCAGGTGATCGGCGTGTCGCTGCTCGGGGTGATGCTCGGGAGCCAGGCCGCCGCCCGCCGGATGGTCGAACAGGGCACCGGCGGCGCCATCGTCAACACCGCGTCGCTCGCCGGGATCACCCCGGGCGCCGGCGTCATGTCGTACCGCGTCGCCAAGGCCGGGGTCATCCACTTCACCCGCTGCCTGGCGCTCGAGGTGGCCGAGCACGGGATCCGGGCCAACGTCGTCGCGCCCGCCAACATCGCCACCGCGATCAACGCCGGCTTCGACATGGGCCGGACGATCGAGGTGACCCAACCGCTCGCCAGCCACGGCACCCCCGAGGACGCGGCCCAGGCCGCGCTCTACCTCGCGTCGGACCGGGCCCGGCAGGTGACCGGCACCGTGCTGCCCGTCGACGGCGGCACCTCGGTCGGCATCCCGGTGCAGCGGATGGCCGAGATCATGCGGCCCCGGACGCCGCCCACGGACCCGTAGCCTGGGCCGCCATGGCGTACCGGCCGTCCCCCTACGACGTCGTCGAGGCCTCGCGCCGGGTGTGGGTCGAGCGCTGGGACGGCCCCGCCGCGTCGGGCAACGCCGTGTTCACCGCGATCCTGCGCTCCCAGCAGATGCTGATGCACCAGGTGAACGAGGTGATGAAGGATCACGGCCTCACGTTCGCCCGCTACGAGGTCCTCGCGTGGTTGGCCGCCGAGCCGCGATCGGCGCTGGCGCTCAGCTGGATCAGCGAGGTGCTGCGGATCCCGCCGGCCACCGTGACCAACCTCATCGACCGGCTCGTCGCCGACGGGCTCGTCCGCCGCGTCCCCCACGAGTCCGACGCCCGCACGACCCTGGCCGAGATCACCGACCACGGGCGCGCGGTCGAGCGGAAGGCGACCGAGGAGCTGAACGAGGGCGTCTACCGGCCCCTCGCCCTGTCCGAGGCCGAGCGCGACCGGCTGATCGGCCTGCTCGGCGAGCTCCGGTCCCGCGGCGGCGAGTTCGACACGAGCCGTTCCGACGACCGCATCGCCCGCCTCGACTCGACCCGGGGCGGCCCGGCGGGTCGATGACGCGTCAGCTCGCCGGTCCGACGATCGGCGTGGCCGGCTCCCCCCACCGGTCGAGGTAGGTCACGTCGCCGACCGGACGGCGGCGCAGCGGGCCGTGGTGGCCGCGCGGCCAGCCGACGACGACGTGGCCGGCCATCAACCAGTCGTCGGGCACGCCGATCGACGACCGCATCAGGTCCTCGCCGTAGGAGGCCCAGCTCGTGAGGCAGGCGCCGAGGCCCTGGGCCCGGGCCGCGAGCAGGAAGTTCTGCATGGCCGGGTACACCGACCCGCCGAGCAGCAGCTCCGACGCGCTGTCGTAGTGCTTGGTCGTGAACAGCACCGACGTGAACTCGCCGGCCCGGTCGTGGAACTCGTAGGTCGCCCGGTGCGAGCGGGCGATCCGGCTGCCGTCGTCCGGATCAGGACGTGACATGGAGTAGAGCGGCTCGATGATCTCGAGCGAGATCGCCGCCGCCCGGGCGACGACCTCCCGCTGCTCGGGCGAGCGCAGCACGACGAACCGCCACGACTGCCAGTTGCCGCCGGACGGCGCCCACGTGGCCGCCTCGAGGCAGCGGCCGAGCGTGGCGTCGTCGACCGGCTCGTCGGTGTAGCGGCGGATCGCGCGGGCCGTCGCCATCGCGGTCCAGACGTCCAGGTCGGTCATCGGATCCTCGCCCTCCTCGTCACGGCGAGACCACGGCGGTCGCCATCGGGACATGCTCGCACCCGCTCGGACCGCGCCCGGGCCCGGATCCGGGCGTCCACCCCCCGATCGGAGCGTTCGTCCCATCCGCCGGGACGTGGGCGGCGCGACCGGCCCGTCGAGCCGGCCCCGGCGCAGATCGAGCCGCTTCTTCTGGCCGCCCCGTCGAGGGGTAGACGGCGCGCACACCAAAGGAGGTGGGACATGACGACACAGCAGTACCCGCAGCAGTACCCGCCGGCATCGACGCCGGCAGACAGGGTCTCCGACGGCAACAGCGCTTCGACGAGGCAGACCCACACGGTCAGGGACGTCCGGGAGACCCGACCGTCGTTCAAGACGACGGAGTTCTGGGTCATGCTCGTGGCGATCGCGGGGATCCTCGTCGCCACCTACGCCGACAGCGACTCGTTCGACCGCGTCGACGGGTGGCGCTTCGTCACCTTCGTCGTCGTGGGCTACCTGATCAGCCGTGGCCTGGCGAAGGTCGCCTCGTACGACCGGGTGGACCGCGAGATGGGCGATCGCGACTCCCGCTGACGGTCTCGGACGCGGCGCGGCGCACGGGTCGACCGACACCCCACCGGGGTGCCGGGCGGCCCCGCTCCGCCGCGTCCGGTGAAGTGGGCGCTCGCGAGGCCTCACGGCGGCGTCCGACCCCGGGCGCGGAGGCGCCCCGACCGACGTGCGGACCGCAGCCGGTCAGAGGGTGCCGAGGAAGGCGTGGACGAGCGGGACCACCGAGGACCCCTCGCCGCTCGCCGCCGCCACCCGTTTCATCGACCCGGAGCGGACGTCGCCCACGGCGAAGATCCCCAGAGCCGACGTCGCCAGGCTCGCCGGCGGGAGCCCGTCGGTCCAGGCCTCCGGCGGCACGTCCCGGCCGGTGAGCACGAACCCCCGCTCGTCGAGGTCCACCGCCGGCGGCAGCCACTCGCACCGGGGGTCGGCGCCGATCAGCAGGAACAGGCCCTCGCAGTTCCGGCGGTGCGTCTCGCCCGTCTTCGTGTCCCGCAGCTCGATCCACTCGAGCTGGGCGGCGCCGCCGCCGTCGACGACCTCGCAGCACGGGCTCACCTGGATGCGCTCGTTGTACTCGATCTCGTCGATGAGGTAGCGGGACATCGTGTCGTCCAGGCCGTCGCGCCGCACGCAGATCGTCACGCTCTTGGCGAAGCGGGCGAGGTGCAGCGCGGCCTGCCCGGCGGAGTTGCCGCCGCCGACGACCACGACGTCGAGCCCCTCCATCTCCCGCGCCGCGGTCATGGCGCTGCCGTAGAAGACGCCCCGACCGGTCAACGCCTCGATGCCGGGCACGCCGAGCTTCCGGTACGCGGCGCCGGTGGCGATCACGACGGCCCGGGCCCGCACGTCGCCGCCGTCGGTGTGCACGAGGTGGGGCACGCCCTCCTCGCAGGGGGTGAGGCCGGCGACGTCCCAGCCGGTGATGAACCGCGTGCCGAAGCGAGTCGCCTGGAGCCGGGCCCGCTGCGCCAGGCGCATGCCGGAGATGCCCCGCGGGAAGCCCAGGTAGTTGCGGATCATCGAGCTCGTCCCGGCCTGGCCGCCGATGGCCTCGGACTCGAGCACCACGGTCGACAGGCCCTCCGACGCGCCGTACACCGCGGCGGCGAGCCCCGACGGGCCCGCACCGACGATGCACAGGTCGTACACGGTGTCCTCGGGGATCTCGTCGGGCCGGCCGTAGAAGGCCGCGGCGAGCTCCCTCGTCGAGTGCACGGCGATGACGCCCTTCGTCAGCACGTCGACCAGCGGCAGCGTGGGCTCACCCCCGTACGAGGCGATGATCTCCCGGCCGACGTCGGAGTCGGGCTCGTGGACCCGGTGGGGCATGCCCATCCGGACCAGGAGGTCGCGCAGGTCGACCGTGAGGGAGTCGTGGGGGTCGCCGACGATCCGGACCGCCTCGACCTCGGGGTCGGCGACCGTCGACCCCCAGTCGGACAGCAGCTCCGTCACCGCGGTGTGGAACTCCTCGTCGCGTGCGCCGCGGGGCGTCAGCAGCAGGGCGTCGAACTTGCCCTTGGCCTGTCCGTGCCGGAGCTGCTCGCTGTCGGTCAGGAACCGCTCGAACGGCGACACGACCAGCGACCGGAACGTCGGGCAGGTCTGGCGCCAGCGGTGCAGCGTGTGGAGCAGGCGCTGGTAGTCCTCGTCGGTCGACCGGTCGTCGACGAACACCGAGGTGTCGGTGACGACCATCGCCAGGTGGTCACCGGTCGCCGACACCTCGTGGATGACATCGGCGACGGCGTCCGCCGAGCGGATCAGCCGGACGTCGTAGTCGCGCTGGTAGCGGGCGAACTCCCGCTCCAGCGGTTCGGCGTCGGCGTCAGCGACGAGGAGGATGACCGGATCCACCCGGTCCAGCATCGCGCGGGGCCGGACGTCGCCCCGGCCACGGGCATCGACGACCGCAGCCGGGACCGCCGTCCGCCGGCGGCTCAGCCCTCGGGCAGCGCCGCGAAGTCCTTCTTGGCCTGGTTGTACCACTTGAGCCCCGAGACGGGCCGACGCCAGCGGCTCTTCATGTCCTTGAGCGCGGGGCCGTGGGCGTCGTCGCCGGCGGCGACGGCATCCTTCAGGTGCTGGTCCTGCAGGTGGATGACGTCGTCCGCGCTCTCGCCGTGGTGGGCGTGGTCGCACGGGCCGCCGAGCTGCTGGCAGGTCATCGTCTTCATGGGGTTCGCTCCTCGTCGGTCGGGGTGCGAGGAACGTACGACGAGGCCGATCGGGGGAGCTTCTTCGATCCTGATCGATGCCTACGGCCCACCCCATCCCGTTTCTGACGCCACGGAGTGGGGTCTGTGACGCACGATCGTCACGAGAACCCGCTGAACGCGCCGGCACGGCGACTCCCTCGGGACATGCGGGTGGACCATCGGTACCCTGAGGCCCGTCGCTGGGGGCGGCGGGAGGGCACCAGATGCGAGCACCGGCGGGTGTGCGACGGAGATCGGGACGAGGGCGCGCCGCGCTCGGCGCAGTCGCGGTCGTGCTGGTCGCCGGGCTGGTCGCCGCCTGCACCGTCGGACCGCCGGCCCCGACGCGGGGCCCCGAGGGCGGCACGCCGGTCGCGCCGCCGCCGACGGGCGACCCGGCGCTGATCTCGCTGTCGGTCATGCCCCCCGGCAACGGTGGCATCGGAGGACCGACCGCCGCCCACCTCGACGACCAGCGCGAGCGCTACGACCGGATCGACGACGCGGTCGCCGACGGCACGCTCGACGACGCCACCCTCGCGCCGTACTTCAAGGACGCCGGCCTGGGCACCTCGACCCCGGTGCGCACGGAGACGCCGGCGGCCGGCGTCACGATCGCGTGGGACCGGTGGGGCGTCCCCCGCGTCGAGGGCGACACGGCCGAGGAGGTCGCCTGGGGTGCGGGCTGGGCCGTCGCCGACGCGCGGCTCCTCGTCGCCGAGGCGGGGCGCCTGCTGGGACGCGCCGGCACGATCGAGATGGGCGGGTCGGACGACATCGTCAAGGGCATCCAGCAGGTGGGCACGCTCCCCCAGCTCGCCTACACCGACGAGGAGCTGCTCGACGGCCTCGACCGGGCCGTCGCCGCCGCCGGACCGGAGGGCCCGAAGATCCTGTCGTCGATCGACGCGTTCGTCGACGGCATCAACGCCTGGCTCGACCGCCACACCTTCCCGCCCGAGCTCCTCGAGCTCGGACTGCAGTGGCGGCACTGGACCCGGGCGGACGTGATCGCGGTCGGCGCCGCCGTCGACGACATCTTCGGGTCGGGCGGCGGCGACGAGGTCGGCAACGCCCGGGCGCTCGCCGCCCTCCGGGCGCAGCTCGGCGACGAGCGGGGACGGTCGGCGTTCGAACGGTTGCGCCACGCCGACGACCCCGCGGCCACCGCCCACGTCGGGGCGACCTTCCCGTACCCGGTCTTCGCGACCGCGGACGGCGGGCCCACGACCGACACCGCGGCGATCGACCCGGCGGCGGTGGCGCTGCCCGACCAGCCCGTTGCGGTCGCCGAACCCGCGGCCACGCCGTCGATGTCGAACTACATGGCGCTGACCGGGGCGCGCACGGCCTCGGGCCACCCGATCCTCGTCGGGGGCCCCCAGTCCTCCTACTTCGCCCCCCAGCTGCTGTTCGAGATGGAGCTGCGGGGCGGGGGCTACGACGCCCGCGGGATCACCTTCCCGGGGCTCGGCCCGTGGGTCGTGATCGGCCGCAACCGCGACGCCGCCTGGACCGCGACGGCCGGCGGCTCCGACATGTCCGACCAGCGCATGGAGCTGCTCTGCGAGCCCGACGGCTCGGCCCCCCGCCCCGACTCGCTTCACTACGTCTTCCAAGGCGAGTGCCGTTCGATGACCCGGCCAGACGCGGGTGAGATGACGGCGTGGCGGACCGTGCACGGGCCGGTGGTCGGGCGCACGACGGTCGACGGCCGTCCCGTCGCGATCGCCCGGGAGCGCCTGAGCCGCTTCCAGACCGGACACGCGGCGCCGGCCTTCTGGGCGCTCAACCAGGGCCTCGTCGACTCGGCGGACGACTTCGCACGGGCGATGTCGGACGTCCCGATGAGCTTCAACTGGGTCTACGTCGACGCGCACGACGTCGCGACGTTCCACAGCGGCTGGTACCCGATCCGGGCGTCGGGGGTCGATCCCGACCTCCCGTCGTGGGGCACCGGCGAGTGGGAGTGGAAGGGGCGGCTCGACTGGCGCCGCCAACCACAGGTGGTCGACCCCTCCTCCGGCTTCGCCGTGAGCTGGAACAACCACGTGGCCCCCGGTTGGCGCGAGCCCGACAGCGACTGGAGCTCGGGAGCGGTGCAGCGCGTCGACCTGCTCGATCGCCGCGCCGCCGCGCTCCACGACGCCACGCCCGCGGACGTGGTCCGGGCGGTCCAGGACGCCGCGACGGTCGACGTGCGCGGCGCACGGGTCCTCCCGGCGGTCCTCGACCTGCTGGACGCCGAGCCGGCCCCGTCGGACCGACTCGACCAGGTGCGCGACGAGCTGGCGACCTGGGTCGCCGCGGGCGCCCATCGCCGTGATCGCGACGACGACGGCTGGTACGACGACCACGCCGTGGCGGTGCTCGACGTCGCGTGGGAGGCGCTGGTCGGCGTCGCCGTCGGCCCCGACCTCCGGTCGTTCACCACGAGCCCCGATCGGCGGCCGAAGGTCCTCGACAACCCGCCGTCGCAGACGGGCGGGGCCTACGGCTACGGCTGGTACTCCGCTGCGCTCGACGGGATCACCGCCACGACGACCGGGCAGGGCGACGCCGACGGTCCACGGTGCGGTGGTGGCGACGTGGACCGCTGCCGCACCGAGCTGTGGGCGGTGCTGGGCGCCGCCGCCGACTCGGCCGGCCCCTGGCCGCGGCTCGCCGTCGGCGAGCGCATCCGGTTCATCCCCTACGTCTTCAACCTGCAGTCGATGCGCTGGCAGAACCGGCCGACGTTCCAGCAGGTCGTCAGCTTCGGCGGCTGACCGTCCGCGACGCTCCGCCGTCGACGACCGACAGGGCGCCGTCGTCCACGCGCCGGACGACGCGGGCCGGTGATCCCACCGCCACGGCGTGCGAGGGCAGGTCGTCGCACACGACCGAACCGGCCCCCACGGTGACGTGCTCGCCGATCGTCACCCCGGGGAGCACGACGACGCCGGCACCGAGCCAGGACCCGTCGCCGATGCGCACCGGCTCGGCCGGCTCCATCCGGTGGCCGATCGGGACCGACGGGTCCGACGGATCGTGCCCGGCGTCGGTGATGTAGACGCGAGGACCGAACCACACGTCGTCGCCGACCTCGACCGAGCGGTGGGCCACGATCGACAGCCCTGGCGCCGACCACACCCGGTCGCCGATCCGGATGATCGGTGCCCCGTCCGAGCGATCGGGCGACTCGGGCACGGCGGCGAGGCACACGCCCGCTGCGAGCAGCGTGTCGGAGCCGATCTCGACGTGGCCGAGCCCGACGAGCGTCGCGTACGGCTGCTGCACCATCGACCGCTCGCCGAACGAGCGGAAGCCCATCCGGTCGCCGTCGACCTGGCCGACGTAGGCCCAGCGCAGCGCCTCCCTCGCCACCGCGACGGCGGCGGTCGCCGTGGCGTGCAGCGCCGGGTGCAGGACCCGGACCGTCACGGCGTCGACGGCACGGGACGGGACCAGATCGCGGAGGGACGGCAGGCGCACGGCAGGACGGTAGCGCCGCCGGTCCCCTCGTCCCCCGTCCGCCGTCCGATCAACCCGGTTCCCACGGGGTGACACCCGTCGCCCTCGGAATTGTCAGGCGCGAGGGCGGACCGGCCGATCCCACGGGGGTGAAGCAGACCGCGCCCCGACCGATCTCCGATCGGCTCCCCCGCCGCGAGCCGACGTCGACCCCGGGACCGCCGAAGGGCGCACCGCTCCCCGTGGTCGACCGCGCCGCAGCGATCGATCCGACCACCTCCGAGCGCGTCCCCGCGAGCGTCCCTGCCCCGACCGAGCTCGCTGCACCGACCGCGGTCGCTGGCGCGACGGCCGAGGTCCGGCGCGCCGGACGACTCGCCCGCTACGTCGGCGTGCTGATCGCCACGATCTGCATCGGCGCCGCCCTCGTCCTCTGGCTCCTCGCCTCCGCCCGGGTCTCCGACGTGGAGGAGGCCCCGCGGACCGCCTCGTTCTTCGGGCGCTGGGAGTTCACCTACGACCCACAGGTCCCGGCCATCACCCTCGTGCTGGGCGCGATCGGCCTGGGGCTGCTGTTCGCCGCCGCCGCCGCGGTCGTCGAGCGGGTCGTCCTGGACCGGTCCCGCCGGTCCACCGACGCCGAGACCAAGCTGCTCGCCCCTCGGCTCGTGATGGCCGAGACCCGAGGCGTCTTCGCGGGACCGGTCACGGTCACCGTGCTCATCCCGGCCCACGACGAGGCGGCGTCGATCGGCGCGACCCTCACATCGCTCGCCGCCCAGGAGCCGGCGCCGGACCGGGTCATCGTCGTCGCCGACAACTGCACCGACGACACCGCCGCGATCGCCCGCGCCCACGGCGCCGAGGTGTTCGCCACCGTCGGCAACACCGAGAAGAAGGCCGGCGCCCTCAACCAGGCGCTGCGAGGGCTGCTGGGCGAGATGGGCGACAACGACGTGGTCATGTGCATGGACGCCGACACCGTCCTGGACCCCGGGTTCCTCGAGGCCGGCATCCAGCGCTTCACCGGCGACCGGGCGCTCATGGCGATCGGCGGCCTGTTCTACGGCGAGGAGGGCCACGGGCTCATCGGCCAGCTGCAGCGCAACGAGTACGTGCGCTACTCGCGTGAGATCAAGCGCCGGCGCGGTCGGGTCTTCGTGCTCACCGGCACGGCGTCGATGTTCCGCTCCCGTGCGCTGCGGACCGTCGCGGCGAGCCGCGGGACGATCCTCCCGGGGGTCAACGGCGACGTGTACGACACCGCGGCGCTCACCGAGGACAACGAGCTGACGCTCGCGATCAAGTCGCTGGGCGGCCTCATGGCCTCCCCCGACGGCTGCCGGGTCGTCACCGAGCTGATGCCGACCTGGCGGAACCTCTGGACGCAGCGCCTCCGCTGGCAGCGCGGCGCCCTCGAGAACCTCGGGGCCTACGGCCCCACGCCGACCATGCTGCGGTACTGGGCGCAGCAGCTCGGCATCGGGTACTCGGTCATCGCGCTGAGCGCGTTCTGGCTCCTGATCGGCGTGACCGCCGTGTCCACGGACCGCTGGGTGTGGTTCCCGTTCTGGCTGGGGGTCGGGAGCATCTTCGTGGTCGACCGCGTGATCAGCGCGTGGAAGGGCGGCTGGCGGGCCCGCCTGCTCGCGGCGCTGCTGGTCCCCGAGCTGCTCTACGACATGTACCTGGACCTGGTGTACGTGAAGGGGATCCTCGACATCACGTTCGCCCGCACCGCGACGTGGGGCCACGTCGCGCACGGGACCGCCTCCGGGCCATCGCCGCAGGGCGAGGGCAGATCCGACGTCGGCGCGGCTGCGGGGGTGTCGTCGTGAGCGCCGCCGTGCTCGCCGGCCTCCTGCTCCCGGAGGGCCTCATGCACACGAGGTGGTTCGCCGTGCTGAGCGCCTTCGTCGCCATCAACACGGTGCTGTACCTCACCCTCGCGATCATCAAGATCCTGCCCAAGGCGTACCTGAGCGACTGGGTCGACCACCGGAACCGGCGGACCGAGACCCGCAGCATCTACCCCGAGAGCGATCCCGTCTCCGGGGCGCCGCCGGCGGCCTGACGGACCGGCGGGTCCGGCACGGCGACGGGCGTCCCGCGTCGTGGAGCCGTGCGACGGAGTGGTGCCTCGGGGCACCTCGACTCGCCCGATCGGGGGACTGCGGTGATCGGCCCCGGCGCGCCGGGTAGAGCGGCCCCGATGGATCGTCGGCTGCACCCCCGGTTCGAGATGGCGCTGCGGCTCGGGGGCGACGACCTCTCGGGGCTGGCCGGGGCCACCCGCGCCGACGAGCGCGACGGCCTCCTCACCCTCGCCCGGATCCACGACCTGCACCTCGGCCCGGTCGACGAGGTCGGGCCGGCGGTGCGATGGCAGCACCACCCCGTCGTCGCAGGGCTGAAGGCGCACCTGGAGGCGGAGCTCCTCGCCTCGCTCCCCGCCCCCGGCCCGGAGGGCCCCGATGCGGTCGCCGCCATCCGGCGTCTCGGCCGGGAGGGCCTGGTGCCGGCGGTGTACGACTGGGTCGCCGACGACGCGTCGGAGGACGAGCTCGTCGCCTTCCTCGCCGTCGAGGGCGGTCCCGACGCCAACTTCGACGACCTCGTCGCGATCTGCCAGGTGGGCCTCAGGGGCGAGCCCAAGATGGAGCTCGCCCGCAACTACTGGGACGAGATGGGCCGGGGCGACCCCGCACGCGTCCACACGGAGCTGCACCGCGCCCTCGTCGCCGCCCTCGCGCTGCCGACCTTGCCCCGCGCCCAGCAGCCGTCGAGCGCGCTGCGCCGCACCGCGCTCGGCAACGTCCTGGCGACCAACCGGGCCCTGCAGCCGGAGCTGGTCGGGGCGCTCGGGCTCCTCGAGCTGCAGGCGGGACCGCGGTGCCGCCGGGTCGTCACGGCGATGCGCCGGCTCGGGCTCGGCGCGGACGCTGAGGAGTTCTACGCCGAGCACGCCGACGCCGACCCCAGGCACGGCAAGGACTGGGTCGCCCACGTCATCGCCCCGTTGGCGACCGAGCCCGACTGGGCCTCCAGGATGGTGACCGGGGCCCGCTGGCGCTCGGTCGTGAACGCAGCGTTCTTCGACGACATGGCGGCGACCTTCATCCCTCGCCGACGCGCCAGCGCATGAGCGCGCCGCCGGGCGACGGTCCGCCGGCGGCGGCCGACCCGACACCCACCGACGCCCCGGGCCGACGGAACGGGGCGCCACCCGAAGAGGGAGCGGCGGCCGGCACCGAGCCCCACCGTGGCCTCCTGGAGGCGCTGATCGACGGTTCGCACCTCGCGGTCCCGGACGACGTGCCGGCGCTCCTCGTCCGCCACGGCGTGCTGCTCGGCGCGCTCGACGTCGGCCTGTACCTCGCCGACCTCGAGCAGCAGACGCTGCGACCCGTGCCCAACCCGGCCGGATCGACCAGGGACCCGGTCGACATCGATGCCACGTTGGCGGGGCGCTGCTTCCAGCGCATCGAGATCGAGCGGTCCGATCCGGTCGACGGTCGGGTCAGCGCCTGGATCCCGGTCCTCGACGGCACCGAGCGGCTGGGCGTGCTCGAGGTCGTCCTCCCCGCAGGGCAGATCGCGCCTCCGATCACCGCCCTCACGGCGTTCGGCGGCCTGGTCGCCGAGCTGGTGGTGACCAAGGCGAACTACGGCGACCTCTTCGAGAAGGTCAGGCGGACCCGCCCGCTGTCCGCCGCCGCCGAGCTGCTCTGGCAGCTGCTGCCGCCGCTGACCTTCGCCAACAACGAGCTCGTGATCGCCGCCGCGTTCGCACCGCCCTACGACCTTGGTGGCGACGCGTTCGACTACGCCGTCGACGCCCACACGGCCCGGCTCGCGATCTTCGACGCGCTGGGCCACGGGCTCTCGTCGGGTCTCCTCGCCACGCTCGTCCTCGCCACCTACCGGAACTGCCGCCGGCTCGACATGCCGCTGGAGGCCACGGTCGAGGCGATCGACGCCGCGATCGCCGCCCAGTACACCGACAGCTCCTTCGTCACCGGCGTCGTCGCCGAGCTCGACATCTCCTCCGGCGAACTCCGCTACTGCGTCGCCGGCCATCCTCGACCGCTGCTCCTCCGCAACGGTCGGATCGTCAAGGAGCTGAGGAACGTGGTGAACCGACCGCCGCTCGGGTTGCGGTCGGGCCCGTGGGAGCCGGCACACGAGACCCTCGAGCCGGACGACCGGGTGATCCTGTTCAGCGACGGCGTAACCGAGGCCCGCCGCGAGGGCGGTCAGTTCCTCGGCGACGCACGGCTCGCCGACCTCATCGTCCGTGCCAGCGGCGCCGGCGCGCCCCCGCCGGAGACGCTGCGGCGACTGCTGCGCTCGATCCTGGACCACCAGGAGGGCGAGCTCCAGGACGACGCCACGGTGGTGATCCTCGAGTGGCGCGGCCCCGGCCCGGACCGCCTCGACATCGACGGGCCGCCCCATCTCGCGCCTCGGCCCTGAGGCCGCGCGCCGCCGCCCGCTCGGCCGGTCACGTCCGAACCCCCTCCCGTCCGGGTTCGGCGCGCCCCGCTCGCGGGTAGTGAGCAGTGACTGGAGGAGCGCACATGGCGGAGACGGTCACGACGTTGACCTGCGATGAACGAGCGCCCTCTCGAGCCCGGGACGTCGTCGCAGCACTGCTGTCCGGCTCCTCGCACGCCGGCGCCCGGGACGAGGCGATCCTGGTCGTCAGCGAGCTCGTGTCCAACGCGGTGCGCCACGGACGGTGCGAGCTCACCGACGTCCACGTGTGCATCGATGACGACGCCGCACTCATCGGGGTGAGCGACTGCAGCCACCAACCACCGCAGATCCGACCGCGGTCGGACGCTCCCGGCGGCCTGGGCATGCGGATCGTGGACGACCTGGCCGACGGCTGGTGGATCGACAGCACCGCCGACGGCAAGACGGTGTGGTGCCGGCTCCGGGCGCCCGAGCACGTCCCCGACGCAGGGCGTCAGGACGCGCCCGGCCACCCGGCCGGCCTCTGAGGAGCGGTCAGCTCGCGGTCAGCGTCCAGTCCGGACGCACCCAGTGGCAGGTGTAGCCGTGCGGGTACTTCTGCAGGTAGTCCTGGTGCTCCGGCTCGGCCTCCCAGAAGTCACCCGCCGGCTCGACCTCGGTGACGATCGTGCCGGGCCAGCGACCGGACCGCTCGACGTCGGCGATCGTGTCGATGGCGACCTGCTTCTGCTCGTCGTTCGTGAAGAAGATCGCCGACCGGTAGCTCCGACCGATGTCGTTGCCCTGGCGGTCGAGCGTCGTCGGGTCGTGGATCTGGAAGAAGAACTCCAGCAGGCGCCGGTAGCTCAGGACCTCGGGGTCGAAGATGACCTCGACCGACTCGGCGTGGTCGCCGTGACGGCGGTACGTGGCGTTCGGCGTGTTCGGATCGCCCGAGTAGCCGGTGCGGGTCGAGATCACCCCGGGCAGGTTCCGCAGCAGCTCCTGTGACCCCCAGAAGCAGCCGTTGGCGAGGATCGCTCGTTCGGTGGTCATCGTTCCTCCTTGGAGATGGCGGCCGACCGCCGCCGTGGGGGACAACGTCGGCGGCCTCCACCATCATCCCTCCCGAGCGGCCGGCCGTGTGTTCGCTGGCCGTCGGCTCAGCTCTCGTCGAGGAGCATCCAGCACAGCGTCGTGATGGCCCAGGTCTCGAAGCGATCGGGGGTCCATCCGCGCTCGTGGACCAGCCGGGCGTAGGCGCGGGCGTCGGTGAGGGTCACGATCGCGGTGGCCAGCTCGTCCTCCGGGACGTCGGGGCGGACGCCGGCAGCCTGCAGCATCCGCGTGAACATCAGGCCGTCCTCGTAGGCACCCGCATGCAGCTTCTCGCTCAGCGCCTGCACGCTCGCGTCGGTGCCCGCGACGGAGTCCACCAGCTGCAGGACGTCGGCGCTGCGCTCGTGGACCTTCCGCGCCCCTCGCATGCCGGCCTCGATGCGCTCGCGCGGCGACAGGTCGGGATCGAAGATCCGGGCGAACTCCTCGCGCTCGCGGATCAGACCGTCGTCGTCGTCGGACCCTGCGACGGCGACATCGGCGACGCGGGAGAGGATGCCGGCCTTCGAGTCGAACGCCGCGTAGACGAGCGGGCCCGACACGCCGGCCTCGCGGGCGATCTCGGCGATCGACGTCGACCCGTACCCCTGCTCGAGGAAGAGGCGCCGGGCGACCTCGACGACGCGCCGCCGCCGCTCCTCGGCGTCGGCTCGTCGGCCGCTGCCGTCGTAGCGACGCGGAGGGGGACCGTCCGAGGTGCTCCTCGATGCCGAGGATGGCGTTGACATGTCGGACCCCTTTTCATACAGTGCGCTCTATCCGATAGAGCATACTATCTCGATTCGACGCCGGCGATCCGGTGTCGACAGCCACAGGGAGGGCGAGATGACGATCACCACCACACCGTTGCCTGCACAGGAGGACTGGTCCCTCGACCGGCAGGCGCTCCCGGACTTCCTCGTCCTCTTCGCCGCCATG
Organism: Dermatobacter hominis; assembly: GCF_020715685.1. Lineage (GTDB taxonomy): Bacteria > Actinomycetota > Acidimicrobiia > Acidimicrobiales > Microtrichaceae > Dermatobacter > Dermatobacter hominis. The sequence goes on from NZ_CP085840.1 coordinate 878,161, forward strand.
CACGATGCGATGCGCCGCGACGCCGCGCGCCTGGAGCGCGCCATCCGCGACGTGGCGCCGGAGCAGCCGGCGGTCCTCGCGCTCCGGGCCTGGTGGCAGCGCTACGCCGACGTCATCGTCCACCACCACCACCGGGAGGACGAGCTCGTCTGGCCCGCTCTCGAAGCGCGGGCACCGGAGTTCGCCGCCGCCCAGGCCCCGCTGCACGTCGACCACGACGCGCTGGATCTGGCGATGAGCGCGGTCGACACCGCCCTCGCGGCGATGGCGGCCCGGCCCGAGGCCGACGAGGTCCGTCGCGGGGCGACCGACGCTGCCGCCGCGTTCCGTTCGCTGCTCCTCGACCACCTCCGGCGCGAGGAGTCGCTGGCGTTCCCGCTGCTGGCCCGGACCTACACGGCGGAGGAGTACGAGGCGCTGGAGCAGCAGATGCGCAAGGGATCCTCGCTCCGGCAGATCGCGTTCGAGGTGCCGTGGGTGCTCGACGAGGCCGGCCCGCGCGTCCTGGCCCTGGCCGACGAGGCGGTGCCGGCGATCATGCGGGCGCTCCTGCGCCTCTCCTGGACCCGTCGCTACCGGCGGGTCGCCGGGCCGGTCCGGGAGGTGGCGTGATGTCGTCGGCTCCCACGACGACGCTCGACTGGCCGACCGTCCTCGAGCACATCGAGCGCTTCGTCACCACCGAGTACGCGTCGGTGACCCGCGCCGGGGCACCGGTGACGTGGCCCGTGACCCCGTACGCCGGTGCGGACCGCTCCACGATCGACGTCGCCACCGGTCTGACCTACCCGCTCAAGGCCGAACGGGCGCGACGCGACCCCAGGGTGTCGCTCTCGTTCTCGTTCCCGGTCGGCTCCGGCATCACCGACGCCCCGACCGTGCTGGTGCAGGGCCTGGCGACCGTGCGCGACGCCGACCTGCGCCACACCTCGAGCCGCTACCTCCAGGCGGCGGCCGACCGCTTCCCGGAGCAGTTCGCCGGGATCCCCACGTGGCAGCTCCGCCGCATGGGTTGGTACTGGACGCGCATGTGGGTCGAGGTCACCCCCGTGCGGGTCCTGTGGTGGGACGGCGGCGATCTGCAGACCGCACCGCAGGAGTGGCGCGCCCCCGCCGGCACGACGGCGCCGCCGTCCGATCCTGCGCCTCACGGCACGTCGTCCGGCGCCTGGTCGTCGAAGGTCGTCGATTGGCGCGCCCGGCGGGCCGGTGCGATCGAGCGGCTCGGGGCGCCGGTCATCACGACGATGTCGCCGGACGGCTGGCCCCAACCGTGGCGGGCCGTCGAGGTCGCCGAGACGCCCGACGGCTACGAGCTGGTGGCGCCCACGGGCATCGAGGTCGTCGACGGCCCGGCGTTCGCCTCGTTCCACTCGCACGCCGAGGTGTTCGACGGCCAGGAGAACATCGGTCTGGCCGGTCGGGTGGTCGTCGGAGGTGCCGGGGTCCGCATGGTCGTGGACCGGGCGCTGGCCGACTTCGGCGTGCCGACGAGCAAGCTCGGGGCGGCCGTCTCGATGATGCGGGCCGGCCGTCGGCTCCGCCCGAGGCTGCAGCGCGAAGCGGCGCGACGCGACGCCGTGCTCCCCTCCTTCGACGAGCTCGACTTCCGGCGACCTGCGAAGCCGCGCGCCACGAGGTGATGAGCACGGGCGTCGATGTCCGACGCTGCGGCAACGGGGTGGTCGCTGGTGTCGCCGTGCGCGCACACGGCGCGCCGCTACGGGCCGAGGACCGCCGTCAACGTCTCGCGCAGCTCGTCGTCGGTGAACTCGTCGGCGCGCGCCGTCGGCAGCTTCACGGTGCCGCGACCCGATGACAGGTCCGGGTGACGGGCGATGAAGCCGGCGTCGTTGGACCCGTGCAGCCCGTACAGCGAGAGCCCGTGCTTCCAGACGCCGACGGGGAGCCGGCGGTCGCCGACGACGAAGGTGGGCATGTCGTAGGTGATGCGCAGCTCCACCTCGGGGTGGATCGACCGGACGAGCCCCTCGACCCGGTCCCACATCGGCCGGTGCTCCGGCGCGATGCCGTCGAGGTAGGCCTGCACGTCGGGCGGGACGGCGGCGCTCACGGCGACCAGCCAAGCCGGTGCCGCGCCCCGACGGCGGGATGGTGGCGGCTCGCGCCGGCGCGACCGGGCTCAGACACCCCGGACCGAGCGCACCGAGACCCGGATCTCGGTGTCGTACTGGGCGTCGAGCGCCTCGACCGTCGTGCCCAGCGGTCCGACGATGTCGTCGTGGTACTTGTCGAGGAAGCCGGGGACCTTGCTCGGGTGGTGCTCGTGGCGGAGCGCTGCGGTGCCGTTCAGCACGTAGAAGTCGCCGCCGTCGCGGTCGCTGTTGATGTGGACCGACACCTCGGGCTGGCGCTCGATGTTGCCGATCCTGCGGCTCGAGGGATCGGAGTGGATCACGATGTCGTCGCCCTCCACGAGGAACCAGACCGGGTTCGGCACCGGCGCGCCGCCCTTCGTGGTCGTCGTCAGCCAGACGACCTTCTCCTGCTCGAGGCGCGTGCGGACGTCGTCGTCGATGGTGCTCATGGGTGACCTCCTACCCACGAGGCGAGGTGGGGATGGACCGGCCGGGCGCCGAGCGCCACGCCGGTCTGGTCACGGGACCGTGCCGCGGGGGCAGGCGATCAGGCGTCCTCGATCGAGACCACCATGCGCATCTCGATCGACATCCGCACCACGCCCGATCGAGCGACCTTCGACCGCTCGATCCACTCGTCCGATCGCTCGCCGCACGTTCCCGCCGGGTCGGCGGCGGCCTCGTCGAGCACTTCCAGCAGCTCGCCGATCGCCCCGCGCAACGCCGGCGTCGTGACCTCGGGCTCCCCGGGACGGTCGGGCCCGGACACGGCGGCGGCCACGCCGGCGGCGTCGCCCCGTGCCGCTGCCTCCTCCGCCGCCTCCAGCGCCTGGTAACACCACTCTGCGAGGTCTTCGCCGGGGAGGATGCCGGCTCCGTGCGCCGTGCTCAGCGTGTTGAACACGTAGGCGGAGCGATGGTCCATGTCGGAGCGGAAGTACCAGCGCTGGTCGTCGTGGTGGAGGAACGTCCAGATGTCGTTGATGACCTGCTCGTCGTCCCGCTCGAGGAACGAATCGGTCGCCAGGCCGTAGCGGAGCTGGTCCCGGCGACGGTCGATGCTGCGCCCGTCCGCCAGCACCAGCGGGCGCACCGCCTGCTGCAGCGGGATCCACAGGTTGGCCAGGAACAGCCGCCCGTCGTGGTGGTGCCCGTCGGGCGAGTCGTGGACGAACGTCGTCGGGGCCCGGCCGTCCAGCAGCTGGGCCATCGGCGTGCCGTACACGTCCTGGTCGGCGTGGACCGACGTCGCACCGCCGTGGTCGTTCATCCCCGTCGAGCGGGGCCCGACCACCGAGCGCCCGTTCGGGCCGGCGGTGCGCATGATGAGTCCTTCCTCCGCCAGGTACTGGACCCTCATCGGTCCTGCGCCATCGGCGTCGAGGACCGCGCCGTCGAGCGACGAGCGGATGGTCGCCGCCTGCTCCTCGCCGATGCGACCCGAACGGCGGATCTCGCCGAGCACCGCCTGCATCTGGTCCAGCGCCGAGAGGTCGACCACGTCGAAGCCGCACGTCGCGAGGTCGGGCCGGACCGACGTGTCGGCTGCACCGTCCGTGGCCGGACAGACGTGGGTCTCCACGCGCTCGAGCCCGTACGGCGCCGCGGCGCGCGGGCCGGCGCGGCGCAGGCCCGGATGGTCGGGATCGGCGACCGCGATCGTCGCGGGCGCGAAGCCCAGCCGCATCGGGTACTGCGACCTCGTGGCCGTCGTCATCGGGCCGTCGCCGCCGCGTCGTGAGCCGTCTCGTGCACCCGCTCGCCTCCCCCGTGACCGCTGGATCCACCATGGTCCCACGCCCGGCTGCGGCGATCGACCCGGGCTGCGTGGGTCCGGGCGCGTCGCGGGCACGGCATCCGGTCGGTCTCGCCGGCACGGATAGGGTCGGCCGGTGATCGAGCGACCCGACGACGCACCCGGGGCGGGGCTCTCCTTCGACTACGCGGGGTTCGGCCGTTGGTACGACTCGTACCGGGTCGAGGTGCTCGATCCGGCGCTGGTCGAGGTGGAGGCGGTCGTGGGCGGCCTGCTCCGTGATGCGCTCTCGGAGCGTGACCTGGCCCGCATCCGTGGCCCTGTCGGCCGGGTGAAGTCCAAGCCCAGGGCGTGGCGGAAGCTGAGCCATCGCCGCTACGTCGACCGCATCGACGTCGTCGACGACATCCCCGATGTGATCGACGACCTCGTGGGGATCCGGCTCACCTGCACGAACCGCCGCGACATCGACGTGGCTCGCGAGGTGCTCGACGCGCTGCCGGTGGCCGACGACGGCCGGGCGCGGCTCTGGCTCGCTCCCGACAGCGAACGGGACTACCTGGACCGGCCGCGGCCGTCGGGCTACCGGGGATGGCACGTGAACCTCGGTCTCGCCGTCGACGTGGGCGGGTCTCGTCAACCGGTGAGCTGCGAGCTGCAGGTCCGGACCCTCCTCCAGGACGGGTGGGGCGAGCTCACGCACGAGGACACGTACAAGAAGGACGGCGAGCTGCCACCACTCGTCGAGGTCCTCAGTCGGCGCATGGCCGACCTCCTCTCGACGCTCGACGACATCGCCGAGGACCTGCGCGACGAGCTCGACCGACTCGACGAAGCTGCGGTCACCAGTGCGCCGCTCCCGCTGACGACGGAGACCGAGGGGCCCGGCCGGCGGGCTGCGCAGGCGGCTGACGCCGCGGCCTACCTCGGCACGCGGTGGAGGGCGCTCGACCGACCGGTGGACCTCGCCGCGCTCGCCTGGGAGCTCCAGCGCGACCACGGGGCGGAGATCACCGACGACTGGTTCGGGTTCGGCACCTTCAAGCGCTTCCTGAGCTCGGCGGTCCCTGCGGCGGAGATCACGACCGGCCGGAACGCCTACATCCTCCCGGCGGACCCGGTTCCCGAGGACGACGCCGCCGACGACGCGGGCGCCGATGAGCACGACGGCGACGTTCCCGACGGCGACGTCGGCGGACACGCCGAGAGCGACCAGACGACCCGTCACGGGACGACCGGCCAGGGGACGGCCGGTCCGGGGACCGCGGACGAGGCGGAGGCAGCGGTCCCAGCGGCCGCGCGGGCGCTGCACCGGGTGGACCGCACCTTCCCGCTGCTCGGCCACGACGACTGGACCCGCCTGTTCGACCACCTCGCCGAGGCCTGGCGCCGGACCGGGGCGCAACCCCCGACCGACCGGCTGGCGCGCCGCCTGATCCAGTCCACGCGCGACCGATCGGCGGCGTCCGGCCCGCCACTCGCGGCGCGCCACGTCGAGGCCGTCGTCCGGGATCTCGTCGCCGAGGGCGACGGGGTCCCTCGACCGGCCGACGAGCTCGCCGGCACCTACGCCACCCTCGTCCAGCAGCGACTGGTCGAGCTGCGTCTCATCGGTGCTCGCAACCGCAACGCCCGCGCTGCCGTGCGGCGCTGGATCGCCTTCTGAGCATCGGCGCCGGTGCGGCCTGGAGCGTGGTCCTTCCGGCGCCGTGTGGGATGGTGATGGCACTGGAGCGGGACCTGCGGAGCCGATCGCTGCGGATCGGGCTCCGTCACGGAGTGGATCGCCGATGACCGACACGATCGAGGACGAGCCGGTCACGACAGGGGACGCTGCCGCTGCGCCATCGGTGTGGAGCCGTCTGAGGACGATGTCGTTCGGGCCGGCGGACGAGCACCCGTACCGTCGGCGCACCAGCGACTGGATCCGGGTCGTGGTGGCGATCGTCTTCCTGGCCGTCGCGATCCCCCGCCACGGCGACCTCTCGTCGTTCGAGAAGGACCTGTTCACGCTCCTCAACCACCTGCCCGACGGTCTGAAGTCGTTCTTCCGCGTCCTGTACGCCCTCGGCAGCCTGTGGGCGCTCCTGGTGGTGGTGTTCGCTGCGGTCGTGGCGAGGCGGTGGCGCCTCGCCAGGGACCTGACGATCGCCGGCGCGCTGGCGTGGATCATCGCCCGGGCCATCGGGGCGCTCGTGTCGGGTTCGTCGGTGAGCGACGCGCTGACGGTCACGGTTCGCATCGGCGACTCCTCGCCGTCGTTCCCGATGACGCGCCTCGCGGTGATCGTGGCGATCGTCGCCGCGGCGTCGCCGTACCTGGCCCGGCCGTCGAGACGGATCGGCTTCACGCTGGTCGTGACCACGGCGATCGGCGCGATGTACCTCGGGGTCGGCCTCCCCAACGCGGCGATCGCCGCCATCGTCTTGGGGTGGGGCATCGCCGCTGCGGTGCACCTCGCGTTCGGCTCGCCGGGGGGCCGGCCGTCGATCGCCCAGATGACACGGGGTCTGCACGACCTGGGCATCGACGCCCGAGACGTCGCGCTGGCGCCCACGCAACCGTCGGGGGCCACGCTGATGACGGCGACCGACGACCACGGGCCGCTGGCGGTGCGGGTGCTCGGTCGGGACGCAGCCGACGCGCAGGTGCTCGCCAAGATGTGGAACGGGTTCCTCTACAAGTCCGGCGGCCAGCGGCTGTACCGGACGCGGATCGAGGAGGTCGAGCACGAGGGCTACTGCGTCCTCGGCGCGGAGCGGGCCGGGGTGCGCGTCCCCGAGCTCGTGGTCACCGGGATCACGGGGCCGGGCGCAGCGGTGTACGTGGAGCGGCCCGTCACCGGTCAGACCTTGGACGAGGTCGGCGACGACCGGCTGACCGACGCACGCCTGACCGACCTGTGGAACCAGGTGGCGAAGCTCCACGGCGCACGAATCACCCACGGTTCGCTGTCGCCGACGAACGTCGTGTTCACCACCGACGGACCGGCGCTGCGAGGCTTCTCGCACGCCTACGGCGTCGACGTCCCCGTCCGAACGGCGACGGCGCCGGGCGCCCACGAGCCCACCGAGGCGTTCGGGGCGAGCGACACCGCCACCCTCCTCGTCGCCACCGCCGACCGGGTCGGTCCCGAGCGCGCCGTGAGGTGCGCGCTCGCCGGGCTCGGTCCCACCGGGCTCACCCCGGCGCTGCCGATGATCCAGACCGCGGTGCTGCCCGCCTCGATGAGGGCGCACGGCCGGGCGGCGAGGAAGGCGCAGACCGAGTCGCTCACCGCGCTGCGCACCGCGACCGCCGCCGCGCTGGGGATCGAGGAGCCGCAGCTCGAACAGGTCCACCGGCTCAGCTGGCAGACGATCGCCATGGTCGTCGGCACCTTCCTGGGCGTCGCCGCCCTCCTGTCCATGGTCGGCGACCCCGAGGAGATGGTCGAGACGCTCAAGGGTGCCGAGTGGTGGCTGCTCGCCGTCGCGCTCGCCGTCTCGTTCTCCACCAACTTCGCGTCCGGCCTCTCGCTCATCGGTTCGGTCCGTCAACGCGTCCCCTACCTGCGCACCGCCGAGCTCCAGCTGTCGCTGTCGTTCACCAACCTCGCCGTCCCCGCCATCGGCGGACTCGCCTCCGAGATCCGCTACCTGCAGAAGCAAGGCGTCGACCTCGCGTCGGCCGCGACCGCCGGCGGCGTCGTCCAAGGGGCCGCCGACGCGATCTCCACCGTGTCGGTGTTCCTCGTCGCGCTCTACCTGTCGCCGGTCAGCTTCAGCTTCGGCAACATCGACACCAGCAACGTCATCCAGATCGCGCTCCTCGCGCTGGTGGCGGTGCTGGTCGCCACCGCGGTCATCTTCGGCGTCCCGAAGATCCGCAAGAAGGTCATGGCCCCGGTCCGCAGCGCCTGGGCGACGCTCGCCGACGTGGTCCGATCACCCCGCCAGGTGGCGCAGCTCCTCATCGGGCAGACCGCCAACAACCTCCTCTACGGACTCGTCCTCTACTTCTGCGTCGCCGCGTTCGGGCCACCGGTGAACTTCTGGGCCGTGCTCGCGGCGAACATCGGCGTCTCGTCGATCGCCGACTCGGTGCCGGTCCCGGGCGGATCCACCGCCGTCGGCTCCGTCGGCGTCGCAGCAGCCATGACCGCAGCCGGAGCAACACAGGAAGCGGCCGTCGCCGCGTCGCTCGCCTACCAGCTCGCCTCCACCTTCATCCCCGCCATCGCCGGCTGGTTCTGCGTCCGCAACCTGCTCGAACACGACTACCTCTGAGGCGTCGCTCGTTCCTGCGCACATGACGAAGGCCCAGCTCTGGAGAGCTGGGCCTCGGGAGGAGATCCGGCGTGCTCGGACGGCCATCGGGCCTGCGGTCACCGCACACGATCTCGTGGTGTCGGAGGGGGGACTTGAACCCCCACGCCCCTAAGGGCACTAGCCCCTCAAGCTAGCGCGTCTGCCAATTCCGCCACTCCGACGTGGACCCCACCTGCGGGTGGGGCGACGAAGGACTCTAGCGCGGTCCGCGCAGGACCCGGAATCCGTTGTCAGGCGTCACGGACAGACCGATCGCCGGCGAACTTGTACGCCACGAGCCCGATGGACGACCGGGGCGTACAAGTTCGCTGGGAGCTGGCGAACGTGTACGTGAGCGACCGGTGGTGGGTCCGGTGCGTACAAGTTCGGCCGGCGGGGCCGGCGGAGCAGGCGGCCAGGAACACGAGCTCACGGGAGCACCGGGTGTCCACACTCGCAGGCGCACGAAGTGCGCTGCGCCGCCGGCGAATGCGTCAGACCGGCGGCGGCTTGCCCGCCGCCAGCGCCACCATGCGATCGAACGTCTTGCGCGTCAGGCGGGGCCGCAGCGCTGCCGGTGAGACGCCGACGGCGTCGAGCGGGATCCGCACCGTCAGCACCGACGGCTTGATGCGGAACTCGACCGGCGCCGGGAAGGAGCGAGCCTCGCCGTCGAGTCCGCCGAGCACCTCGTCACCCGACTCGATCGTGAACGTCGGCGCCTCCCAGCGCAGCACCTTCAGCGGCCCGGTCAGGCCGCTCGAATGCACGACGGCGACGATGCCGAGCTTGCCGTCGCTCAAGGTCGGGCGGCTGCCGAAGCCCGGACGGGGGGTCAGCTCGTAGCTGTTGTTCGACACGTGCAGCACGAGCGCCGAGTCGTGGTGCTGGCCGTCGCCGTCGGTGAAGCGCAGGTCGAGCGGCTCCGACTCGGGCCCGATCAGCGACGGCAGCTTGGCGAGGGCCGTGCCGATCTTGTTCTCCCGGTACTGCTCCTCGGCCACCACCTCGCCGTAGGCGCCGATGGACACGTTGTTGAGGAACATGTCGCCGTTGACGTCGCCGACGTCGATCCGCTTGGTGTAGGCGTCGCGGAACGCGCTCAGACCGCCGAGCGGGTCGTCCCGGTCGAGCCCCAGGTCGAGGGCGAAGTGGTTGCGAGTGCCGGCCGGGATGCACACGAACGGCAGCTGCCGGTCGATGCAGACCAGCGCCACCTGCGCCTGGGTCCCGTCGCCGCCCGCCGCGCCCAGGCAGTCGGCACCCTCCTCGGCGGCCTTCCGGGCCATGCCGGTGAGGTCGTCGCCCTTCTGCAGCTCGTGCACCTCGAGCCCGGCGGCCCGAGCGGCCGCCACGAGCCCGACCCGCTCCGCGGTCCCGTCACCCGAGTGCGGGTTGACGAACAGGACCGGCTTCCGCGGGCGCGTCCGGGGCCGATGCAGGTGGTGGCGGGCCGGGCGGGGCGACGAGAGCAGGGCCGACCGACCCGCCGTCCCTCCGGCCAGCAGGACGACCATCCCGAGGATCATCCAGAACACCTGCCGGCCCGTGTCGTACACCGACCAGATCGAGGCGCCGAGCAGCACGAGGGCCAGCACCAGGAACAGGACGCGGCCGGCGCGACGGCGGCCCAGCGCCAGCCAGACGCATCCTGCGGCCAGGGCGAGCACGATGAGCCCGACCAGCAGGTCGGGCATCCCGCTCACGAACCCGTAGACGATCGCTGCGATGCCGAGCGGCACGAGGACGAGGCACCCGATGGCGAGCAGCCGTGCGTGCCACGGCACGGGGCCGACGCCGACCTTGAGGTCGGCGGGGTCAGGTGTGTCGAGCGGTTGTGCGTGGGACACTCTCGCCATGACCTCCTCGCCGACCGGGCCGCCGGTGGACGGCCCTTCCTTCCCTGATCCCCAAGTCCTCGACGTCGACAGTACCGGGCTGATCGGCCGGCTCCAGGCTTTCGTCGACGAGCACGACGTCGAATGGGCGAGGGCGGTCGTCGAGGACCTCGAGGCCATGGACCTGGCGGTCTACGGCGCCGTGGCCGGCGTCTCGACCCCGACGCTCGACAACGCGCTCCGGAAGCTCACGATCGCCGCCGACAACTCGAAGTTGTGGTTCGGCATCGCCGGTGCCACGGCGCTCCTCGGCGGTCGGCGGGGCCGGCAGGCGGCCATCGACGGCGTCATCGCCATCGGGCTCACCAGCCTTCTCGTCAACCAGCCGCTCAAGCGGCTCCTCCCCCGTCGCCGACCCGACCGCGAGCACTTCGAGGTCATTGCGGGCCGCCAGGTGCCGCTGCCCACGTCCCCGTCGTTCCCGTCCGGGCACTCGGCCTCCGCGTTCGCGTTCGCGAACGCGATGAGCGGCGAGCTGACCTGGGTCGCCTTCCCGGTGCACTTCCTGGCCGGCGCGGTGGCGTGGTCGCGCATCCACACGGGCGTGCACTTCCCGGGCGACGTGGTCGTCGGCGCGCTGATCGGCGCCGGGGTGGGCGACGTGGTCGGCACCGTGCGGCGGCACCGGCGGGAACGCCAGCTCAGGACCGGTGCGCAGGGGTGATCCCCCGGCGCGACGACCTCACTTGGGGTCGATCACCAGCGCCATGAGGAGGGTGTTGAACCCGAACAGGAGCCCGATCACCACGGTGATGCGGTCCAGGTTCTTCTCCATCACGGTCGAACCCGCGGCCGAGGCGCCGAGGCCGCCACCGAACATGTCGGAGAGGCCGCCGCCCTTCCCGGAGTGGATGAGCACCAGGAAGATCAGCCCGACGCCGAGCGCGGCCTGCAGGACCCAGAGGATGATCTCGACGATGTCCACGGCGGTCGAGGATACCCGTTCAGTGGATCGACCTGCGAGCACGCCCCGAGCCCGACGCGCCCCGCAACCGATCGACCCTCACTCGTCCGCAGCGTCTGTCTCCCTCGCCAGATCGACCGGTCTGCGGACGAGGTCGGCGCGCATCAGGAACTCGGCGACCTTCGCGGTGATGATCGCGAACGTCGAGACCCCGACGACCATCGTGAACCCGCCGACGATCCGTCCCATCGTGGTCACGGGCGCCACGTCGCCGTAGCCCACCGTCGTCACCGTGGCGAGCGACCACCAGAGCCCGTCGAAGAACGAGCCCACGCGGTGGCCGGGCCCGACATCCTCGAACATCGTGAACAGGGCGGCGGACATGATCCACGTGAACCCCGCGAGGCCGAGGGCGAATGCCGCCGCATGCTGCCGGAGGACGGACCGGCCCTCCCTGGCGGCGACCCCACCTACCGCGATCACACGAGCGATCATCGTCACGGCCCGGATGACCGGCGCCGCCCGAGCTGCTCGCGTCACGCCGAGGAACGACATCGCTGGTACGACTGCGAGCGCCTGCGTCAGGACGATCAGACCTCCGGCCCACTCCCCTCGCACGTAGGCGCGCCGGTCGGATGAGACGAAGAGCTCGACGCCGTAGTCGGCTGCGAAGGCGACCAGGACCGCGACGTTCACCACATCGAGGAACAGCCGATCGTGGTACGCGAGATCCGCCCGCTTGAGCTCCAAGAAGAGGAGCGGAAGGGAGCCGATCGCAAGGATCGTCAGCGGCAGGTCCGTGACCCGTCGCCATGCGACGAGCTGCGGCGACAGGTAGCTAGCTGTCGTCTCCTCCTCCACCGGCGACAGAATTGTCGACCTGGTGGATGACGGCGTGGATGCTGGACCCGTTCAAAGCGTTCAGTGGTTCCGGTACTGAACGATGGCGGCGAACCCGTCGGGGTCGAGGCTGGCGCCGCCCACCAGGGCGCCGTCGATGTCGGCCTGTGACATGAGCTCGGCGATGTTGCCCGGCTTCACCGAGCCGCCGTACTGGATGCGCACCTTGGCCGCGGCGTCGTCGCCGAAGTTCGACCTCACGACCGAGCGGATGTGGGCGCACATGGCCTGGGCGTCCTCGGACGTGGCGGTCCTGCCGGTGCCGATCGCCCAGATGGGCTCGTAGGCGATGACGAGGGTCCCGACCGCATCACCGCCGAGACCGGCGAGGCCGGCCACGATCTGACCCTCGACCCACGACTCGGCGTCGCCGGCCTCGCGCTGCTCGAGCGACTCACCGCAGCACATGATCGGCGTCATCCCGGCTCGGCCGACCGCCTTGACCTTGAGGTTCACGGTCTCGTCGGTCTCGCCGAAGAACTGGCGCCGCTCGGAGTGCCCGACGATCACGTACGCGACGTCGAGCTTGGCGAGCATGGGCGGGGCGACCTCACCGGTGAACGCGCCTTGGTCCTCCCAGTGGCAGTTCTGGGCGCCGAGCTCGATCTTCATCCGGTCGGCCTCGATGAGCGTCTGGATGGAGCGCAGGTCCGTGAACGGCGGGTGCACCGTGACGATCACGCTGTCGTGGTCGTCGCCGTCGAGGCGGTAGTGCAGCTTCTGCACGGCCTGGATCGCCTCGAAGTGGTTCTTGTGCATCTTCCAGTTGCCGCTGATGATCGGCTTCCGGCTGGCGGCCATGGGATCCCCCGGGTTCTTCGAGTGGTGCGTGCGGTTGCGGTCTGCGATGACGACTGCTGCGGCGCGGCGTCAGCCGGCGACGTTCGGTGCGTGGCGGAGCGCCTCGAGGCCGGGCAGGTCGCCCTGCTCGATCAGCTCGAGCGAGGCGCCGCCGCCGGTCGAGATGTGGTCGACCTCGTCGGCGAGGCCGAACTGGGCCACCGCAGCGGCGGAGTCGCCGCCGCCGATGACGGTGAAGCCGCGGCACTCGGCCACGGCCTGGGCGACGGCTCGGGTGCCGGCCTCGAACCGCCGGTCCTCGAACACGCCCATCGGCCCGTTCCAGAGCACGGTGCGGGACTCGAGGATCACGTCGCCGAACGCAGCGGCGGCACCGGGCCCGATGTCGAGGCCCATCCAGCCGTCGGGCAGCGAGCGGCCGAAGTTGCGGACCTCGCCGCCGGCCGACGGGTCGCCGATCTTGCCGCCGGGCCCGAGGCCCACGACGTCCTCCGGCAGGTGCAGCCGGTCACCGTGCTCGTCGAGCAGCTTGGCGCAGCTCTCGACCTGGTCCTCCTCGAACAGCGAGCTGCCGATCGAGTGGCCCATCGCGCCGAAGAAGGTGAAGCACATGCCGCCGCCGATGATGATGTCGTCGGCGATGTCGAGCAGCGCGGTGAGCACGCCGAGCTTGTCGCTGACCTTCGAGCCGCCGGTGATGGCGGTGAAGGGGCGACCCGGGTGCTCGCGGACGCCGAGCAGGACCTCGACCTCCTTGGCCAGCAGCCGGCCGGCCGCCGAGGGCAGCAGCGTCGGCGGGCCGACGATCGAGGCGTGGGCCCGGTGCGAGGCGCCGAAGGCGTCGTTCACGTAGAGGTCGTGGCCCTCGCACAGCTCGGCCACGAACGCCGGGTCGTTGCCGGTCTCCCCCGGGTCGAACCGCAGGTTCTCCAGCAGCTCGACGCCCGGTGCGAGCTCGGCCAGCCGACGGCGCACCGGCTCGACCGAGTACTTCGGGTCGGGCTCGCCCTTCGGCCGACCCAGGTGCGTGCAGGCCGTGACCGAGGCGCCCCGGTCGAGCAGCCACTGCAGCGTCGGCAGGGCGGCGCGGATGCGCAGGTCGTCGGTGATCTCGCCGTCCTTCAGCGGGACGTTGAAGTCCGCCCGGACCAGGACCGACTTGCCCTCGACGTCGCCGAGGTCCTCCAGCTCGGGCACTCCGAACTTCATCGTTCTCCCCTCACAGATCCCATCCGGATCCTGATCGCCGAGAACGTCGCTGGACGTCGCTCCCGGTGATCAGGATCGCGGCAGGCCTGTGCGATCAGTGGTTGGCGGCGCCGACGATCTGGGCCAGGTCGACCAGGCGGTTCGAGTAGCCCGCCTCGTTGTCGTACCAGGACAGGACCTTGACCATGTTGCCCATGGCCATCGTGAGGCCCGAGTCGAAGATCGAGCTGTAGGGCGAGCCCACGATGTCGGAGCTGACGATCGGCTCGTCGGTGTACTGCAGGATGCCCTTGAGGCGACCCTCGGACGCAGCGGCCTGGAACGCCTCGTTCACCTGCTCGACCGTGACCTCCTGGTTGAGGACGCCGGTGAAGTCGGTGATCGAACCGGTCGGGACCGGGACGCGCAGCGAGGTGCCGTCGAGGCGGCCCTTCATCGACTCGAGCACGAGCGACGTCGCACGGGCGGCGCCGGTCGAGGTCGGCACGATGTTGATCGCCGCCGCACGGGCCCGACGCAGGTCCTTGTGCGGGCCGTCCACCAGCATCTGGTCGCCCGTGTAGGCGTGGATCGTGTTCATGAGGCCCTTCTCGACGCCGAACGCGTCGTCGAGGACCTTGATCAGCGGCACGAAGCAGTTGGTCGTGCACGAGGCGTTCGACACCACGATGTGCTTCTCGGGGTCGAAGGTGTCGTCGTTGACGCCCATCACGAACGTGGCATCGGCGCCGCCGGACGGGGCCGAGACGATGACGCGGGGAGCGCCGCCCTCGAGGTGGGCCGCCGCCTTGTCCCGGTCGGTGAAGATGCCGGTCGACTCGATGACGACGTCGACGCCCAGCTCGCCCCAGGGGATCTCGGCCGGGTTGCGGTGCTGGACGACCTTGAGGACGTCACCGTCGACGTCGATGCCGCCCTCGACCTCCTTGACCTCACCGGGGAAGGTGCCGGCGACCGAGTCGCGCTTGAGCAGGTGCGCCATCTGGTCGAGCGAACCCAGGTCGTTCACGGCCACGAAGTCGATGTCGGCGCCACGGGCCTTGGCGGCCCGGAAGAAGTTGCGGCCGATGCGGCCGAAGCCGTTGATCCCCACGCGCACGGTCATGTCATTCCCTCGTCTCAGGTGTGGCTGGCGGTCTGCTTGGAGTCAGATCCGGGTCCCCGCCCCGTTGCGGCGACGCGCCCCCTATGCGAGCACGGCACGCCGGAACGTGCCAATCGCCACCACCCGGGTGGTGGCCCGGGCCTCCGCCGTCGGTCCGCCCGGCCGATCGCCCACCCCCCTGCCCGCTTCGTTCCACCTTTTCGACGCTGCAACGTCGAAAAGGTGGAACAGAGCGGGCCGGGCGGGCGAGCGGGGCGGCGGGCGGGCCGGGCGGCGGGCGTCAGGCCGACGCGGCGAGCACGTCCGCCAGCGCCATGCCCAGCAGCGCCGGGTCGTGGGCCAGGCCCGACGTCCGGGCGATCGTCACCGGGCGGGCGCCGGCCACGTCGTCGGCACCGTCGATCGTCGACGGGTCGTACAGCACGACGTCGGGCACCAGTCCGTGGCGGGCGAGGGCGGCCACGTGGTCGTCGACCCGGTACCCGGCGGTCTCGGACACCTGCGGGTGGAGGTTGCAGACGTAGACGACCTGGGCCGAGGTGCGCCGGATCGACTCGGCGATCCCCCGCACGGCGGTGGCGGCCAGCACGCTCGTGTAGAGCGATCCCGGTCCCAGCACGACCTGGTCGGCCTCGAGCACCGCCTGGACGGCCAGCTCGCACGCCGGGGCGTCGGCGGGCTCGACGGTCACGGTGCGCAGGTCGGCCCGCTCCCCCACGGCCACCTGCCCCCGGACGACGCCGCCGGAGTCGACCCGGGCCCGCAGCTCGATCGGCACGGTGGTCGTCGGCAGCACGCGGCCGACGCAGTCGAGCAGCCGACCGGCCTCGTCGAGCGCGGCGACGAGGCTGCCCTCCGACTCCTCGAGCGCGGCGATCAGCAGGTTCCCGAAGGCGTGGCCATCGAGCTCCCCCGACCCGAAGCGGTGCTCCATGGCGGCCACGATCGGCTGGTCCGACCCGGCGAGCGCGACCAGGCACTTGCGCAGGTCGCCCGGTGCCGGGCGGGGCGAGGCGGCGCGGAGCCGACCGGTCGAGCCGCCGTCGTCGGCCACCGACACGACGGCGCTCAGCCTCCCGGCGTAACAGCGGGCGGCCCGGAGCGTCGTGGCCAGCCCGTGCCCGCCCCCGACGGCGACGACGGCCGGACCGTCGGGGTCGAGGCCGGTCCTCGGCACGTCGGGATCCGCGTTCACTTGGCCACGTCCCGGTGTCGGATGCGCGGCTCGATGCCCTGGGCCCGCAGCCAGTCGGCCACCGTCTCGACGATCGTCACCGACCGGTGCCGACCCCCTGTGCAGCCGAACGCGACCGTCAGCAGGGCCTTGCCCTCGGCGACGTAGGCCGGCAGCAGCAGCTCGAGCAGGTCCTCGACCCTGTGCAGGAACTCGCCCGTGAGCTCGAAGGACCGGACGTAGTCCTGCACCTCGGGATCGAGCCCGGTGAGCGGGCGCAGCTCGTCGACCCAGTACGGGTTGGGAAGGAACCGGCAGTCGAACACCGTGTCGACATCGGCGGGGACGCCGTGCTTGTAGCCGAACGACTGCAGCGTCACCTGCATGCGGGAGCCGCCGTCGTCGGCGAACAGCTCGTTCACCCGGGCGCGCAGGTCGTGGACGTTGAGATCCGAGGTGTCGAGGACGATGTCGGCCGCTTCGCGCACCTCGGCGAGCACGTCGCGCTCGAGGTCGATGGCGCCGGCGACCGTCCCGGCCTGCGCGGCGAGCGGGTGCCGGCGCTTCGACTCGCCGTAGCGGCGCACCAGCGTCGGCGTCGACGCGTCGAGGAACACGATCCGAACGCCGGCGCCTGATCGACGCAGCTCGTCGAGCGCCGGACCGATGCCCTCGATGTCGCTCCCCGTGCCGACGACGAGGGCCACGGGCGTGCCCGGGTCCTGGAAGCGCGCCAGCTCCGCGACCTTCGGGATCAGCTCGACCGGGATGTTGTCGATGACGAACCAGCCCAGGTCCTCGAGCGAGTCCCCGAACTGGGTCCGCCCGGCGCCCGAGACGCCGGTGATCACCAGGAACTCGCTCACGGGACGAACGCTATCGCCCCCTCGCAGCGAGCCGACCATCTTCGCCCTCCGCCGCCACCCTGGCTAGGTTCAACAGCCGTCAGCCGGCTGCCCGGGCCACCCGCCCCGGGCACTCAAGGAGATCGTCCATGCGCAACAAGCCCTTCCTCACCGTCGCCGCACTCTGCTGCGCCCTGGCCCTGTTCGCCGGTGCCTGCAGCAAGTCCGACGAGGCCGCGGAGGACAAGCGGGCCGAGGGCACGACGACGACCGCCAAGGAGCAGTCGTCGACCACGACGACCTCGGCCCCGGCGGACGCCGAGGACAACACCGTGGTCGACGTGATCGTCGCCGACGACGACCTGTCGCAGGTGGCCGGGCTGATCACCGAGGCCGGGCTGGAGGAGGCCCTGTCGGGCGGCGGGCCGTTCACGATCCTCGCCCCGACCAACCAGGCCATGAGCGCCGTGCCGGCCGCGACCCTGGCGAACCTCGAGCAGGACCCGCAGGGCGCCCTCGCCAACGTGCTCAAGCTGCACGTCATCAGCGGCAACGTGACCGTCGACGACCTGGCGGACGAAGGCGGCCAGTGCGTCGACACGCTCGGCGGCAAGGTCAAGATCACCGTCGAGGGCGAGGGCGACGACGCCACCGTCAGCTTCGGCGGCGCCACCATCGAGGACGGCGACCCGCAGACCGCGTCCAACGGCACGATCCTCAAGCTCGACAGCGTCGTCACCGCCCCGGCGACCGACTGCTGATCCCGGGCGGGGCCTGACCGGCCTTCGGGCGCGCCGACTCTGGCGCTCGGCTGCCGAGAAGAATCTGCGACGACCGCATCCGGTCGGACCAGACGGACGAAGTACCGCACAGACCACCTCAAGGAGGCCATCTGATGCGGTACAAGTTCCTCGCTCCCCTCGTCGCCCTGCTCCTCGGCGTCTCGCTCGTCGCGGCGGCGTGCAGCGACGACTCGGACAGCGACGCCAGCAGCGACACGACCACCACGACCGAGGCGACCACCACCACGGCCGGCGGCGACATGGCCGACGAGACCATCGTCGACATCGCGGCGGGCAACCCCGACTTCTCGACGCTGGTCGAGCTCGTCACGAGCGCCGGCCTGGCCGAGACGCTGTCCGGCGCGGGCCCCTTCACCGTGTTCGCGCCGACCAACGAGGCATTCAGCAAGGTGCCGGCGGCCACGCTGCAGCAGCTGCAGGCCGATCCGACCGGTGCGCTCGCCGACGTGCTGAAGCTGCACGTCGTGAGCGGCAAGGTGCTCGCCGCGGACGCGATGGAGCTCGACGGCCAGTGCGTCGACACGCTCGGCGGCAAGGTCAAGATCGCCAAGAGCGGTGACGACCTGACGATCGGCGGCGCCACGATCACGCAGACCGACCTCGAGGGGTCGAACGGCGTCGTCCACGTGATCGACTCCGTGATCACCGCCCCGTCGACCGACTGCTGATCCGGCCGACCGGCCGATCCCGACCCGGTGGTGCCGGGCGTCCGACGGGCGCCCGGCACCGCTCGCGTCCGGGCGTCGTCGCTCCGCACCCCGGGCTCGGACCGGTCGGCCCGAGCGACCCGTCAGGTGCGCTCGAACAGGAGGAACGCCAGGCGGGGGATCGTCGCCGCGTCGGCGTACTCCTCGGCCCGGGCGAGGAAGCCCGGCGGCGGGGCCGGCTCCTCCATCCGCTGGAGGACGAGGCCGGCGTCCCGGGCTGCGTTGAGGTAGCGCGACAGCGGGCGGTGGAAGAAGCGGATGAACACGTCCTTCTCGACCTCCTCCACCGTGTCGGCCTCGGTGAGGTAGGGGCCGACACGCCAGTACTGCTCGGGCGGGTCGAGCACCTGGTCGTCGATCCAGCCGCTCCCGGGCGTCTGCAGGAGCGGGTGGTTGAGCAGGAACAGGAACCGCCCGCCCGGCCGCAGCACCCTGGCCACCTCGGCGAGCGCGGCGTCGACGTCGACGATGTGCTCGAAGACCAGGCACGCGACGGCGGCATCGGCGACGCCGTCGGCCACGGACAGCGCGGTCGCCGAGCCCTGCACGTAGACCGGCCCACCGGCGCGATCGCGGGCGACGTCGACCTGCGAGGCCGCCGGGTCGATCCCGACGACGGTCAGTCCCGCGTCGGCGGCGACCCGGGCGACCTGGCCCTCGCCGCAGCCGACGTCGACGAGCAGGCCCGACGTCCGCTCGTCGGGGCCGGGGAGGTGCTGGGCGACAAGCGGCAGGATCTGCTCGGTGTACTCGGGATCGACGCCGTCGGTGAACTGGTCCTGCCACCAGGCGGCGTGCGACTCCCACGGGTCAGGGTTCGGCACGGCGGGCGACGCTAGCGAACGGCGTTGGCCCGGGCGTCAGGCCGGCGAGTGGAGGGCGTCGTAGACGGCGCCGGCGACCGAGTCGGGCAGCCACGGCAGCGCCTGCAGCGTGGCGAGGTCGGCGGCCTGCACCGCCCGCACCCCGCCGAGCTCCTTGACCAACCGCTGCTTGCGCTTGTCGCCCAGGCCGGGGATGCCGTCGAGCACAGAGCGGGTCATGCGCTTGCCGCGCAGCTCCCGGTGGTAGGTGATGGCGAACCGGTGCGACTCGTCGCGGATGCGCTGCAACAGGAACAGCGCCTCTGACCCGCGGCGCACCTCGACCGGCTCGGACCGGCCGGGGAGGTAGACCTCCTCGAAGCGCTTGGCCAGCGACGCGACCGGGATCTCGTCGGCCAGCCCGAGCTCCTCGAGCACCTTCACGGCCACGCCGAGCTGGCCCTTGCCGCCGTCGACCAGGAGCAGCTGCGGCGGGTACGCGAACCGGCCCCGCTCCGCCGGCGGCTTGTCCCGGTCGGCCAGGTAGTTCGTGAGGCGACGGGTGAGCACCTCCTCCATGGCGGCGAAGTCGTCGTTGCCGGCCACGGTGCGGATCTTGAACCGCCGGTACTCCTGCTTGCGGGGCAGGCCGTCCTCGAGCACGACCATCGAGCCGACGTAGTCGGTGCCCTGCAGGTGGCTCATGTCGTAGCACTCGATGCGCAGCGGGGCGGCCGGGAGGTGCAGCGCGTCCTGCAGCTCGTTGAGGGCCTTGGCCCGGCTGTTGTGGTCCGACGCCCGCTTGAGCCGGTGGCGGTTGAACGCCTCCTGTGCGTTCTGCGTGACGGTCTCGGCGAGCTGGCGCTTGGGACCCCGCTGGGGGATGCGGATGTCGACCCGGCTCCCCCGCTGCATGGTCAGCCACTCCTGGTACACGTCGATGTCCTCGGGCAGCGTGGGCACCAGCACGGCCTTGGGGTAGCCGACCGCCGGCTCGTCGCCGTAGAGCTGCTCGAGCACGGCGGCGATCGTCTGGTCGGGCGTGAGGTCCATGACCTTGTCGAGCAGGAAGCCGAAGCGGCCGACCACTCGGCCCTTGCGGACGAAGAACACCTGGGCCGACGCCTCGAGCTCGTCCTCGGCGATCCCCACCACGTCGACGTCCTCGCTGCGGTCGCCCACCATCTGCTGGCGCTCGATCGCCCGCCGCACCGTGGCGAGCCGGTCGCGCAGGCGGGCGGCCTGCTCGAACTCCAGCGAGTCGGCGGCGGCGGTCATCTGGGCGGCGAGCCGGTCGAGCACCGGCTGGGTGTCGCCGTCGAGGAACTCGAGCAGCTCGTCGACGAGGCGGCGGTACGAGTCGTGGTCGATCTCGCCGACGCACGGGCCGGAGCACTTCTCGATGTGGAACAGCAGGCACGGCTTGCCGAGGCGCTCGTGGCGCCCGAACTTGGCGTCGGAGCACGTCCGGAGCGGGAAGGTGCGCAGCAGCTCGTCGAGCGTGTCCCGGATGGCGTAGGCGTGGGCGTAGGGGCCGAAGTACCGGACGCCCTTGCGTCGCCGGCCCCGCATGACCATCGGCCGGGGCCACTCGTCGGACACCGTCACGGCCAGGAACGGATAGCTCTTGTCGTCGACCAGGCGGACGTTGAACCGGGGCCGGTGCTGCTTGATGAGCGAGTACTCGAGCATCAGCGCCTCGACCTCGTTGCGCACCTGGATCCACTCGACCGAGGCGGCCGTGGACACCATCTGGAAGGTGCGCGGCGGGAGGTTGGCCGGGTTCTGGAAGTAGTTCGAGAGCCGCTGGCGCAGGGACTTGGCCTTGCCCACGTAGATGACGCGACCGTCGGCGTCCTTGAACTGGTAGCTGCCGGGCGTGTCGGGGATGGTGCCGGCCGGAGGTCGCTCGAGCATCAGGGCTGAACCTACCGTCCGGCCCCGACACGCCCCATGGCGCGTTCCCGGTGGCGCGTCCGGGGCGTCGATCACCCCACGGCGCGTTTCTCGTGACGATCGTGCGTCACACGCCCCACCTCGTGGCGTCAGAAACCGGATCGGGGTCCGGGAGGGGCGGCGGGTTCTCAGGGGCAGGGGCGGGGGTTCAGGAAGAACTCGCACTCCTGGATCGCCGGCGGGCCCACGTCGACCGGGTCGGCCGACACCTCCGCCCGCACCACCGGCCGGCCGTCGGGCCAGGTGCCCATGTCCTCGAGGTCCGTGTCGCACCAGCGGCCGTCCATGGCGCACCCCGCGGTGGCGTCGACGGTGCGCCAGGCGGACCAGCGATCGCCCCGGTCGGTCGACAGGTTCGACAGGAACGAGGCGAACTCGAACGAGATCGGCCCGAAGTGGTCGGCGAACAGCGGCGGGTCGACCGTGCGGTCGGTGTGGACCATCACGTGCACCTTCTGCGACGGGTCCAGCGTGGCGGACCGGTAGAGATCGATGCCGATGCGGGCGTCGACGACGACGTCCTCGTCGTAGTTCACGACCGCCAGGTGCGTGCGGGCCGGCAGCTCGATCGGGCCGGTGCCGACCTCGAGCACGTAGTGCGGCGCCATCGTCACCGCCCACAGCGCCTCGCTGCCCCAGCCACGGGCGTCGATCTGCTGCACCAGCCACGGCGTCATGCCGCCGCCGAACGAGTGGCCGACGACGCCGACCCTGGACGTGTCGACGCGGCCGCTGGCCTCGACGCCGAGGTCGAAGCCCGAGTCGACCACCTCGTACTGGTGCGACGGCCCGTACTCGACCGTGTAACCGGGGAACACCACGACGAACCCGGCGCCGACGAGGTGGTCGATCAGCCCCTGGTAGACCTCGGGCGCCGTGCCGAGGTAGCCGTGGGCGACGAGCACCACGGGCCGGGCGTCGTCGGAGCACGAGCCGCCCGTCCACGGACGGCCGTCGCCGGTGGGCTCGAAGAGCACGTCGGCGTGGCGCAGGTCGAGGGGGTTCCACAGGTCGGTGCGCGCCACCCCGCAGGGCCCGTCCGCGCCCGGCGTGCCGGCCGGGAGCGATCCCCGGGGCGGCGGCACCGAGCACCCCGCCGCCACGATCGCCAGGCACACCAGTGCCGTCGCGCCGATCCGACGCCACCGCCGGGCACGCTGATCCGCCCTCGCCGCCATCGCCACGTCCCTCCCCCGGCCCGACCCCCCCGGACCGCCCGCATCATCGCACGGACCGCCGGAAGGAACACCTCCGCGCAAGATGGTGTTCACCTGAGGTGGATGGGCGGTACGCTCGTCGAGCCGGCCTGGCCTCCGGCGACATCACCTCTGAGGCCGACATCCCCGTGGCGTGGCGACCAGGCTGCCCCCACCGGCCGTCAATCGGAGGTCCTCAGGGCCGCGCGCCACGCGCCGGCCACAAGGAGGTTCACCCCACCATGCTGCGACTCCAGGTGCCGCTCCCAGAGCGGTACACCTCAGCGACGCCTGACGAGCTGGCCGACCGCATCGCGGCGGCGAAGGCCACGCTCGGCGACCGGCTCTTCATCCTGGGCCACCACTACCAGCGTGACGAGGTCATGCGCTGGGCCGACGCCCGCGGCGACTCGTTCCGCCTGTCGGTGCTCGCCAAGGAGCACCCCGAGGCCGACTACATCGTCTTCTGCGGCGTGCACTTCATGGCTGAATCGGCCGACATCCTCACCGGCGACCACCAGCAGGTGGTCCTCCCCGACCTGAACGCCGGGTGCTCGATGGCCGACATGGCCGACATCGACGCCGTCGAGGAGGCCTGGGAGGCGCTCGAGGACGTCACCGACATCGAGGGCGTGCTGCCGATCACCTACATGAACTCGGCGGCCAACCTGAAGGCGTTCGTCGGCCGCCACGGCGGCGCCGTGTGCACCTCGACCAACGCCCGTGCCGTGCTCGAGTGGGCGCTCAACGACCCCGACGGTCCGAGGGCCAAGCAGGTGCTCTTCTTCCCCGACCAGCACCTCGGCCGCAACACCGGCTACCAGATGGGCTTCACCGAGGCCGACATGCGGGTCTGGAACCCGCGCAAGGACCTCGGCGGGCTGAGCGAGGCCGACGTGAAGGAGGCGACGTTCCTCCTCTGGAAGGGCCACTGCTCGGTGCACCAGCGGTTCCGCCCCGAGCACATCGAGGCGTTCCGGGCCGAGCACCCGGACGGCGTGGTCATCGTCCACCCGGAGTGCTCGCACGACGTGTGCGAGCTGGCCGACGAGGTCGGCTCGACCGACTTCATCATCCGGGCGATCGACGCGCTGCCCGCCGGCACCACCGTCGGCGTCGGCACCGAGATCCACCTGGTGCAGCGGCTGGACGACGAGACCGACAAGGACGTCCGCTCGCTCGACCCGCTCATCTGCCCGTGCAGCACGATGTTCCGCATCGACGCCCCGCACCTGGCGTGGACGCTCGATCGGCTCGTCGAGGGCAAGGTGACCAACCGGATCACCGTCGATCCCGACACCGCCCACTGGGCCCGGGTGGCGCTCGAGCGGATGCTCAGCATCACCTGATCGGTTCCGAGCCCGGGTCGTCCGGCGCCCGTGCGGGCGCCGGGTGACCCGGTGCCCGGTCGCCTACATGCAGACCGCGGGGAGCGCCGCGCCGTCGCCGCTCCCGAGCACGGGATCGGTGAGGGCGCGCTCGTCGATCGCCGAGACGCCCGACACCGTCACCGGCGCACCACCTGGCACCGCGACGCTCGTCGTGGCGCGGTCCAGGTCGACCGTGTCCACGACCCGCTCGCTCGCTCCCCCGCCGGCCGCGACCTGCATCGTGAGCTCGACCGGTGCGGTGTCGTCGTCGAGGCGCCGCAGCACGACGTCGCCGCCGCCGTCCATGACCCGGCCCTTCAGCCGCAGCTCGGTCACGCCCGAGTAGTCGACGCCGATCGGACGCCGGACGAGCGCACCGGCGCGGTCGACCGCGGGCTGTCCGAAGTCCTCGACGAGCTCGGCGCGGAGCGGGCGGAGGTCGTACCAGGCGAAGGCGCCGTCGTCGCTGGTGCCGGCGAGCGGGCCGAGCGTGGCCGCGAGCTGCAACGCGACCTCGTCCCGGTCGCGGACGAGGTGGTGGTCGACCTGGACCAGCAGCGCGTCGAAGCCCGCAGCGGCGACGGCGCGGACGAACTGGCCGGTCGGGCGGCGGCACCAGCTGAGCTGCCAGTCCTGCGCGCCGCCGCGGAAGAAGCCGCCGCTGAACCGGAGCGTGTTGACCGTCTGCACCGCCGGGGCCAGCAGCCGGCCGGAGCCGGGATCGTCGGGGAAGCTCACCACCGGCACCTCGAAGACCTGGGCGTCGGGGCCGAACTGGCCGGCCATCGCCGCCACCATGTGCTCGTCGGAGCGGGCCCGGGCCTCGGCGGCGGCACCGTCGGCGGGCACCAGCCCCTGGTCGAGGAGGACGAGCGCGGCGCAGGCGACGACGACGGCGGTCGTGCGGCGCCGGTCCCAGTCGGCCCGCTCGAGCGCCCGCTGGGCGACCAGCGCGACCCCGGCGAGGCCGGCGAAGGACAGGAAGACGGTCATGCGGGACCACGCCCGGATCTGCGTCACCCCGACCTCGGCCAGCCACGTGCCGACACCGCCGACGACGGCGACGGCCAGCACGGTCACGACCACGGTGGCCAGACGAGCGATCACGCGGTCCGCCCGGTCCCGCGGCGACCGCCCGTGACGCAGGGCCACCACGACGACGCCGACGCACCCGGCCAGGGCCACGAGCCCGAGGACCGTCCCGCTGGCGGCGGTGACGTTGTCGGACGCGAGCGACCGGGCCCAGCCCATCACGGGTGCGAGCGGGTGGCCCTCGTCGACCACGAGCAGGTCCTGCGGGTGGAGCGAGTAGCGCCACACGTCGGCGGCCGTGCGCCGCAGCGCCGAGGCCGCCGGGTCGCCGGACCGGCTCAGCAGGTCGGGCAGCAGCGACAGCCCGGCCACGAGGGCCAGGCCGGCTGCGGTCACCGCGGGGAGGACCAGCCGACCGGGTCGACGGGCGCGGACGGCGACCGCAAGGCCGACGGCGCCGATCACGACCACCGTGAACGACGTGTAGTAGGCGCTCGACAGCGCGGTCACCACCACCGCGACCGCCGGCCACACCGCGACCGCCGGCCGCCGGCGCACGTCGGCGCCCGACGTCATCGTCGACCACAGCGCCAGGTAGGTGCCGAGCGCCACCGGGAAGAGCGCGAAGAGGAAGACGTGGCCGCCGACCAGCGCGGCCGAGAACGCCGGCCCCACCGAGAACGGCAGCGCCACCGCGCCGGCCAGCAGCGGCCGGAGTCCCATCCACCGGAGGACGGCGAAGGCCACGGCGGCCGTCGCGGTCACGCCGAGCAGCAGGTACAGGTTCAGCGCGGTGGCGACGTCGCCGGTGGCGGCGTCGAGCGTGCGCAGGACGACGAGCTGCAGCCGCTCGGTCCCCGTCGGGAACACCGACCAGTCGACCTCCGCCGGCGCCGCCAGGTCGTCGCTCGTCCGGGGGGTGCCGGTGGCGTCGGTGGCCTCGACGATCGCCAGGTGCTGGAACACGTCGCCCTGGTAGAGGACCGGCGCGTCGAGCGGCCACGGGCGGAGCAGCACCACCGCCAGCAGGAAGCCGATCCCGGCGACCAGCAGCAGGTGGCGGGGTCGCACCCGCCGGTCGTCGTCGGTGGACGACCACCCGTCGCCCGCGGCCGGCGGCGACGCGGTGTCGCCGGGGCGCGGCGCGGGAGCGATGGCGTGACCCACCCCAACCCATCGGCGGGCGCCTCGGCGACTTGAGCGGGGCGGCACGACGCCCACCCCGCCGGACGCCAGCGCCGGTGCTCAGTCCGTGTCGAGCAGCGGGGCGAGGAACTGGCCGGTGAAGCTCTCGGCGGTCTTGGCGATCAGCTCGGGCGACCCCTCGGCGATCACCTGACCGCCGCCGATGCCGCCCTCGGGACCGAGGTCGATGACCCAGTCGGCCGTCTTGATCACGTCGAGGTTGTGCTCGATGACCAGCACCGTGTTGCCCTGCTCGACCAGGCGGGACAGCACGGTGAGGAGCTTGCGGATGTCCTCGAAGTGCAGGCCGGTCGTCGGCTCGTCGAGCAGGTACATCGTGTGGCCCGTGGAGCGCTTGGCCAGCTCGGAGGCCAGCTTCACCCGCTGGGCCTCGCCGCCCGACAGCGTGGTGGCGGGCTGGCCCAGCCGCACGTAGCCGAGCCCGACGTCGACGAGCGTCTGCATGTGCCGGGCGATCGTCGGCTGGTTCGAGAAGAACTCGAGCGCCTCCTCGCACGGCATGTCGAGCACCTCGGCGATGTTCAGGCCCTTGAAGGTGATCTCGAGCGTGTCGCGGTTGTAGCGGGCGCCCTTGCACACCTCGCACGGGACGTACACGTCGGGCAGGAAGTGCATCTCGATCTTGATGGTGCCGTCGCCGGCGCACGCCTCGCAGCGGCCGCCCTTGACGTTGAAGCTGAACCGGCCGGGCATGTAGCCGCGGATCCGGGCCTCGGGCGTCTGGGCGAACAGCTTGCGGATGTGGTCGAACACGCCGGTGTAGGTGGCGGGGTTCGAGCGCGGCGTCCGACCGATCGGCGACTGGTCGATGTCGATCACCTTGTCGACCTGGTCCATGCCGTCGATGCGCCGGTGCAGGCCCGGAGGGATCTTCGACCCGTAGACGTGCTGCATCAGCGCCCGGAGCAGGATGTCGTTGACGAGCGTCGACTTGCCCGAGCCGGACACGCCGGTGACGGCGACGAAGCACCCGAGCGGGATGTCGACGTCGAGGTTCTTGAGGTTGTGCTCCCGGGCGCCCTTGATGGCGATCCAGTCGTCGCCGGGCTGGCGCCGCAGCTGCGGGACGGGGATGGCCCTCTTGCCGGCGAGGTACTGGCCGGTGATCGACTCCTTGTTGCGGAGCAGGCCCTTCACCGTGCCGGTGTGCACGACCCGGCCGCCGTGCTCACCCGCACCGGGACCGATGTCGACGACGTGATCGGCGACGCGGATCGTGTCCTCGTCGTGCTCGACGACGAGGACGGTGTTGCCGATGTCGCGGAGGCGGATCAGCGTCTCGATCAGCTTGTGGTTGTCGCGCTGGTGGAGGCCGATCGAGGGCTCGTCGAGGACGTAGAGCACGCCGACGAGGCCTGAGCCGATCTGCGAGGCGAGGCGGATCCGCTGCGCCTCGCCACCGGACAGCGTGGCGGCGGAGCGCTCGAGCGAGAGGTACTCGAGCCCGACGTCGCAGAGGAACTGCAGCCGGGTGTTGATCTCCTTCATGATCCGCTCGGCGATCATCGCCTGGCGGTCGTCGAGGCGGAGGCTGGCGAGGCGGTCGCGGGACTCGGCGATGCTCAGGCTGCACAGCTGGTGCATGTTGAGGTCGTCGACGGTGACCGCCAGGGCGTACGGGTTCAGCCGGGCGCCGCCGCACGTGGGGCACGGCACCTGGCGCATGTAGCCCTCGACCGCCTCACGGGCGGAGTCCGACTCGGCCTCGGAGTGGCGCCGCTGCAGGTACGGGATCACGCCCTCGTACTTGGCGGTGTAGGTCCGGGTGCGGCCGTATCGGTTGCGGAACTTCACGTCGACGCGCTTGGCCTCGCCGATGCCGTAGAGCAGGAGCTTCTGGTCCTTCTTCGGCAGGTCCTCCCAGGCCACCTTGTCGTCGATGCCGTACTCGGACGTGACCGACTCGAGGAGGCGGTGGAAGTACTTGGCGTGGCCCGAGGACCACGGGGCGATCGCACCGCCGGCGACCGACTGCTCGGGGTCGGGGACGACCAGCTCGGGGTCGACCTCGAAGACCGTGCCGAGGCCGTCGCAGGCCGGGCAGGCGCCGTAGGGCGAGTTGAACGAGAAGTTCCGGGGCGCCAGCTCCTCGAACGACTTGCCGTCGGAGGGTCGGGCCAGCTTCTCGGAGAACGTCAGGAGCTCGGGCTCGGCGTCGGCGGGCGCGTCCCGACCGGGCACGATCTCGATCTGCGCCATGCCCTCGGCCAGCTCGAGCGCCGTCTCCATCGAGTCGGTGAGCCGGCGCTCGATGCCCTCACGGAGCACGAGGCGGTCGATGATGACCTCGATCGTGTGCTGCTCGTACCGGGCGAGCTCGATCTCGGCCGGCAGCTCGAACACCTCGCCGTCGACCCGGACGCGGTTGAAGCCGCGCTGGGCGACGTCGGCGAACAGCTGCTCGTAGGTGCCCTTGCGACCGCGGACCATCGGGGCGATGACCTGGAAGCGCGTGCCCTCGGGCAGCTGCAGGATGCGGTCGACGATCTGCTGCGGCGTCTGGCGGACGAGACGCTCGCCGGTCTCGGGGTCGTGCGGCACGCCGACCCTGGCGAACAGCAGGCGCAGGTAGTCGTAGATCTCAGTGACCGTGCCCACGGTCGAGCGCGGGTTGCGCGACGCCGACTTCTGGTCGATCGAGATGGCCGGGCTGAGGCCCTCGATGACGTCGACGTCGGGCTTGTCCATCTGGCCGAGGAACTGCCGGGCGTACGCGGACAGCGACTCGACGTAGCGGCGCTGGCCCTCGGCGTAGATCGTGTCGAACGCCAGGCTCGACTTGCCCGAGCCCGACAGCCCGGTGAAGACGATGAGCTGGTCGCGCGGCAGGTCGAGCGAGACGTCGGCGAGGTTGTGCTCGCGGGCGCCCCGGATCACGATCCGGTCCGACGGGTGGTGGGCGGTCGCCCTCGGCGCCTTGGTCGCGGGCGTCGGCGCGTCGGAGGCCGTCGTCTCGGTGGCCTTGGCGCTGGCCTTCGTCGCGCTCGCCTTGGTCGCCTTCGTGGTCCTGGCGGCCCGGGGCGCCGGGGACGTGCTGGTCTTGGCCGGGGGTGCCATCGACCCGGCATCCTACTCCCCGAACACCTGTTCGTGAGGGGGATCTCGGGTGGCCTCCGGCACCTCCGGCGGAGCGGAGCGGGCAACCTCCGCTGCCATACTTGGACCATGTCCTCGAGCACCGGAACGCTGTTCCGCATCACGACGTTCGGGGAGTCCCACGGGGGCGGCGTGGGGGTGGTGGTCGACGGTTGCCCGCCCCGGCTCGAGCTGTCCGAGAAGGACATCCAGCCCGACCTCGACCGCCGCCGGCCCGGTCAGAGCCGGCTGGTGACCCAGCGCGACGAGACCGACCAGGTCGAGATCCTCTCCGGGGTGAGCGACGGCCTCACCCTCGGCTCCCCCATCGCCCTGCTCGTCCGCAACAAGGACCATCGGTCGGGCGCCTACGACCACATGGCCGACCTCTACCGGCCGTCGCACGCCGACTTCACGACGGAGGCCAAGTACGGCATCCGCGCCGTCGCCGGCGGTGGTCGGGCCTCCGCGCGCGAGACGATCGGCCGCGTCGCCGCCGGCGCCGTGGCCCGCAAGCTGCTGGCGCAACGGTTCGGCGTCGAGGTGCTCGCGTGGGTGTCGAGGGTCCACGACGTCGTGGCCGAGGTCGACCCCGGAACAGTCACGTTCGAGGACGTCGAGGCCGACCCGACCCGCTGCCCGGCGCCTGCGGCCGCAGCGGCGATGACCGAGGCGATCGAGCAGGCCCGGCGCGACGGCGACTCGCTCGGCGGCGTCGTCACCTGCGTGGCCCGGCAGGTCCCCGCCGGCTGGGGCGAGCCGGTGTTCGACAAGCTCGAGGCCGACCTGGCCAAGGCGCTGATGAGCCTGCCGGCGAGCAAGGGGTTCGAGGTCGGCTCGGGCTTCGGCTCGGCCGCCATGACCGGTCGGACGCACAACGACCCGTTCGTCCCGGGGCCCGACGGCCGGCCCCGCACGACGTCCAACCACTCGGGCGGCATCCAGGGCGGCATCTCGAACGGCGAGGACATCGTGGTGCGCGTCGCCTTCAAGCCGACCGCCACGATCTCGTCGCCGCAGCAGACCGTCACGCGGGACGGCGAGGCCGTCACGCTCGAGGCTAAGGGCCGCCACGACCCGTGCGTGCTCCCCCGCGCCGTGCCGATGGTCGAGGCCGCGGTGCTGCTCGTGCTCGCCGACCACTGGCTCCGCCAGGAGTCGGTCCGGGCCGGCGCCCCCGACTGACCGCCCCGCTGCCGCCCGCCTCCCGCCGCGAGCCCGCACCTCCCCGCCAAACTTGTACGCCACGCGCCCGGTGGGCGACCGCCACGTACAAGACCGCCGCAACCCGTCGACCTTGTACGCCACGCACCGGATGGGCGACCGCCACGTACAAGATCGCCAGGACCCGAGACCCGTCGAACTTGTACGCCACGCGCCCGATGGGCGACCGCCACGTACAAGATCGCCAGGACCCGAGACCCGTCGAACTTGTACGCCACGCGCCCGATGGGCGACCGCCACGTACAAGATCGCCGCAACCCGTCGACCTTGTACGCCACGCACCGGATGGGCGACCGCCACGTACAAGATCGCCAGGACCCGAGACCCGTCGAACTTGTACGCCACGCGCCCGATGGGCGACCGCCACGTACAAGTTCGATGGTGGGGACGGGTGGGCGGGGGCCCGCCCGGCGCTCAGCGCCGGCGCCGCCGGAGCCGGGGTCAGGTGCCGCCGGCGTTGCGGAACTCGCGCTTGAGCTCCTTGACCTCGTCGCGGAGGCGGGCGGCCTCCTCGAACCGGAGGTCGGCCGAGGCCTGGTGCATCTCGTCCTCGAGCAGCTGGATGAGCGCACCGAGGTCCTGCGGCGGCAGGTCGGCGAACTGCTGCGCCCGGGCCTTCTCTCCGGGGCGCCGCTTCCGGCGGCCGCCACCGGGCACCGGGGCGCCGTCGGAGCCGCGCAGGTCGGCGAGGATGTCGGTGACCGCCTTCTGCACCGACGTCGGATCGATGCCGTGCTCGGTGTTGTACGCCTCTTGCAGCCCTCGACGACGGTTGGTCTCGGAGATCGCCCGGGTCATCGAGTCGGTGACCCGGTCCGCGTACATGTGGACCTCGCCGTTCACGTTCCGGGCCGCGCGCCCGATCATCTGGACGAGCGAGGTCTCGGAGCGGAGGAAGCCCTCCTTGTCGGCATCGAGGATGGCGACCAGCGACACCTCGGGGATGTCGAGGCCCTCCCGGAGCAGGTTGATGCCGACGAGCACGTCGAACTCGCCGAGGCGCAGGTCGCGGACGAGCTCGATGCGCTGGAGCGTGTCGACCTCGGAGTGCAGGTACCGGACCTTCACGCCCATCTCGAGCAGGTAGTCGGTCAGGTCCTCGGCCATCTTCTTGGTGAGCGTGGTGACGAGCACCCGCTCCCCCTTGCTGACCCGGTCGTTGATCTGGACGAGCAGGTCGTCGATCTGGCCCTTGGTCGGCTTGATGACGACCTCGGGGTCGATGAGGCCGGTCGGCCGGACCACCTGCTCGACCACCCGGGACGAGTGATCGAGCTCCCAGGCGCCGGGCGTGGCCGACAGGAAGATCGTCTGGCCGGCGCGCTGGAGCCACTCCTCGAACCGCAGGGGGCGGTTGTCGGCCGCGGACGGCAGCCGGAACCCGTGCTCGATGAGCACCTCCTTGCGGGAGCGGTCGCCCTCGTACTGGCCGTGCAGCTGCGGGATCGTCTGGTGCGACTCGTCGATGATCGTCAGGTAGTCCGCCGGGAAGTAGTCGATCAGCGTGCTCGGCGCCTCGCCCGGACCGCGGCCCTCCATCGGTGCCGAGTAGTTCTCGACGCCGTTGCAGAAGCCCATCTCCCGGAGCATCTCGAGGTCGTACTCGGTGCGCATGCGGAGGCGCTGGGCCTCGAGGAGCTTCCCCTCCTTCTCGAAGAAGGCGAGGCGCTGCTGCAGCTCGATCTCGATGCGCTCGATGGCGGCCTGAAGCCGCTCGTCGGACACCACGTAGTGCGTCTTGGCGAAGATCAGCACGTCGTCGAGCTGGTCGACCTTCTCGCCCGTGAGGGGGTCGACGACGCTGATCGCCTCGACGTCGTCGCCGAACAGCTCGATGCGGACCGCCGTCTCCTCGTAGGCCGGCTGGACCTCGATGACGTCGCCCCGGACGCGGAACTTGCCGCGGCTCAGCGCCATGTCGTTGCGCTCGTACTGGAGGTGCACGAGCTGGCGGAGGAGGTCGCGCTGGTCGACGACGTCGCCGACCCGCAGCGTGAAGAACCGGGAGGCGTACTCGTCGGGCGAGCCCAGGCCGTAGATGCAGCTCACCGAGGCGACGACGATCGTGTCGCGCCGGGTGAGCAGCGAGGAGGTGGCGGCGTGGCGGAGGCGCTCGATCTCGTCGTTCACGGAGGAGTCCTTCTCGATGAAGGTGTCCGTGGACGGCATGTACGCCTCGGGCTGGTAGTAGTCGTAGTAGGAGACGAAGTACTCCACCCGGTTGTTCGGGAAGAACTCCCGGAACTCGTTCGCCAGCTGCGCCGCCAGGCTCTTGTTCGGCGCCAGGACGAGCGTCGGTCGCTGCACCTGCTCGATCGTCCACGCGATCGTCGCCGACTTTCCCGAGCCGGTGATGCCGAGGAGGGTCTGGAACCGCTCGCCGCAGTGGACGCCGTCGCTCAGCGCCTCGATGGCAGTTGGCTGGTCGCCGGCCGGCTTGAACTCGCTCTCCACCTTGAACGGCCGGACCATCTTCGGCTCGGCCCGCTTGCGGGTCGCTGTGTTGTCACCGACGTGTGCCACGTCGAGCAGGCTACGCCGGGCCTGTGACAGCGGCCGGGGCGGCCCGCTCGGTCGCCCGCTCGCTCGCCCGCCCGGCGGCCCGCCCCGCTGCACGGCTCTGCCGCCGGCTCAGCGATTTCTGAGGTCCGGATCGCGACAAGGGTTGTCGCTGTGCACCCCTATATCCCTGCGCCCCTATGTCGCGGGGAGGGTCTGGATCCAGGTCCAGGCCCGGTCGACCTCGGCCTCCAGCGCCGCCGGGTCGCCGTGGTTGTCGACCACGAAGTCCGCCTTCGACAGCCGGTGCTCGCGCTCCATCTGGTTCGCGATGCGGTTGCGGGCGTCGGCCTCGGTGAACCCCCGGTGCTCCACGAGCCGCTGGATCGCCACCTCGGGGTCGAGGTCGACCACGATCGTGCCCGCCAGCCCCGGCCAGCCGGCCTCGGCCAGCAAGGGGATGTCGAGCACGACGACGTTGCCGGTCCCCTCCTGCTCGGCGATGCGGCGCTCGATCTCGGTGTGGACCCTCGGGTGCACGATCGCGCCCAGGTCGGCCAGCGCCTGCGGGTCGGTGAACACCACGTCGGCCACCGCCGCCCGGTCGAGCGAGCCGTCCTCGGCCACGATCCCGGGCCCGAACCGCTCCACCATCTCGGCGAACACCTCGGTGCCGGGCTGCTGGAGCTCCTTCACGATGGCGTCGGCGTCGACGACGACCGCGCCACGGCGGGCCAGCGACGCCGAGACCGACGACTTGCCCGCACCGATCCCGCCCGTGAGTCCGACCAGCAGCACGCCGCGGAAGCTACCCGAAGCAGATCACCCCGACGGCACGTGCGCGATCGACGTGCAGGTTCTGAGGAATTTCCCAAAGTCCCGGCCGGTCGCTGCCGATGGATGGACGACCACGAACCCGCTGGGAACGAGCGCTCACCCACGCGCCCGGGACCCAGCCGACGACCCGACCGGGACGATCATCCATGCACACCGCGCCGCCGGACGATCCGATCTCACGCCCCGACCCGACGCCCCCGTCGGAGGACCGCGCGCCCGCGCCGCCGTCGGGCGGCGGGCTCGTCGACCGGCTGAGGGAGCGGCTGAGCCGTGACCTCCGCGAGGCGCTGATCGACCCGTCCCAGCAGCCCACCGGCGACTTCGACATCGTCGCCCAGCAGCTGCCGAGCATGGGCGTCGACCGCGTCGCCAGCTTCAACAGCCTGATCACGGCCATGCGCCTGGCCACGACGGCGATCTCGCTCCTGCTCGTCGCCAGCCGGCTCGACGAGTTCGAGACGTCGGTGAAGGTCTGGACGGCCATCATCGTCAGCTACGCGATCTTCCGGGCGTTCCGGCCGATCCGCTACGAGAACGACCTCCAGTCGCTCCTGAGGGTGCTCGCCGAGGTCGCCCTGCACGTCGCCGCCGTCGTCATGACCGGCTACTGGCAGTCGCCCCTGATCTTCACGCTGCTGACCGCCGTCACCGTGGCCGGCCTGGCCCGAGGGTTCGGCTTCTCCATCCGCATCGCGGTGGTGACCATCCTGGCGGTCAGCTTCCCGTTCATCCTCCAGGCCGGCGACCAGCGCGAGGCCTTCCTCCAGTCCGCCTCCTGGGGCGGGATCGTCATGCTGGTGGCGCTCATCGCCGGCTACGCCCGCCGCATCTCGGGCGAGGCGGACCGGGAGCGGGAGCTGGCGATGGACCGGCTCAGCCGGCTGTCGGACGCCAACGCGCTGCTGTTCTCGCTGCACCGGGTCACCCAGACGCTGCCGGCCTCGCTCGACCTCGGCGACGTCCTCGACTCGACCCTGAGCCGCATGAAGTCGCTGGTCGCCTACGACAGCGTCGCCGTCCTGCTCTTCGACGAGACCGACGGCCACTGGGAGGTCGTGCGCCACCAGGGCCTGCACGTCCCCGCCCGCCTGGGCCCGACCGAGCTGCCGCTCGGCCTCAAGCAGGCGATCACCGAGAACCGCCCGGTCTACGTGGCGGACCTCCACGCCGACGGCCCCGGCCTGTCGGACCGCTCCGGTTCGGGCATCTACACCGTGCTGTCGGCCCGGGGCGCCATCATCGGCCTGCTCGCCATCGAGCACAGCGACTTCGAGCACTTCACGTCCCGTGACGTCGAGCTGATCGAGGGCTTCGTCGCCCCGGCCTCGCTCGCCCTCGACAACGCCCGCTGGTTCGCCCGGCTGCGCACCGTCGGCGCCGACGAGGAGCGGACCCGCATCGCCCGGGACCTGCACGACCGCATCGGCCAGTCCCTCGCCTACCTCGCCTTCTCGCTCGACCGGCTGGTCGAGCGCGACGAGGCGGGCGACCCGGTGACCGAGGACCTGGGCCAGCTGCGCGAGGACGTCCGCGGCGTGATCCGCGAGGTCCGCGACACCCTGTACGACCTGCGCACCGACGTCTCCGAGGAGCAGGGCATCGGCGCCGTGCTCGAGCAGTACGTGAGCCGGGTCGGCGAGCGCAGCCGCCTCACGATCCAGGTCGAGGCCGACAAGGACGCCCGCCTCCCGATCCTCCAGGAGCGGGAGATGTGGCGCATCGCCCAGGAGGCGCTCGCCAACGTCGAGCGCCACGCCCGGGCCACCGCGGTCCGCATCGTCTGGCGCTGCGACGGCGAGCGGGCCCTGATCGACGTGACCGACAACGGCGTCGGCTTCGAGGCGGCCACCGCCGGTCGCCTCGACTCCTACGGCGTGCTCGGCATGCGCGAGCGCGCCTCCAGCATCGGCGCCTCGCTCGAGATCCTCAGCGCGCCGGGTCGTGGCACCCGGGTCCGCTGCTCCCTCAACCCCAACGAGCCCGGCCTGACGGCCCCCAACCAACCGGCCCTCGCGGCCATCGGACACCGGAGGTGACCACATGGCCATCCGACTGATGCTGGCCGACGACCACCGCATGCTGCGCGAGGGACTGCGACGGTCCATGACCGACGCCGGCTTCGACGTCATCGGCGAGGCCGGCGACGGCGTCGAGGCCGTCAAGCTGGCCCTGGAGCTCAGCCCCGACGTCATCCTCATGGACGTCACGATGCCCAACTGCGACGGCGTCGAGGCGTGCCGGCAGGTCAAGAGCACCGGGACCGAGACCAAGGTCGTCATGCTCACGATGCACGCCGACCAGGACGTGCTCACGAACGCGATCCGGGCCGGGGCCATCGGCTACCTGACGAAGGACTGCTCCACGCGCGAGATCGCCGAGGCCGTCCGCATGGCGGCCGAGGGCGACACCGTCCTGTCGCCGCAGCTCGCCCGGTCGATGCTCGAGGAGGTCCGTCGGATCGACGAGCCCCGCACGGCCGAGGAGGACCGGGTCGTCACCAAGCGCGAGGAGGAGGTCCTCCAGCTCATCGCCGACGGCTGCTCCACGCCCGAGGTCGCCGCGAGCCTCTTCATCTCGCAGAAGACCGTCAAGAACCACCTCGCGTCGATCTACCAGAAGCTCGACGCCCGTGACCGCACCCAGGCCGTCCTCCAGGCCGTGCGGATGGGGATCGTCTCGCTCGACTGAGCGGCACGGCCGGCGTTTGGTCCGAACGACCTATCAAGCGGGTCCGGGCAGCGTCGATACACATGATGGCGGAGTCGCCTCCCGGCGGATCCGGCACAGCACCAGCAACAGCAACTCACACCGACGGGAGACTCCCAAAATGATGGTTCAGTTCGACTTCCTCAAGACGTGGCTCAAGGCTCAGGCCAAGACCGAGCGTGGCGCCTCCCTCGTGGAGTACGCCCTCCTGGTCGCCCTGATCGCCGTGGTCTGCATCGCTGCCGTGTCGTTCATCGGCTCCAGCGCCAAGGACAAGTTCAGCCAGGTCGGCAGCTCGATCAAGTGATCGACTGACACGTCCGGCATCGAGGGGCGGGTCCAACCCGCCCCTCTGCCATCTTCCGGCCCGAGAGGAGGGCACCATGCGACGTCTCGTCACCTGGTCCTCCCGGTCGGCCCGGCGGCTCGAGCGGGGAGCCAGCCTGGTGGAGTACGCCCTGCTGATGGCGCTGATCGCACTGGTGTGCGTGACGGCGCTGCAGTTCCTGGGCAACTCCAGCAGCAGCAGCCTCGACCGATCGGGATCCAGCATCTTCGTCCGCTGACGGGGATCTGGTCGCCAGCCGACCGGACACGGATCCGGCACACAACCGAATCGTCCCGGGCGATGCGTCCGGAACGTCACACCCGGCGGCCGGGGCTCGACGAGGAGACCCGGCCGCCGGCGCGTTCGGCGGGAGCCTGCACCCCGGCGTCTGTGTCCGTCCGGACACGGCCGCCGGGGTGACGCCGTTTTCACGTGCCCTCGGCTCAGCTCCCGCCGCAGGGCACCGATACCAGTGAGGTCGGCTCCTGGCAGGGAGCCGCCGAGCAGCACCAGCACCGAGCACGGGAGCGCCCCGAGATGATCCACCTCCACTACCAGTTCCTCACCGCCTGGCTGTCGACGAAGTCGCGGTCCGAGCGGGCGGCGTCGCTCGTCGAGTACGCCCTGCTGGTCGCCCTGATCGCCATCGTGTGCGTCGCCGCCGTGCAGTTCCTCGGCACGAACACCAAGGGCCAGCTGAGCAAGGTCGGCAGCTCGCTCAAGTAGGCGGGCCCACCGGCACCACCGCTCTCCGCCGCTCAGGCGGGGTCGACGATGCGGAGCCCGGTCGGCTCCATGAGCCCGTCGTCGACCGGCAGCTCCACCACGAACCGCGTGAGGTGCGCCGGGAACACGTGCTCGCTGACGAGCACCACCTCGCCCGAGCTGTCCCGGGTGACCCGCTCGGCCACCAGCACCGGCGACCCCGCGGGCACGTCGAGCAGCCCGGCGTCGGCGGCCGAGGCGGCGTCGGCCCCGATCGTCTGGGTGGCGCCGCCCAGCCGCACCGGCAGCTGCTCGAGGAACGCGGAGCGCTCGACGTCGTCCCGGCTCAGCGACGACCCGAGGTCCTCCCGGCACCAGACGGTCACGCGTGCGAACGGGCGGTCGTCGGCGAGGTGCAGGCGCACCACCTCGAGCGCCGTGCGCCCGGCCAGGAAGTCCCGCACCCGCACCGGCGTGCGGCGGAAGCCGAAGCTGACGATCCGCCGTTCGGAGCGCACGCCGGCGGCACCGAGCTGTCCGTCGAGGGTGGCCAGGCGGGTCAGGTCCTGTCGCACCGGATCGGCGGCGACGAGCCAGCCGAAGCCCTGCCGGCTCTCGACGAGGCCCTCGGCGCGCAGCGCCTCGAGCGCCCGCCGGACCGTCACGCGGCTGGCCTCGTAGGTGGCCGACAGGTCCGCCTCGGACGGCAGCACCGCACCCAGGTGGAACTCGCCGGCCACGATGCGGTCGCGCAGGTCGTCCGCGATGATCCGATAACGGATCGGCCTCATGGGAGCCGCTCCCCGACCCGGTCCACGCCGGGTGCTGCTGCTGCCGGCGGTCCCCCGCCCGGCGACGCTGTCCTCACGAACATGTATTGTACTTGTATTGTTCGTCTGAGCGGCGGAGATCCACTCCGCCTGCCTTCGATGAGGAGCGCGACATGGCCGTCACCGCATCCACCCCGATCGAACTGGTCCAGGGCGTCTACGCCCGCTTCGAGGACCGCATCGACGCTGCACGCGAGCGCCTGGGGCGTCCGCTGACCCTGGCCGAGAAGATCCTGATCGCCCACCTCGACGACCCCGACGCCACCTTCGAGCGCGGCGGCACCTACAACGACCTCCGCCCCGACCGCGTGGCCATGCAGGACGCCACCGCGCAGATGGCGCTGCTGCAGTTCATGACCGCGGGCCTGCCCGAGGTCGCCGTCCCGTCGACGGTCCACTGCGACCACCTGATCCAGGCCAAGGAGAACGGCAAGGTCGACCTGCTCGCCGCCGAGGAGGGCAACGCCGAGGTCTACGACTTCCTCGAGTCGGTGTCCGCCAAGTACGGCATCGGCTTCTGGAAGCCGGGCTCCGGGATCATCCACCAGGTCGTCCTCGAGCAGTACGCCTTCCCCGGCGGGATGATGGTCGGCACCGACAGCCACACGCCGAACGCCGGCGGCCTCGGCATGGTCGCGATCGGCGTGGGCGGCGCGGACGCGGTCGACGTCATGACCGGGTTCCCGTTCAACGTCCGCTGGCCCCGCCTGATCGGCGTCCACCTGACCGGCGAGCTCAACGGCTGGTCCTCGCCCAAGGACGTCATCCTCAAGGTGGCCGAGATCCTGACCGTGAAGGGCGGCACCGGCGCCATCGTCGAGTACTTCGGCCCGGGCGCCCGGTCCATGTCCTGCACGGGCAAGGCGACGATCTGCAACATGGGCGCCGAGATCGGCGCGACGACGTCGGTGTTCGCGTACGACGACGCGATGTCGCGCTACCTGAAGGCGACCGGCCGCGAGGAGATCGCGGCGGCCGCCGACGGCGTCGCCCACCACCTGCGCCCCGACGACGAGATCCTCGCGGAGCCCGACGGCTTCTACGACGAGCTCATCGTCATCGACCTGTCGACGCTCGAGCCCCACATCAACGGCCCCCACACGCCCGACCTCGCCCGCCCGGTCGGCGCGCTCGGCGCCGAGGCGAAGCAGAAGGACTGGCCGCTCGACATCTCGGCCGCGCTGGTCGGGTCGTGCACGAACTCGTCCTACGAGGACATCTCCCGCGCCGCGTCGATCCTGCGCCACGCCGCCGACAACGGGCTGAAGGTCAAGGTCCCGCTGATGATCACGCCCGGCTCCGAGCAGGTCCGGGCCACCATCGCCCGCGACGGACTGCTCGAGGTCTTCGAGGCGGCGGGCGCGACCGTGCTCGCCAACGCGTGCGGTCCCTGCATCGGCCAGTGGTCGCGCCCGGCCGAGGCCAACGACCACATCAACACGATCGTCACCTCGTACAACCGGAACTTCCCCAAGCGGAACGACGGGTCGGCCAACACG
This sequence comes from Dermatobacter hominis, assembly GCF_020715685.1. GTDB lineage: Bacteria > Actinomycetota > Acidimicrobiia > Acidimicrobiales > Microtrichaceae > Dermatobacter > Dermatobacter hominis. Next base: position 917,917 of record NZ_CP085840.1, read on the forward strand.
CTGGCGTTCGTGACGTCGCCCGAGACCGTCGTCGCGCTGGCGCTCGCCGGCACGCTCGACTTCAACCCGCTGACCGACACGCTGACCAACGAGGCCGGCGACCAGGTGCAGCTGCGGGTGCCGGTCGGCGAGGAGCTGCCGTCGCAGGGGTTCGACCCGGGCGAGTCCGGCTTCATCGCTCCCCCGACCGACGCCTCGGGCGTCGAGGTCGTCGTCCGACCCGACTCGGAGCGCCTGCAGCTGCTCGAGCCCTTCGCGCCCTGGGACGGCCAGGACTACCTGGACCTGCCGATCCTGCTCAAGGCCAAGGGCAAGTGCACGACCGACCACATCTCGATGGCCGGACCGTGGCTCAAGTACCGGGGCCACCTCGAGAACATCTCGGGCAACCTCTTCCTCGGCGCCGTCAACGCGTTCACCGGCGTGGCCGGCGAGGGCAAGGACCAGCTCGACGGCTCGACCCGGTCGTTCCCCGACATCGCCAAGCACTACCACGAGGCCGGTCAGCCCTGGGTCGCCGTGGGCGACGAGAACTGGGGTGAGGGCAGCTCCCGCGAGCACGCGGCCATGGAGCCCCGCTTCCGCGGCGCCAAGGCGATCATCGTCCGCAGCTTCGCCCGCATCCACGAGGCCAACCTCAAGAAGCAGGGCGTGCTGGCGCTCACGTTCGACGACCCGTCGGTGTACGACGCCATCGAGGAGGACGACCGCATCAGCATCGTCGGCCTCGCCGAGCTCGCCCCCGGCAGGAAGGTCGAGTGCGTGCTGCACCAGGCCGACGGCACCGAGCGCACCTTCTGGTGCAACCAGACGATGAGCGAGGAGCACATCGAGTGGTTCCGCGCCGGCTCGGCGCTCAACATCATCCGGGCCCGCACCACCGGCTGAGCCGGAGCCCGTTCTCGGGGACATCCCCGAGAACCGGGTCACCGATCTCGGGGATGAGCGATCGCTGAGCGATCGGTCATCCCCGAGTTCGCGTCGGGGGCCGTCTCGGGGACGTCCCCGAGAAACCTGCGGCGGGCGGCCCCGCCTGCCGATGGAGTGGGATGGCCACCACGGTCACCGCGCCGTCGCGCTCGACGAGCGGCACCACGCACCGAGTGCCGCCGCGGCGCGGGTGGATCGTGCCGGCGTGCACGCTCGTCGTGCTCGTGCTGTACGCCGTGTCGGCGCTCGCGCTCGGGCGCGACGCGGCCGGCACCGACGTGCACCGGCGCCAGGCGGCCGCGCTGGCCGACGGCCACCTCGACATCCGCCCGGTCCCGGCTTCGCTCGCCGAGCTCGACGACCCCTACGACCCGGGCGCGAACCTCGACGTCCGCGTCGACGAGGGCGTGCAGGACCTCGCGTACCGGGACGGCCGGCTGTACTCCGCGCACGGCCTCACCGTGCCGGTGCTGCTCCTGCCGTCCGAGCTGCTGCTCGGGACCTCGCCGCCGAACTGGGCGATCACGCTGCTCGGGGGCTGGTGCGGGGTGCTGGCCGGCACGTGGGCGCTCCTGCAGGTGCGCCGCCGCTTCGTGCCGGCCACGTCGGACGCCGCGCTCGGCGCCGCGGTGCTGGCCGTCGGGCTGTGCGGCCCGGTGTGGGTCCTGATGTCGGTCGCCAACGGCTACGAGGCCGCGATCGCCGTCGCGTTCGCGCTCACCACGACCGGGGTGGCGCTGCTCCTGCGGGCGACCGAGACGCTCCCCTCGCTGGGCCGGGGACGCGCCGCGCTCGGCGCCGCCTGCCTCGCCGCGGCGATCGGGTCGCGGCCGACCGCCGTGGTCACGGCGATCGTCGTCGCGGTGGTCGTGGGGGTGGTCGTCGCATCGAACCGAGCGGTGCGGGCCGCAGACGGGGACGCGGACCGGGACGGCCCGGCTCGACCCGGTGGCGCGGTCGCGCTCGACGTCGCCGCGGTCGTGGCGCCGTTCCTCGCCGTCGGGACGCTCGTGGCGGTCTCGAACGTGGTCCGCTTCGGCGCCGCCAGCGAGTTCGGGTTCGGCTACCAGCTGTCGGTGTGGGACATGACGGCGTACCCGAAGGGCCGGCTCGCCTACCTGCTACCGAACCTGGCCGACTACCTCGGCGCCGCACCGCGGCCGACCGGCTCGTTCCCCTGGATCGGGCTCCGGCCCACCGTCGGCGGCACCCGCCCCGAGGACCACACGTCGGAGCCGATCGCCGGGCTGCTCTACCTGGCGCCCGTCCTGATCGTGGGTGCGATCGCCCTCGGCTCGTCCGCACGCGACCTCTGGTCACGCGGGCGGGCCCTCGCCGTCGTCATCGCCACCGCGGCCGCGACCGGGACCGCGGCGCTCGTCGCCGTGTCGCTGCCGTTCAACACCTCGACGCTCCGCTACGCCGCCGACGCCGCGCCGCTGCTGCTCCTCGCCGCCGCCGGCAGCTGGCTGTGGGCTCGGTCCCGGACGACGACCTCGACCACCGATGCGGTCGGAGCGGGGCGCACCGACCGCCGGACGATCGACGTCGCCTGGGTCGTGGCGCTGGTCGTCGGCGCCGTGCTCACCGCCGCGGTGCAGATCGGCGCATGACGACCCGGGCGCGGTCCTGGAGCCGGTCACCACGACCGTCGCCCCACCGCGCGACACTCGGCGGATGGCCGAGCTGACCCCGCCCCCGGGCCCGATCGAGTTCACCTGCCCGCGCTGCCAGCGAGAGGCGACCGAGCCGTTCTACGGTCCCTGCAGCACCTGCCGGACCACGCTGCGCGCCGTGATGGGCGGCGAGGCCCGTGAGGTCGCAGCGGCCGACTACGTGCCCAAGATGAACGTGACGCCCAACGCGGTGGCCACCAAGGACTGACGTCAGTCCTGGCCCGGCCGGCGCTCGCGCTCGTGCGCGGCGTCGCCATCGAGGTCGGTCGGGACGATCCCGCCCGGATAGGTCCGCGCCAGCTCCTCGGCGCTCGGCGTCCGCAGCTCCCTCGCCTCGGCGGGCAGCAGGTCGACGATCGCCGACATCATCGCCTCGGTGTCGGCCTCGACGTCCTCGCCCCCGAGCGGGACCGGTTCGCCGACGCGGATCCGCACGGTCGGCGGGTGCAGGACGTTGGTGAGGTCGGGGAGCTTCGCGCTGCGGGGCCAGACCTTCTCGGTGCCCCACAGGCCGATCGGGATCACCGGCACGCCGGTCGCGTGGGCCAGCCGCACCGCGCCCCACCGGCCCTTGAGCTCGGGATCGAAGAACGCGGGGCCCCTCGGGATCGTGCCCTGCGGCATGATCGCCACCATCTCGCCCGCGGCGAGGGCCTCCTCGGCGGCGCGCAGCGGGGCGTCGGAGCCGGTGCCCCGGTCCACGCGGATGCCGCCCAGCGCGGTGGCGAGGTCGCCGACGATCGGGGCGTCGAAGACTTCCTTCTTGCCCAGGAAGCGGACGGGTCGTCCCCGCTTGGCGAGCGAGTAGCCGATCGCCAGCGGGTCCAGGTACGAGCGGTGGTTGCCCACCAGGATCGCCGGGCCCTCGGCGGGGATCCGGTCGAGGCCGCCGAGGTCGAAGCGCACCCACGGGAACAGCTGCGGCTGGGCCAGCAGGAACAGCACCTTCTGCGGTTCGATGCCGGCGAACTTCGGGACCCCGGCCGGCACGTCGAAGTGCACGATCGGCCAGCGGCGCACCGTCGCCATGCCGATCATCCGCGGGTCGGGGTTCACCACGGTCGGGTGCCCGACGATGCTGAGCAGCGGCGTGTCGTACCAGCTGTCGGAGTAGGCGTAGCTGTCGAGCAGGTCGATGTCGTGGCGGTCGACCCACTCGGCGACGGCGCGGGCCTTGCCCTTGCCCCACACGAACTCGCCGGCGATGGTGCCGTCGTAGCGACCGTCGGTCTGGCCGTAGGTGGTGGCGATCACGTCGTCGAAGCCCAGCGCCTCGGCGAGCGGGCGGATCAGGTCGTTCGGCGTGGTCGTGGCCATGACGACCATGCGGCCGGCGTCGCGGTGGCCGTCGATGAGCTGGCGGGCGTAGGGCAGCACCGCGTTCGCCAGCGGCTCGGCCGCCTTGCGTGCCGCGGCCTGGACCGCGTCCACCGACCAGCCCCTGGCCACCCGGGCGCCCTGGCGGCTGACCAGCATCGACGGGTACGTCTCGCCGATCAGGTCGAAGACCTTGAAGAGGACGGACTCGATCCCCTGCGTCGAGCCGGAGACCACCCCCGCCTCGCGGAGCGCCGCCCCGAGGATCGGACCGCTCGCGCCCGCGAGCAGGGTGCGGTCGAGGTCGAAGAACGCGGCCGAGCGGCGCCGCTCTGCGCCCCGCCGCGTCCCGGCTTCGGTGCGAGTCGGCTCCATGGACGCCGAACCTACCGGGCGAGGGGCTCGAGTGGAACGGCGGAACGCCCACGGCACCTCGGTGGAAAACGGCCGAAGGACTGGCGGGGGGAGCCAGTCCTTCAGCATCGCGCCTCCGGTCCGGGGGGGGATGGACCGTGGCGCAGGGACCGAGTGGGACGGGGGGAGTCCTCGACCTCGGTCGTTCTTGGTGCCCCTCACGATAGCCCGGAGCAAGCAATCGATCAACGCAATATCCGAGATAGTTGGTATCGTGTGCGGCGATGGACCGCAAGCAGCTCCGGGCCTTCGTCGCCGTCGCCGAGCACCGCTCCTTCTCCGCCGGCGCCCGGGCGCTCGGCACCGTGCAGTCCAACGTCTCGGCGCACATCGCCCGCCTCGAGAAGGAGCTGGGGGTCACGCTCATCGACCGGGCCACCAACGACCCGACCGACGAGGGCCGTGCGGTGCTCGAGCGGGCCCGCCGAATCGAGGCCGAGTTCGAGGCGCTCGACGCCGACGTGGCGTCGCTCCGCGACGTCGTGTCCGGCTCGGTGCGCATCGGCGCCATCGGCACCACCGCCCGCTGGCTGGTCGCTCCCCTGCTCACCTCGGTCACCGACCGCTACCCCGAGATCCGGGTCATCGTCCTCGACGCCACGACGTCGTCGCTCGTGCTGAACCTCGTGTCGGGCACCATCGACCTGGCGATCGTGAACCTGCCGATCGACGAGCCCGACCTCATCGTCGAGCCGCTGTTCGACGAGGACCGGATCCTCATCGTCCCGGCCGGCCACCCGCTCCACGACCGCGACTCGATCACGCTCGTCGAGCTCGCCGGCCACGACCTCCTGCTCGAGGCCCGCGGCACCGCCTTCCGCGACGTCCTCGACGCCGCTGCGGCCGAGCAGGGCATCGAGCTGCGGCCCAAGGCCGAGCTCGACGGCATGCGGCTCCTCGCGTCGCTCGTGTTCGCCGGCTTCGGCGCCGGCATCGTCCCCGCGTCGGCGATCCCGCCGAACCTCGGCGGCGGCTGGCGCCGGATCCCCGTCGAGGGCGTCCCCGGGCGCAGCGTCGGCCTGGCCCGGCGGCGGCGCGGCCTGCTGACGGCCGCCCAGCGCGTCGTCGCCGACCTGATCCGCCACACGATCGCCGAGGGCGCCGGCGACGTCCCCGGCGTCTACCCGACGGTCCGCCTCCCGAGCTGACCGTCGCCCCGCCCGGGCGCCGTCCCGATGACCGGGACGACGGCGCTCCGACACGCCCCGACACGCTCCGGCGAGCGTGTGAACCCGGGGTGAAAACCGGGTGCGGCGGCCAGCGGCCCCGCCACCGCGCCGTAACATGGGCCACGGACGATCCCTCCCCAGGAGACGCACGTGGCCGACAGCATCACCATCACCGACAACCGAACGGGGGAATCGCTCGAGGTACCCATCCTGGACGGCGGGATCGACGCCAAGGCGTGGAGCAAGCTCCTCCCCGGCATCTGGTTCCACGACCCGTCCTTCGGGGCCACCTCCGGCGCCGCCTCCTCCATCACGGAGCTCGATGGCGAGGCCGGCTTCCTGCGGTACCGCGGCTACCCGATCGAGCAGCTCGCGGAGTCGTCCAGCTACCTCGAGGTCGCGTACCTGCTCATCCACGGCGAGCTGCCCACGCCCGAGCAGTTCGAGGCCTGGCGCTACGAGATCACGCACCACACGTTCATCCACGAGAACGTGCGCAAGCGCTTCATGGAGGGCTTCCACCACGACGCCCACCCCATGGGCATGCTCGTCTCCACGATCGCGGCGCTGTCGACGTTCTACCCCGAGGCCCGTGACCTGACGCCCGACGTCGTCATGAAGCAGGTCGTCCGCCTGATCGCCAAGATGCCCACGCTCGCCGCCGGCGCCTACCGCCACAGCGTCGGCATGCCGTTCGTCTACCCCGACAACAGCCTCGACTTCGCCGCCAACTTCCTCTCCATGATGTGGAAGACCGCGGAGCCCCGCTACGACGCCAACCCCGTGCTGGCCCGCGCGCTCGACGTGCTGTTCATCCTCCACGCGGACCACGAGCAGAACTGCTCGACCACGGCCATGCGCACCGTCGGCAGCTCCCACGCCGACCCCTACGTCGCCACCGCGGCGGCCACGGCAGCGCTCTACGGCCCCCGCCACGGTGGCGCCAACGAGGCCGTGATCCGCATGCTCACCCAGATCGGTTCGATCGACGCCGTCCCGGCCTACGTCGAGCGGGTGAAGCAGGGCGACGTGCGCCTCCAGGGCTTCGGCCACCGCGTCTACAAGAACTACGACCCCCGGGCCCGCATCATCAAGAAGACGGCCGACGAGGTCTTCGAGGTCACGGGCAAGAACCCGCTGCTCGACATCGCCCTGAAGCTCGAGGAGGTGGCGCTGTCGGACTCGTACTTCACGGACCGCAAGCTCTACCCGAACGTCGACTTCTACTCCGGCCTGATCTACCAGGCGATGGGCTTCCCGATGGACATGTTCACCGTGCTGTTCGCCATCCCGCGGACCGCCGGCTGGCTGTCGCACTACATGGAGCTCCTCGACCAGGACAGCCGCATCTACCGGCCCCGCCAGCTCTACGTCGGGCACCCGGTCCGGGACTACACCCCGATCGAGCGCCGCTGATCCGGGCGGCGCCCGGGCACGGGCGCCGAGCGGGCGAGCCGGCCAGCGAGCCGGCCGGTCAGGGCGCCGCCGGCACCTGGAACGAGGCCACCAGCCGCTCGTGCAGCTGCGCGAGCTCCGGGCTCGAGGACGCCAGGCCGAACGTGCCCAGCATGTAGGGCGTGCCGCCGACGGTCACCAGGCGCAGGAAGCCGATCCCCTTGCTGCCGTCGTCGAGCGAACCGACGACCTCGGCGTCGATGGCCGGGCCGTGCTCCGTCTGGGCCGGGACGCGACGGGTCACGGTCGGGTTGGTGAACATCCCCAGGGCCGCCCCGTCGACGCCCTGATCGGTGTCGAACGCGGCGCCCGGCGGCAGCTCGTAGCGGAACACCGCGACGGCGAACGACGGTCCGCCGGCGAAGACGCCCCGCACCGGCACCCCTGCCGTGTCGACGCCCTCCTGCGAGCCGAGGTCGTCGATCACCTCGACCGCTCCCGGCAGGTCGATCGTGTAGGCGCCCCCGGCGTCGGAGTACGGCGCCCAGTCGACCGCAGCGGGATCCACCGTCTCGTCGGCGGGGGCGCCGACGAACACCAGCGCGGCGACGCCGAGGATGCCCAGCAGCACGATCGTGCCGACGGCGACGATCGCCACCTTGAGCCCGTCGACCGGACGGCGCGGCGGGGACGGGTCGACGAACGTCGCGGACCGGGCCGCCGTGGCGGTCGCGGTCGCCGCGCCGCCGGGCACGAACCCTGCGTCCGGGGCGCCCCACGGTCCGGCGGGCTGCTCGGGGACCGCGATCGGTTGCTTGCACACGCTGCACGTGTCGGCGCCGTCGTGCACGAGGAACTGGCAGTGCGGGCAGTTCTTCACGACCGACCCTCCGGATCCGCTCCCATGCCTCCCACTCGGCCGATCCGCCGGTCGTCTTGAGAAGAGCGAGCAACGCCGGACACCCCGACCGGACCGTCGCCGTCGCTGCCCGCCGGCGGGGGCTGGCAGCATGGCGGCCGTGGAGTTCACCTGGCCCGACCACGTGCAGCAGCTCGCCGACGAGGCCACCGATCTCGGCCGGCGCGTCGCCGCCGACCTCGACGTGCGGGAGGACTCCTGGCTGATCGGGACCTCGCGGGAGTTCTCGCTCGAGCTCGCCCGCCGTGGCTGGCTCGGCATGACCTGGCCGGTCGAGGAGGGCGGCGCTGGCCGCTCGCCGCTCGAGCGCTTCGCCGTCTTCGAGGCGCTGATCTCCGAGGGCGCGCCGCTCGCCACGTCGTGGTTCGCCGACCGCCAGATCGGCCCGACGCTCCTGCAGTTCGGCACGGCCGAGCAGCGGCGCCGGTGGCTGCCCGACATCGTCGCCGGCACCTCGGCGTGGTCGATCGGCATGAGCGAGCCCGACGCCGGCTCCGACGTCGCGTCGCTGCGCACCCGGGCCGTCCGCAAGGGCGACCGGTGGGTCGTCGAGGGCCAGAAGATCTGGACGTCCGGCGCGGCGGACGCGGACTGGTGCTACCTCATCGCGCGCACCGACCCCGACGCCCCACCCCACGCGGGGCTGTCGGAGCTCGTCGTCGACCTGCACTCCCCCGGGATCGACATCCGCCCGATCGTCGACGCCACCGGCAACGCCCACTTCTGCGAGGTGCACCTCGACGGCGTCGAGGTGCCGGCCGACCACCTCGTGGGCGCCGAGAACGGCAGCTTCAAGCAGGTCATGCGCCAGATGGAGCACGAGCGGGGCGGCATCGACCGCCTGGTCTCGAACCGGCGGCTCTACCTCGACGTCGTGCGAGCCGCCCCGGTGGTCGACCCGCTGCTGCGACAGGAGGTCGCCGCGCTCGAATCGGGCTACCGCATCGGCCGACTGCTCGTGCTGCGCGAGGTCCTCGGCCAGGCGCCGCCCGGCTTCTCGGCCGTCACCAAGACGTTCTGCACGGAGTTCGAGCAGCGGGTCGCGGACGTCTGCGCCCGGATCGCCGGCGCCGACGCCACCCTCTGGGGCCGGGTCGCCCGCAACGTCTGCTACGCGCCGGCGTACACGATCATGGGCGGCACCACCTCGATCCTCCGCAACATCATCGGGGAGCGGGTGCTGGGCCTGCCCCGCGAACCCCGTCCCTGACCCCGCTCCGGACCCCCGTCCATGAACTGGCTGTCGTTCTGCCGGTCCTGACCGGCAGAACGACAGCCAGTTCGAGCTCGGGGGGTCTCAGGCGAGGGGGCTCAGGCGAGGTGGCGGACCGGCGGGTCGCCCTGGGGCTCGCCGACGACGACGTGCACGTCGGTGACCCAGGCCGTCGGGCCCGACACGATGACCGGGTCGGCGACGATCTCGTGGATCTCGTCGACCGCCTCGGCCAGGGCGGCGAGTCGGTGCACGAGCGCGACGACCGGGACGCGGTCGATCGGGTCGGTCAGCGCCCGGCCGACCGACGAGGACGAGACCAGGACGGTGGCGTCGGGGAGGGTGAGCGGCAGCACGCCGAGCTCCCACGGGTCGAACGCGGCGGCGGGACCGCCGAGGCCGACCTCGACCGTGGCCACGCTCCCCGACCGCCGCACGCGCACCGCGACGTCGATGCCCTGCTCGACGAAGCGCTGGACCACGGCGGGGAGCATCCCGTCGGCGCCGAGCGCCGACTCCATGCGCGCCCAGGTGTTGCGCAGGTCGTCCTCGTCGGCGATGTCGAGGGCGACGCCGCTCAGCGCCGTCCGCTTCCTCCGGTCTCGGCGCTGCGCCTTCAGGGCGACCGGCCACCCGAGCTCGCGGGCGGCGGCGACCGCCTCGTCGGCGGTGCGGACGGTGCGGCGGTCCGCGACCGACAGGCCGAACGCGCCGAGCAGCGCCTCCTGCTGCTCGTGGTCGAGCTCGACCTCGTCCTCCCCGTCGCGCCACGACGCCACCAGGTGGCGCGCCGCCTCGGCGTCGGCGCCGCTCGGCGCGTCGTCGCCGTAGACCCGGGCGGTGGAGCGCCACTCGCCCACCGCGGCGAGCTTCCCCAGCGCGTGGGCGGCGTGCTCGGGGAACGTGAAGACGGGCACCGCGACGCCGGCCTGCTCGTCGAGCAGCCGGGCGGGCCGCTCGCCGCCCACGGTGGCGACGACGATCGTCAGGTCGGGTCGCGCCGACGACGTGGCGAGGATCTCGGACGACAGCTCGGCGGGCGGCAGGGGGCCGGGCGTGGTGTCCACGACGATGATCGAGTGCACGGCCGGGTCGTCGGCCGCAGCGGCGAGCGCCGACACGTGGTCGTCGACCGACGACGTGAGGCGACGGAGCGGAGCGAGCTCCAGGCCTGCCGCCGAGCACGCAGCGGCGGCGAGCGCGACCGCGCCCTCGGACGCGCCGACGACGGCGACGCCGCGCCCGCCGGGCGCGGGCTGGTCGGCCAGCAGCCGCCCGATCGCGAACAGCTGCTGCAGGTTGGCGACGGGGATCACGCCCGACTGGCGGATCATCGCCTCGTCGCGGCGCTGCTCCGCGTCACGACGGGTGCCGACCGGCCGGATCGCCGTGCGGAGGGCGGCGACCGGCTTGGCCATCGAGGCGGCGCGGGCGGCCCGGACGAACCGGCCTGGCAGCGCCCCGGTGCCGAGGTGGACCAGCACCGCACGGGTGGCGTCGTCGTCGGCCCACCAGCTGAGGAGGTCGGCGACGCCGACGTCGACCGGGACGTCGGACGACACGAGCGTGGAGATCCCGAGGCCGACGCGGCAGGCGTGGTCGACGACCGAGGTCACGACGTCGCCTGACTCGGTGAGCACCCCGATGGCCCCCGGCAGGGGCACCGGCCCCGTGGGCATGGCGTGCAGCCGGACGTCGGGGTCGGTGTTGCACACGCCGTAGCTGCCGGGCCCGAGCAGCCGGAGGCCCCGGCGGCGGGCCGCCTCGACCATCGCCTGGGCCTCCGCGTCGCCGGCGTCCGACAGGACCACCGCCGTGCCGGCGCCGCGCGCCCCGCACGCGTCGAGCACGTCGGGGACCGACGCCGCTGCACCGGACACGACGACGAGGTCCGTGCCCTCGGGCAGCTCGTCGATCCGATCGGGCGCCACCGGGGTGACCGTGCCCGTGTACCCCGCCCGCATGAGCTGCAGCGCGACCGCGCCGGCGAGGCCGTGGGTGCCGTGGCCGTCGGAGTCGGGTGACCAGCCGCCGACGTCGATCACCGCCACCGACTCCGGGCGCAGCAGCCGGCGGACCGACGCCGCCTCGGCCTGCCGCTCGCGCCGGTCGACCGCGGCGAACACCTGGTCGGTGGCCCGGAGGTCGAACGCCACGTCGACCACGCCGTCCTCGAGGTGCGTGGCGACGTCGTAGCCGGCGGCCGAGAACACCTTGAGCATCTTGCGGTTGGTCGGCAGCGTCGTCGCCCGGAACCGCGAGATGCCGTTCTCGCGCGCTGCGGCGGCGAGGTACTCGAGCATGAGGGTGGCGAGCCCGCGGCCGTGGTGGCGGTCGTCGGTGAAGAAGGCGACCTCGGCGGTGTCGGTGCCCTCGTAGCGCTCGTAGCGGGCGACGCCGATCAGCTCGTCGTCGAGCAGCGCGACGAACGCGACCCGGTCGTGGTGGTCGACGTTGGTGAAGTGCCGGATCTCGCGCTCCGAGAGCTTCGGTCGCGGCGAGAAGAACCGGAAGTAGATCGACTCCGGCGACTGGCGCTCGTGGAAGCGCTCGATGCGCTCGGCGTCGTCGGGTCGGATGGAGCGCATCCGGACGGTGTGCCCGTCGCGGAGGACGACGTCGGCCTCCCAGGTGTCGGGCACGGTCGGGTCCACCGCCGGTCAGACTAACCGTCGGTCGTTCCGCCGGGCCGGGAGTCGGTCACGCCCGGTCGACGGAAACATCGCCACGCCCGAAAGCGGGGAGGCATCGACACGCCCGCCGGCGGAGCGGCATCACCACGCCCGCCGGCGGAGCGGCATCACCACGCCCGCCGGCGGAGCGGCATCACCACGCCCGCCGGCGGAGAGGCATCAGTAGTCTGCGGCACATGACCGGCGACCGTGCGGTGCTCGACGTGGCCGACCGCTACTGGACGACCGTGCTGGCGGCCGCCCCGACCTCGGCCACCCTGCTCGGCATCCACGACCACGACGACCGGCTCGAGGACCTGTCGGCCGCCGCCGACCGCCGGCTGCGCGACGAGCTGGCCGCCATGGCCGACGACCTCGCCGAGGCGACCGCCGGCGAGGGCTCGTCACCAATCAGCCCCGCCGTCGCGGTCACCGCCGACCTGCTGGCGCACCAGCTGCGCACGGGCATCGAGGCGATCGACCTCCGCCTGGTCGAGATGGCGAGCGACCAGATGCTCGGCCCCCACGCATCGCTGCTGATGGCGGTGCCGCAGATGACCTACCCGGAGCCGGCCGACGCCCAGGCCGCCCTGACGCGGTACGCGCAGGTGCCGCGCCTGCTCGGCCAGGCGCTCGACCGCTTCCGTGACGGGCTCGAGGCCGGTCGCACGCCGGCCGCCGCGGTGGTCGGCCGCTCGGTGAACTCGCTGGAGCAGTACCTCGCGACCGACGAGGACGACGACCCGTTCCTCCAGCCCGGGCTGCCGGCCGGGGCGGACGGCGAGCCCTGGGACGGCGCCGATGCGTGGCGCCAGGACGCGCTCGAGCTCGTGCACGACGTCATCCGTCCCGCGTTCCGGGCGTACCTCGGCGTGCTCCGGGAGGAGCTGGTCCCCGTCGCCCGCGACGACGACCACGCGGGCTGGTGCCACCTCGACGACGGCGAGGCGATGTACGCCGCCCTCGTCCGGGCGCACACCACGCTCGACCGCTCGCCGGAGGAGCTCCACGAGCTCGGGCGGGAGCGGACCGAGCAGGTGCTCCCCGCGGAGTACCGCGAGCTCGGCGCCGAGGTCTTCGGCACCACGGACCTGCAGGAGATCTTCACCCGGCTGCGGACCGACCCGGACCTGAAGCACCGTGACGCCGACGACATCATCGAGGTGGCCACCTCTACCGTCGCACGCGCCACCGCGGCGATCGACGACTGGTTCGGTCGCCTCCCCGAGTCCCCGTGCACCGTGCTGCCGGTGCCCGACTTCCTCGCCGCCGACGCGCCGTACGCCTACTACTACCCGCCGGCGGTCGACGGCTCCCGCGGCGGCACCTACTTCATCAACACGGCCGACCCGACCGAGGCGTCGCGCACCGAGGCGGAGTCGATCGCCTTCCACGAGGCGATCCCGGGCCACCACCTGCAGATCGCGATCAGCCAGGAGCTCGACGACCTGCCCGAGTTCCAGCGCCACGACGGCGCCACCAGCTACATCGAGGGCTGGGGGCTCTACGCCGAGCGGCTCGCCGACGAGATGGGCCTCTACTCCGGCCCGCTCGACCGGCTCGGCATGCTCACCGCCGACTCGTGGCGCTCGGCCCGGCTCGTGGTGGACACCGGGCTGCACGCCCTCGGGTGGACCCGCCAGCAGGCCGTCGACTACTTCGAGGCGCACACGCCGGTGCCGATCGACCAGGTGCTCGCCGAGGTCGACCGCTACCTGGCGATGCCGGGCCAGGCGCTGTCCTACAAGGTCGGCCAGCTGCACATCCAGGCGCTGCGCGACGAGGCCCGGGCCCGGCTGGGAGAGGGCTTCCGCATCGCCGACTTCCACGACGTGGTCCTCGGCTCGGGCGCGGTGACGCTGCCCGTGCTGACCCGGTTGGTGGAAGGCTGGGCCGAGGCAGGCGGGGGGCGCAACAGGGCAGTCGCCGGTTGACGCACCGGCACGGACGGGGCCCGCACCGGGCCGGACACATCGGGGGAACGACATGACGACGGTCGAGGCCACGGGCACGGGGGCCGACGGGAGCCACTTCCGCACCTGTCCCCTGTGCGAGGCCACCTGCGGGCTGGAGGTCGAGGTCGAGTCGGGCGCGGTGAAGCGCATCCGGGGCGACCGCGACGACGTCTTCAGCCACGGGTTCATCTGCCCGAAGGGCTCCACGCTCCAGCGGCTGCACGAGGACCCGGACCGGCTGCGGGCGCCCCTCGTGCGCCGCGACGGCGTCCACGTCGAGGTGACCTGGGAGGAGGCGTTCGCCGAGGTCGACCGCCGGCTCGCCGCGGTCCGCCAGGCGCACGGTCCCGAGTCGGTGGCGATCTACCTCGGCAACCCCAACGCGCACACGCTCGGGGGCACGGTGTTCACGCGGCCGCTGCTGCAGTCGCTCGGCACCCGGAACGTCTTTTCGGCGTCCACCGTGGACCAGATGCCACGGCACGTGTCGTCGGGGCTGATGTACGGCAACGCCGGGGCGATGGCGGTCCCGGACCTCGACCGGACCGACTACCTGCTCGTGCTGGGCGCCGACCCGCACGAGTCGAACGGCAGCCTCTGCACCGCGCCCGACTTCCCGGGGCGCATGGCGGCGAT